>DJBY01000022.1:22538-34916 GCA_002430605.1 Opitutia bacterium UBA5964 | reverse complement strand
GTGCAACTGCTTTAGGTAGTCATACGCCTCGGTATCTTTCCCCTGGCGGCGTAAGAGTTCGCCGTAAATACGGGCGGCGAAATACGGTGCATCGGGTTGCTGCGATGCGAGTAGGAACCACTTCGCGGCATTCGCAGTGTCTTTCAAGCGATTCAAATAAATCTGCCCGACTTCCAAATAGAGTTTCGCTTTCTCGGGGTGAAATTCACGGGCACGCTCCAGCATCACGAACGCTTGCTCAGCTTGCTCCCGATCCAGCGCCTGCTGCCGACTTTCGGGCACGTCCGTGTAGCCACCCTCTTCCTGTATCCGCCAATTCGGCACATCGTAAGCAATCATCCGCGCACCATTGATCCAGAAAAAATCGGGGCGCGGATCCAGCGTTGTAACGAGCCGCACCATCGCATCGAGCTTCACACGATCACGCCGCTCCCAAATCGTGTTGGTGCGAATCCACAAAAAGTCCGCCATCACCGCACGAAAGCCACCGAGCACACCAACGATGAGTCCTTGCCCGAGCGCACCTTCGATCGCCTGCAGATTCATCTCTGGCTGGCGCGCCTTCACCACTTGCCATGCCGGCGCTTCGATCGGTCGCGTGACCATGCCGAGCACGACCAACACGAGCAGCACGATACACACACTGCGCACGCGCAGAAATAATGGATGCTTGAGACAAGTACTGGCAGACATCAGCTAGATCTCCCGTTTTTTAAAGTTCACCTGCGCGAGCAGGATGAAGGCAACGGTATAAATTAATCCGTAGCCGACAATCTGCAGCACCGTGCTGGTAGGCAACGGAGTGCTGGAAGCGAACACCAACTGGTCGCCGACATTGAACAATTGAAAATTCGGAAAGATCAGGCCGAGCACACGCACTAACCACGCCCCGACGCCCTGCTCCATCGAGGAATACGCATCGCGCGCAATATATTGCAGCTGGCAAATAATCAGCATGAAGAACGACACCACCACGGTGTACAGATTCGTATTCGAGAAACTGGCAATGAACAAAGCGATCGCGCTCAATATGCCGAATTTCATCCATTGCAGCAGGCCAAAGATAAATAAATCGCCGTAGCGAATCAAACGCCCATCGACAAACTCCTCGCCGAGCCGCGCCATCAGGATCGTCTCGCGCCAATACAGAATGCCGGCGAGCACCAGCATAATGACGGTCGTAAAGACCAGCATCAGCATATGCGCCCCAAGAAATTTCCCGGCAAGGAACTCTAGCTTATAGATTGGCTTGGCCAGTATCGTCAGCGCGGTGCGATTCTCGATCTCGCTGAAGAACAGCTGAGTGGTGGCGGCAATCGAAAGGATCGAGCCAAAGAAAAACAACGCGCCAAAGCCGAAGTCGGTGACGAACTTGAGCTCGCCAGTGCCGAAATCGAACTGCTGAAAGAAGGTAGAGCTACCCACCAATGCCACCGAGATCAGCAGTAGCGAGTTGAAAAACTTCTGCCGCACCGCTTCAAGAAATGTGTTACCAGCGATCAGCCGAACACGAGAAATAGAATCCATTAATCCGCTCATTGTGCGCCTCCTTCTGTCTGTGAATCGATGCTGCGTTCGGCCTCGCGTTGCTCGACCTCTTGCAAAAAGAACGAATCCAGACTCAGTCGCGGCTTCTCAACTCGGCAAAGCTGACCACCCTGCTCGGCGATGGTCTTCTCCACTGCCGCACGCCCTGCGGCGCTCAGCCCTTGGACCACCAACGACTCAGCATCTTCCTCCTGCACCAGATCGTCCACGCGGCCCTCGCGGACCAGTTTACCGCGGTGCAATATTGCCACGCGGTCGCACAGCCCTTCGATTTGCGCTAATAAGTGTGAGCAAAGCAGCACCGTCTTACCGCGCCGCTTTAGCTCGCGGATGATCTCTGCAATCGCTGCCGAGCCGAGTGGATCGACGCCAGCAGTCGGCTCATCGAGAATCACCAGTTGCGGATCATGCACTAGCGCTTGCGCCAGTCCGATACGTTGCAGCATGCCTTTCGAGTAAGTGCCGACACGACGATGTGCGGCCTCGGTCATGCCGACCAGCTCGATCACGTCAGCCACCTGTGTGTCGATTTGACCACGCGAAACGCCACAAATCCGAGCGTAGAAGCGCACCAGCTCACGACCGGACAGATAGCGGTAAAAATACGGCGCCTCTGGGAGAAAGCCCACGCTATGGCGCGCGGCCACCGTATGGCTGGGCTTGCCATAGATCTGGCACTCGCCCACCGAGGCGTCGAGCAAACCGAGGACGACCTTGATCGTGGTGCTCTTACCGGAGCCATTCGGCCCGATCAGGCCGAAAATTTCGTTATCGCCGATTTCGAGATTCAAATCGTCTACCGCGCGGAGCTTCACCCCACGCATGCCGACGGAAAAATCCTTGGTCAGGCCTTTAATACTAATTGCTGAATGACTCATACTATTGAACAATACGAAAACTCTGGCAGGTGCGTGGGCCACTGTCGGTCTTGATCTCAGCCTGGCGGATGAAGCTTTTCAACTCTTCGGCCACCGCGCCTTGAAAGGCCCGAACTTCGGACTCCTCGCCCTCGGCACAGAGATGCACGCGCCCATCAGTGAGATTTTGTACCGTGCCGGCCACCTCGAAGCCCTTCGCCACGCTCATGGTCTGATAACGAAACCCGACGCCTTGGACGTGGCCTTCGAACCAACAGTTCATACGGAAAATACTTGGAGTCATACTTAGAAAATCGGGGAGATCGTGCAGAATTGGCACAACGGATGCTTTAAATATTTATAATATATGCCTGCCTTCGCAGTTCAATCAAAGCAAAATCAGCTCAAACTGAAAAGGGAGTTGATTTCTGTAATGAAAAATACAGATTCAGCAGCATCGGATCTGATCCGACAACTATGAGCGATCCAAATTTTGAGCATTCCGACGGCAACTGGGACGAAACACCCAGCGAGCCACATTGGAATGAATACCAATGGCGAAAGTATCTAAAAGGTTCAGACCAAGATACCGCCAAGTTTCTTTCGATCTACAACACTCTCAAGGACAAGCCCAACCATCTCGATGAAGTGGCCGTGCAGATGGGCTGGGATGCTGAAGACATCTCGCTGACCGACGAATTTAGCACGCTGGAATCGGCAGAAGAGGACGATGCGCGTTTCGATGCCAACGACGACAATGCCCCTTACACCCTGCATCGCCACCCTGTGATTGTGGTGACCCGCGCCCTGTACCGCTATTTGCACGAGAGCTGGGAACACTACATGGCGTACAGCCAGAATTATCTCTCGCCGCAGCTCTGCTGGAACTACGCCAACAGCCTGCATCAGGCAGAAATGAACGTCCTATTATCCATTCAGGCCATCGATCTTGGTGATTTTGGTCTGACCATTTGCCATCTCAAGAATAGCTTGAGTGCGCTTAACCAAACTTTAGCCCTACTCGACCAAGTTACACATCCGGACCCGCAATTCCTCGCCAACTTTCGCCAGGAAAACCAGATCCGGATATTTGACCTGCGCGAGATGTGGATCCGCGTGATGAGCGACTGCCGTATTGAGTGCAAGCGCCGCCCTGGCGGAGACCAGGACTAATCCTTAATTTCAAGAGAGTTATGGGTAACATACGCCGTTTCTTCGGTTGGCTTAAGCCTTCAGACCCTGCTCGCAAGGCCGCACGTTCACAGCTCAAAGCCGCTAAACGCGGGGATCGAGAGCAATACCTAGCACTGGCCTCCAACTACATCGATCTGGCGCAGACCTTTTTCGGCTGCTCCTTTGCCGAACCAACCGAGCTGCGCATCGCACGCGTCACAAAGCTATTTAATGAGCTGTGGCACAACCTGCCCTACTCAGAGCGGCTCTCCGACTTCGAGTTCATGCTCGCTCAAGCCTTGATCGAAAACACCTCCGATCAAGGCCTCACCACCTCAACAGAAGCCCTGGTCATCAAGCTGCGCATGCTAAGCTCAGAGTCCCGCTTCGCATTACTCGCCTATGCGTTTGGCAACTGGTCGCCGCGCTGGATCGCACTCGTGATGCGTGTAAAAGCACCCGCGCTGCACCGCCTGCTCTCCGAAGCACGCTGCGAACTCTGCAGCATCAGTTGGGAGTCACTCGCAGGCGAAGAGCGCGATTGCCTCGAAGCCATCAGCGCCAATCTCGACACCTGCCCAGATATCCGCACCAACAAATCGCTCTGTAAACGCATCAGCGCCTATCCCCGCGTCAAGGAGATCAAAGCCCAGTGGCTAGAGCTCCGTCCGGAACTCGTCGAAGTGCGCATGCGCTATGTGCTCAACCAAGGCGAACGCGAACAATTACTCTCAAACATACTCGACGCAATTGCCGACAGATCCATGCAGCGCCCCGCACTCGTCGATCGCATGGTCAACACCGTGCATTTCTCACGTCACTCGAAAATCAAGGTCTCGTAAAAGTTACAATGTTTCCAACACCCCGACATCTCACCGCACTACTTTTACTCACCTGCATCACGGCAAGTGCCCACTTACAGGCTGACATCGTCGCCGGCCCCATGCTTGGCCATATCGACATGCGCGAAGCGACCATTTGGGTGCAGACCGATACTCCCACCCAAGTTCGCGTTGCCTACGCCGAGCAAGGGCAATCCAATGCGCTACGCTGGAGCGATACCATCGAGACCAGCAACGCCCTCAATAACACCGCGACCTTCACACTCAACGCAGTCGAGCCTGGCAAGAAATACAACTACCGCATCGAGCTCGACGGCAAGCTCACCGAGGACCAAAACACCTTTAAGACGCCGACCAACTATCTTGGCCACACTCCACCTCCCGATCTGCGCATCGCCATCGGCGGCGCACACTATGTCACCGAAGACGGCTTCGAGCCGCCCTATCAAATCCTCGGCGGTGGCTATGGCATTTTTTCCACCATTCTTAGCGAAAAGCCAGAACTCATGATCTGGACTGGCAACACCGCGCACCTGCGCGACAGCGACTGGGCCTCTCAGAGCGGCACACTCAAACGATTTGGTAAAGCACGCAGCGTCTCCGAACTTCAGCCCCTGCTCGCCCGCATCCCACACTACGGCACTTGGAGCAGCGCCGACTACGGTACCGAAAACGCCGGTAAGTTTTACTCCTATCGTCAACAAGCCGAAGACAGCTTCAACGCCTATTGGCCCAAGCCCGTCGAAGTCGCAAGTTTGGACGGCATCACCACACGCTTCCGCCGCTCCGACGTCGACTTCTTCATGCTCGATACCCGCAGCTATCGGGACGATGCACCCGCCAGCGACCGCCTGCCACAAATACTCGGCAAGGCCCAGATCGAATGGCTTCGGCAGGAAATCATCAACAGCAGCGCGACCTTTAAGATCATCATCGCCGGCGCACCGATCCTCAATCCTGCGGACAATCGCAACAATCTCAGCTACGCCGAACGCGAGCATGGGGACCTCCTGAAAATGCTCGGCAACGAACGCATCGCTGGACTCTTTTTCATCAGCGGCGGCAAATATTATGGCGAGCTCACCCGACTCGTGCACGCCAGCAGCTACAATCTGTTCGACCTCACACTCGGATCGCTCACGGCCAATTCGAAAGACAATCAGGATGAGCTAAACTTCTTCCGCATGCCCGGCACCAGCACCTTCGAGCGTCACTTCGCCCTACTCGACTTCACCGGCCCCGAAGAAGACCGCGCAATCAGCATCCGCGTCATGAGCATGGCAGGCACAGAGCTGTGGCAACGCACCATTAAAGCTAGCCAGCTGCAACCCGCCCAGGCTAAGTAGGGCCTCGGCTTACGGAGCGCCGCGCGTCGTCCACGAAACAGAGCCAGATTTCTTTGAATCGAGCGATGCCGTTCTCTGCGTCTGATCGCAGAGCCAATCATCACAATCAGAGCCTAATTCCTAATTCACATGTCTCCAGATACCTCCAACTCGACCCCACCGCTCGACACCATCGACTGGGGACGCACCGAGTATCAAGCCGCGCTGGAGCGCCAAAAAACCCTAGTCGCCCTCAGGCGAACTGGCGAGGTGCCTGACACACTCGTATTTACCGAGCACCCCCCCGTTTTTACAATCGGCATGCGCAAGGGTGCCGAGCAGCACCTGATCTGGAATGAAGCGCAACTCAAAGCAAAAGGCGTGCAAGTTATCCGCAGCAACCGCGGCGGCGACATTACCTACCACGGCCCCGGCCAAATCGTCGGCTACCCGATCATCTCCCTTCAAGCGCGGCGCGATCTACACGCCTACCTACGCGACCTCGAAGAAGTCGTCATCCGCACCCTCGCTACCTTCGGACTACAGACCACTCGGCGCGACGGCCAGACCGGCATCTGGCTCGACGCGCGTAAAATCTGCGCGATCGGCGTGGCCGTGCGCAGCTGGGTGACCTACCACGGCTTCGCGCTCAACGTGAATCCCGACATGGATCATTTCGCTGGCATCGTGCCCTGCGGCATCACCACCGGCACCGTCACCTCGATGCAAGCTGAACTCGGCGAGACAATTGACCTGGATGACGTACAAGCGCGTTTAGCAGTTGAATTTAAGAACGTTTTTCGGAACACTGCCGCCCCTAATGAACAATCGTAAACCAGAATGGCTCCGAGCGAAGCTGCCCACCAGCGTCGAGTACAAGGCCGTGCGCGAGATCGTTGACACAAACGACCTGCACACCGTCTGTAAAAGCGCACAGTGCCCAAACATGGGCGAATGCTGGTCGCGTGGTACGGCGACTGTCATGATCCTCGGCAACATTTGCACGCGTTCGTGCACCTTCTGTGCGATTAACACAGGTCGCCCGACTGAGCTTGATCTCGGCGAGCCCGCCCGTGTCGCCGAATCAATTGCCAAGATGAATTTGAAGCACGCCGTGATCACCTCCGTGGCACGCGACGACCTCAAAGACGGCGGCGCCGCGGTCTGGGCCGCCACCATCCGCGCGATCCATCACCGCTCCCCCGAGTGCGCCGTCGAAGTACTCACCGCTGACTTCCGCGGCCAGCAGGAATACCTCGACGTAGTGCTCGACGCCTGCCCCGATATTTTCAATCACAACCTTGAGACGGTCGAACGCCTGCAACGGCCGATCCGTAAGACCGCCCGCTACGACCGCTCCCTCTGGGTGCTCGCACACGCCAAGTCTCGCGGCTTCACCACTAAATCCGGGATCATGCTCGGCATCGGTGAGAAGGAAGAAGAGATCAAACAAGTACTCCAGGACATGCAAAAAGTCGGCGTCGATATTTTGACGATCGGCCAATACCTGCAACCCAGCAAAAAGCATCAACCAATCGATCGTTGGGTGACACCCGAAGAATTTGCCAAGTGGAAAGAATACGCCTTCAGCATCGGCTTCGGTGCCTGCGAATCTGGCCCACTCGTCCGCTCTTCTTATCACGCCGAAGAACAGTCTGCGATGTTCGACGTTCGCGCCCGCCGCAAAACAATGCTCGACGACCAAGAAGCGGGGAAAGAAGCCGCCGAAGTCGTCTCCGTCTAGCGCTCAATAAATTCAACCAATCAACAGCGATGATTCAACAGTCATCGTTTTTTTGTGCCTCAGCGCGTAGCATTGACTGCAATTACACGGCGTAATGAATGTCGTAGATCGCACCACACTGCGTGTTTCTCTGGCTATCAATTGCGCGAGCCTGTCTACACGCTCTCCTAGAACGATTTCCACGCATGCAAAAAATGATCTAGGCATTAGACGCCTTCTCTAATGACTTGAAATGAAACGTGCCGGCTCCGAAGGTGAAGAATATTCGCTTATGCTATCAATGCTCACTTCAGGTGCGCGATGCTGGGCGCACTAAAAAGGGCCCTGCAAATAATGCAGAGCCCTTTGTTATAATTAATACGTAGTCGTCACCTTTAGAATACTACTTGTTCAGTTTGATCTGAGAGCGAATCGCGTCTTGGAGCTCTGGACGCCAGAGCTCACCCAAGTGACCCCCTTGCTTAAAGACGGTCGTCTTGCCCGGAAATGTATCCTTGAACCAGTTCAATTCATTCTGGCTCAATAGGAAGTCATTGTCACTAAGAACCAAGTGCAGGTTATCCACTTGCTGCAGGCTTTTCTCACGATTCTTCAAATTAACAGAATACTCAATCTGCTCTGCAGTCACGCCTTCACGCTCGTTAACCATTACGGTGATCTTGTTGTAGTAATCTTCGAAGCTCAATGCCTGCAAATCCTTATACAGCGCGCCCTTGCTGCCAAATACACTTAACTCTTGATCAAATGCACCAGCAATAATGGCTTCGTGCAGTGTCAGCCGGAAGTTCAGGCCAATCAAGTAAGAGGCTTCCGCATTGGTAAACGGAAGGTCCGCGGTCGGCTCCAAATCTGACTGAGCACTGATCATTGCTTTAGCTAAGGCCGAATCAATGATCTGCTTCGCTTCATCCATATCACCATTCTTATATGGCGCACGGTAGAGCAGATCCAAGGCAGACAGACTTCCGAGCAAGTTTGCTGGAGGATTGATGGCGATCACGTGATCGACCAAGTGATCCATTCCACGTTCTTTCAAATCGGCACCCAGATTCAAGGTATACCAAGCACCCATTGACATACCAATTAACGAACGTTGGAGGAAGTTTTCTTCACCGTAAGTGGCATCTAGGTCTTTCATGATAGCTTGATAAGCGACACGGATCATTTCCTTATCCTTCTCTACGTAGCCAGGTGCATAGCCCTTAGGCGCAGCAGTCATGAACTCCCAATTGAAAGTGTTACTAAACATCAGGACACTGTATCCTTCACTGTAAGCCAATTCAGCCAACGCAAGGTCCATGCTACCCTTACGGTGCGAGCCCAAACCAGGAAGTTGCACCATCAAAGGTGCGGCTTCTGGCTGCAGCCAGAGTGAATATGGCAATTCCTTCTTCCAACCTTCGATTTTAGCAGAGTCATCGATACTCTCCCTCTTAAAGTTGGGATTCGTTGGTTTTGCGAAAATCGCACGCAGCGTCTGCGTTTGAGCATCGTCATCACGAGCGCTGTCGTGTGCGAAGTTATTGACCGCCGCCTCGCGGCTTGCGCTGTACAGCAAGCGAGTGAGTTCATACGGATCATAATTCTCCACCAGCGCATCATTGATCGTATCCGCATGTGCGGTCATATCATTGAATGTCAGGAAGCCCTCGACTAGGAAGTTGTATGGTGAATCCAGATATGCAGTCGGCTTGAGAAAAGAGTCTCCAACCATACCTACGATATCACGCTCAGAGCTCGGTCCTAGGACAGGAATGAATACATATACTTGTGAATTCCAGCCCCACCGACCAAAGGTCTGGCCCAAATCTTCCTTACTTGGGCGTAAATTATATTTGCTAGTCGCTGGATCATTGAGACCTAAAAACCCGACGGTGGTATTGATCCCAAAGCGCTTGGTTTCAACCCAGCTTTCTTGCCACTGACATTGCAGGGAATTATTAACCAAGCGAACCGGATAGATCAGATTGTCGTGAAAATTAGAGATATGCTCACGACCTGACTCGGGTATGAGCCACTTGTAACCTTTCATCGTCGGATAAACAACATTCTCAAAAAGCACGGTGTTCAGTGCAAAAGACGCGCGATTGACGGGTTCGATCGGGTCTTTGACTCCCTGCAACATCAGACCTGCATCGGTCGGGGTGCTTGCATCGGGAATTTTAGACGCATCATAAGATTGGCAAGAGCAGAGCGCAGTCGCTAAAATCAGGGTAAGGAATGGTCGTGTCGTAGTAGTCATAGATTTCAGATGTTTGTAACAAGAGACGTATTTTAGCAGTACTAAATTACGATTAAATGATTATATCATACTGCTTCTATGACAAGGACAAATTAGCCTAAATTCGGAAGATGAAACCACAAATATAGGGCAAAACCACCAGAACCAACGATCAATCGCTATATAAATTCAGGCCGAGAAGCAGATCTCATCGATCGCTTGCAACTCCTCCGTCGACAATGAAGCGGCATTCAAAGCGGCAATATTGTCTAAGATTTGCTGCGGACGACTCGCACCGATGAGCGCCGATGTTACAGTGCCGCGACGCAACACCCAGGTAATTGCCATTTGCGCCAAAGATTGACCACGAGCGAGTGCAATCTCATTCAATGCGCGAACCTGTGCCAATTTCTCAATCACAGCATCTTGACGTAAACAGCCGTGTTCTTTAACTGCCCGCGATTCGCTCGGCACATTTTCCAGATATTTATTGGTCAACATCCCTTGAGCTAAAGGACAGAAAACAATCGATCCAATCCCCTCGTCGTCCAAGACGTCAAGTAATCCGGACTCTACCCAACGATCAAAGATGTTATAACTGGGTTGGTGAATCGTGCAGGGCGTGCCGAGTTCGCGTAGTATGCGAACCGCTTCACGGGTTTGCTCCGCTGAATAATTGGAAATACCAGCATACAACGCACGCCCCGAACGAACTGCGAAATCCAGCGCCCCCATCGTCTCCTCCATCGGTGTGTCTGGGTCCGGACGATGACTATAAAAAATATCGACATAATCGAGCCCCAGACGCTTCAAGCTCTGATCCAAGCTAGAGATCATATACTTGCGAGAGCCCCACTCGCCGTAAGGCCCCTCCCACATGCCGTATCCTGCCTTCGTTGAGATCAACAGTTCATCTCGATACGGCCGAAAATCGTCCGCAAGCAATTTTCCGAATGTGCGCTCTGCAGAACCCGCTGTAGGCCCGTAGTTATTGGCTAGATCGAAATGTGTGACACCCGCATCAAAAGCGCATCGCACCATCGCACGCGCATTTTCAAAATCATCCACATCGCCGAAGTTATGCCACAACCCAAGCGAGATGGATGGCAATTTTAACCCACTCTGGCCACAACGAGGATACTGCATTTTCTGATAACGATCGGAGGCTGGTGCATAGGACATATTAGGAAGACACTTGCGATCAGCAGTAACCGCAAGTGTGCATATGAATTGTTGTAAAAAACACGTGCAAGCCGACGCACTATGCGTATTGTCACGTAACCATGTCGACAGAAGTGATGCGCAGACCAGGAGCTTTTCGCCCCGTGATTCAATTTTCGATCCACGCCGATAATAAAGTCGGCCGGCTCAACGAAATCATCAGCCTACTTTTTATCCACGAAGTGCACATTATGGCACTTTCGATTCTCGACACGACAGATAGCTCAATCATTCGCATCATTGTCGACTACCCTGAAGAAGCACAAAAGCTCCTCATCGAGCATCAATTCTCATTTGTACAAAGTGAACTCCTCGCAGTCGAATTAGCCAGCGAGGCCGACATTAAGAAAGTCACTGCGGCACTCGTGCAGGCGGAAATCAACATCCACTACACCTATCCTTTCGTCTCGCGTCCGAACAATCGCTCCGCGCTGGCAATCAGCCTGGAGGATAACGAACTCGCAGCTGAAACGATCGCCCTACATCAGCTAAAAATCATCGGGCAGGACGATATAGCCCGATAAAAACGAGATTTAGGAAGAGCAAGACTTGCGGCCCTTAGTAAAACTCTAGTAAATTCACTAAATGCTCCGCACACGATCTCGCGCCAAAACCGAAGAAAAGTTTCTCAATGCTGTATTGGAGTTGGTTGCGCATGATGGTTGCTGCGCCTTGGGAGTCAACGCAGTCGCACACAAAGCAGGTGCCGACAAAGTGCTGATATATCGATATTTTGGGAATCTACAGGGCCTCTTACTCCGAGTCGCAGAGAGCCGACCATGGCTACCCTCGCTGGATGAGCTATTGAACTCGCTCAAACTTGAAACGGATCAACCTGCCGCTGAGATCATACATCCACTCGCTCGCGTATTGACGCACCACATTCGTGCCGACAGAGCCACTCACCAGATACTTCGTTGGCGCAAGGCGGAGGCCAATCCACTCACTGAGCATTTCTCAAAGCAATGGAAAGAGGTGTGGCAAAAACTATCTGAACACCTATCTACTGGCTTGGACTATGATGCGCGCGAAGCCTGGAAGCGATTGACGGAACTGACTGCGCTGATCATCGAAGCAGAGTTGTGTGATGAGCGCGTCCACTCTGGTTGCATTGATCAGATCGCAAATGGCATTGTGACTGGTCGTGTGACGCCGGCAGCAACGACCACTGATTATCTAATCGAAGACCAGTTGCCGACCAACTTACTTTAAGGGATCTTTAGCGAATAGATCGCATCGGCACCAACTCAATCAAAGTCATTTCAGTTGGGCAATTAAAGCGAAGTGGCGGCAATCCTTCGAATCGATTCGAGCCAGCGCCAGCCGAGACATTCAAATAAGGGATCCCAATTCGCCTAAACCCTCTCGCCCACTCCTTCGGCACTTCACTGTCGATCACCAGCGCTCCATACCACGGCAAGCGAACTTGGCCGCCATGTGTATGCCC
>DJBY01000022.1:9619-22316 GCA_002430605.1 Opitutia bacterium UBA5964 | reverse complement strand
ATGCGGTAGAGTTCACGCTCGGTATCGCCATACACCGCATACGTGCCGAGTCGCGGATTCACTTGCTTGATCAGAGCCAACAACTTCGGAAATTCAGATGCAAAAGTCGCAGGTGGCACGACTTGCAGGAAATCGCCTGTGTTGACGATTAAATCGGGGCTCAACGCTTTGATCTGTTCAAAAATCTCTACCTCATAGTCGGTGATGCAACCTGCTTGAATATCTGAAATATGTAGTAGCCGTATTGGTTTAGTGAGTTTCGGCGTCTCTAGACGCACATGGTGCACGACGAGGCGCTGCGGCTCTACCTTGGTCACATAATACCGCAAACCCAATAAATCGACCGCGATAAACGCATACAGTAGCGCAATACAAATGAGCCCCTTGCGCAGCACGCGCCATGTCGCCGCCAACGCCGTAAAAAACACAGCGACGCCGAACAATGTCATCGGCAGTTCCCACAGGTTAAAATCATAGGCCTTATGGATCTCTGCAAAATTGGGCCTCAACATCCCCGCGTTGACATACAGAAAATTGCGAATCAACACATAGCAGAACACCACCAACGCCGACGAGACCGCCAAGCGCCACGGGCGATCGCCTCGACTGCGAGTGCCGATATCCGTCATCGCCAATTCAGACAACTCCTTCATCGGATCGATTGCCTCCTCAACAGTACACGCACTACAAATGGGACCAACGCAGGCGCTCCCAACAACCAACAAAGCAGTAGCTCGATCGGTGCCCGAAAGCCTGAACGTAGACTTTTCTGATACATCATGCAGCCGAGGGCTAAATTCATAATCTGAAAGTTACAATAAAATGATAGAAATGCGACAGGATGCCGCGTCAGCCCTTGTGCTGCTGAATAACTGAGATTGGCCATCGGGTCTGGAAACAGCGAAGCGTGATAGCACTTCCACAACAATACAAAAAGCACGATGCAATAGAGCGGCGCCACTAGCAAAGGTTGCGCCAGCAGTCGTACCACCCGCGCATCAGGCAGCACAATCATACCGAACCACAGCGGCAGCGTCATACACGCAAGGAACAAGAACGTACTATCCAGATCAGGTGCAGCAAATATATCAATCAGCCAAATGGGCATACGCTAAGAGAGTGCGAAGGTTGGCAGGTAAAAAGTAGGAAAGTATTACACAAATCAGAACTACAATTATTTTCAAAGCTTCCACTTTCACACATTCTTACTCCACGACCAAAGTCGTGTAAGCCTCAATGTAGCGATCCAGCGTGCCAGCAAGCACATCTTCCGGTAATGGTGGCGGTGGCGGTGTTTTATCCCAATCCAACGACTCCAAGTAATCGCGCACAAACTGTTTATCAAACGACGGCTGTGCGCCGCCCGGCGCATAGCCGTCGCGCGGCCAGTAGCGCGAAGAGTCTGGCGTCAAAATCTCGTCGATCAGGTAGAGTTCACCCGCTTCATCCAGACCAAACTCGAATTTCGTATCGGCCAAAATTAAATTGGCTGCCTCCGCGCGCTCCACTCCCATTTGATACAGTGCGATGCTCAAATCGTGCACCCGCTGAAATAACTCCTCGCCGATCAACTTGCCCGCATCCGCACAATCAATCGGCATATCATGGCCGCTCGCCACCTTAGTCGTCGGTGTAAACAGAGGCTTCGGCAATTGGCTGCTGTTCTGAAGGCCTTCGGGTAATCTATATTCAAAGAGCTTACCCGTCTCTTGGTAGGCCTTCCAACCTGATCCAGACAGATAACCACGCGCCACAGCCTCGATTGGCAGGGGCTTGAGCTTCTTCACGATCATACTACGGTGCTCCAACTCTGGGTGGGCCTTCCCAAGCTCGACGATCCGCGCCGCATGCTCATCGACTAAATGGTGCTGAGTAATCGCAGCCGCACGAGCGAACCAATAGAGACTGATCTGCGTTAATAATACGCCCTTGCCTGCTAAGCCCTCATTCATAATTACATCGAAGGCCGACACACGGTCGCTGGCGACCATCAGCAAGGCATCGCCCATATCAAACACGTCACGCACCTTCCCCGACGCGACCAGCGGATACGGCAGTCCCTCGACCTTAAGGAGCGGTTCAGCTGGCAGCGGAAAAGGCAAAGAATCGGTATTCATACCATCTTAATTAGTTCCTCAAAGCGCATGGGCAAACGGTTTCTCAGCAGATTGGGAAAAAATGTATCATTTCTTAAAAAAGTCTTGCAGGCCGTGCGCTGAAACGTAGCTTCCGTGACTTCGCATCACGTCCCGTTCGTCTAGCCCGGTCTAGGACACCTGGTTTTCATCCAGGCAACAGGGGTTCGAATCCCCTACGGGATGCCATTTTAAAGCCCTCAGCGACTTCTAGTCCTGAGGGCTTTTTAATGCCTACAGACTCAAAACGGGAGGGACGACCTCCGTGTCGTCCGCATTGCCCCTGAACTTATGTAGCTGCGGTCCGCACGGAGGCGGTTCCTCCCTTCAATGCGGAAGAGTTTCCAAAATCCCCTACTTAAACCCAAACAGCTTCTTCAAGGTACTCAGTGTGCCAGCGGAAATCGTTGGCGTCGTGCCACTCATATTCAATACACTGCGGCAACCCTGCTGGTTCAACAGCGTTGGGCTATAAGTCAATATCTTGACATCTCCGAGGCGGCCGCCGATGGCTTCCTCAGCAAAACGCGGGGTCCACTCTTTCGGCACGCCATACTGCGAAAATGCGATATCCCAAGCCACCAACTGCTTGCCTACATACGGACGCGTGACCAAAGCTGGATACGCTTTGACAAAGTCAGGCACATCAGTTGTCTGCACCCGAATGCGCGCAATCGCCGGAATCAATTTCAGATATTCATACAGGTTGCTCACCTGCCCTTGACGGATCGATTCATAAAAACCGAGCGGATTGATGCTCACCAAGTTCATCCCATTCCACATGCCATGGCGGTTTTTACTGCCGAACTTCTGTCGATCATACCACCCCTGAAAATCATTTGTCAGGCGAAAGCCCATTTCAAAATGCAGATGCGCGCGTGTGCTTGGAATCGAATACGACGCCGAACGGCCCATGATGCCGAGCTTCGCACCCGATTCAACTCGGGCTCCGACGATGATGCCCTCTCCGACACTCGCCAAATGCGCGTAGAGCGTGTGAAACGCAGGCACCTGTTGATCATGCTCGACCACAACATAGCGGCCATAACTACTGTGGCCGGCAGTTTTGCTCACATGCACAATACGTCCAGATAAGACCGCATACACCGCATCGGTAGGTTCGCCACGCCGATCGCGATCGACCGGAAACAGATCCAAGCCCTCGTGAAAGCGAGTACCACCACTGCGCACGCAGCCAAACAGACCGGACTCAGGCACGCCCGAAGCAGTCGGCTGGATAAATGTCTCGATAGGCTGACCATTTTGAAACGCCGAGTTCGGCGTTGGCCAAATCAATCCCGCCTGCAAACACAGCTGCGAGAGCAACACCGCCGCACCAATTGCCAGTCGTTGAACTAGTCTTAAATACATAAACACCACAGTTCGTCAGAATTAATACTTATAATGCGACTGCAGCTCTTGGATGCTCGCCTTTAGATCGATCACGAACTGACCAAGTTCATCATCAGGGACTTCCACAAAAGTATAGAACTGACCATCTTCGATCGTGCCACTTAAGCGTGTCGCGCCGAAAGGTTGACCATTGCAGGTAAACACGATGCGACTGCCGCGATGTGTCACTGAGCGACGATACAGCTCACGACTGCCCTTATCCGTAATCTGAATCAGCAAAGCCATCCCCATGTCGACCTTCACCATCTCGACATTAATAATATCATATTCACCGACGACTGGCTCGCGTTCGAGTTTGATAGCCGTGCCTGAGATCGGCAGAGTCATCTCGCTACCACTGCCACCGCCATAGTCGATGCCACGCGCCTCGATCATTAAACGAGGCACTTGCATATTCTCAATTTCGTTTTTAAAGCCCTCGATGCTCTCAAAGCAGCCAGTGGAAAAGAAGAGCGACATCAGCAGACTCGCGAAGGTCAAATATTGACGAAAAATCATAGTATTGAATTGTAATTATAAAATAATATCACCGAGCGTATCCTGAATTTTGAGCATCAAGTCGGTGGAGATTTCCACAATAGGCACCTCGATCTCCTGCTTGGTCTTTACATGTCGATACAGTTGAGTGCCTGCGGTCTGCCGTTTGCCTAGGGCACGCACCACGCGTTTACGCTCTAGCATCAACGCCAGCAAGTGCTTCAACGCATCAGTCTCTGCGAGGCCATCCGCTTGATTGTTCGCATACAGCGACAGAAAAAAGTCTTCCGCAGAGGCGACTGTTTCACGGACGTTCGTGCTCTCATCATCCGGATCTTTTACCACGCGCACCCAACGCCCAAGAATCTCACCTGGCAGTTTATAAGTATCGACTTCATCCGGCAACACATCCGCACGGCCCATTTCGCCAGCCTCGACATCTTTAAAAATCAAGCAGGTAACGCGATTCCCCGGAGTAAAGGGAAGCTGTGAGAGCGAAGATTTGCGTGCGATACTTTTAAAGTGCCATTCCATGAGAGCGTAACAATCAAAGCCGAAACAGTGCGGCTGATTGCCTGCGATGCAATCAAATTGCCGACAACCTTTGCTGGCTATTTTAGTTGCAGCATTTCGACGATAACTGAAACTTACCAAACTTCTCAATCCCCTGTGATTGTAATCCGTTTATGCCTCGAAATATTGCCATAGGAGACGTGCATGGCTGCGCTTCAGAGTTTGAAGCACTGCTTAAATCCCTCGATCTAAAAACAACCGACCGCATCATTCAGGTCGGCGACCTGATCAACCGCGGGCCAGACAGCCACGACGTAATCGAACTGGCCCAGAAATATAAGGTCGAAGTGATCCTAGGAAATCATGAGCTACGCCTGATTCGCGCTCGACGAGAAAAGAGCTCTAAGCTGCTCAAAAGCTACGACTATGCGACGCTTGAACAACTGACTCCGGCCGACTGGCACTACCTTGAAGCCCTACCCAACTACCATCACGCCCCCGAGATCGATACCGTCTTCGTCCATGCCGGTTTCCTACCAGATCAAACTTGGCACGAGCAAAGCATCGACATCACCGCCCACATCCAAGTGATCGATGCCAAGGGCCTCGCCGCGAAACGGGCCGATGCCCCCAGAGCCTCCGCGTGGGCCAACCATTGGCATGGCTCCCCATTTGTCATCTATGGGCATACCCCACGCCCGAAAGTGTACAAACGCCCTGGCTCGATCGGCATCGATACGGGCTGCGTCTATGGCGGCCACCTAACTGCCTATATTCTCGAGGATAAATCATTCGTCCAAGTTCGCGCACGCAAAACGTATGCGCATAGCAAGCATATGCCCGATCCAGGCTGACGGGGATAAACTTCTAAATATACGATGGTTCGATACCGTCAAAATGCTTGATCACGGGAGCGAGGTCGACTCGCCCTCGTTTCCATCGGCCTGGCTCAACGTGGGCGAGTCGCCCACGCTCCTATCGCTATCTAGAATTCTAAAAAAAAATCACTCTGAGGCATTCAAAGTTCGACCTCGCAAGTTCAATGTTCGAGGTTCACCTCCACCATGTCCAATCCAGCACAACACCTTGGCCTCCTTTTGATTGATTTCCAGGACCCGTTCCTTAACGCCATACCGGATCGTGAACGCCTGCTCAAGCGCACCAGCTTCGCGGTCGAGGCCGCCTCGCTGCTCGGTTGCTCGCTCGCAGTCACTGAACAACTCCCTGCAAAGCTCGGCAACACCACTGCAGAGCTCAAACAGATCCTACCGGAAAACACGCCCGTCTTCGACAAAAGCACCTTTTCTGCAATGGAGGCCGACGGGATCGGCCGCTGGATCGAAAGCAACCAAATTGACCACTTGCTACTGGTTGGTCTCGAAACTTCGGTTTGCATTTATCAAACCGCCGTCCAAGCGCTCGGTGACGATATCGGCGTCACCCTCCTCTCTGACTGCATCAGTGAGCGGCGCCCTGAAGACCGCAAGCCGGTGCTCAAACAGCTCCTCTCCATGGATGCGCACGTCCTACCCTCGGAGACGATCTTCTACAGCCTACTCGGCGGCGCAGCCCATCCACAGTTCCGCGAGTTCACGCAGATCGTCAAGCGCTACAGTTAAACCTTCATCCCATACTCGAGAAGGAGTCTGCTCTAGCATACTAGCGCACATTCCCAGTGTCGCAATACGCACCAGCGCAACGCTGATTCCAGCGAAATATCGATGACGCCGTAATATTGACTTCCGCCCAACCACACGTTGCATTTTAACCCTGCTACCACAGTCATAGGTGGCTAGCACCTTTCAATTTTGCATTCTCCACTGACCACTCCTGACTACCATGGGTAATTCCTTCGGCACACTTTTTCGTATTTCTACTTGGGGCGAGAGCCACGGCGGCGGCATCGGCGTCGTGATCGACGGTTGCCCACCGCGCTTACCGATTACAGTCGAAGAGATTCAATTCGAACTCGACCGTCGCCGCCCTGGCCAAAGCGACATTACCACGCCGCGCAAGGAGAGCGACGCCGCGACCATCGTATCCGGCGTCTTCGAAGGCCAGACCATCGGCACCCCAATCGGCATCTACGTGCCCAACGGCGATCATCGCCCCTCCGCTTACGCCGAGATGAAAGATAAATTCCGGCCTTCACACGCCGACTTCACCTATCAAACCAAATTTGGCATCCGCAACCATGAAGGCGGCGGACGCTCCTCCGCACGCGAAACCATCGGCCGCGTCGCCGCTGGCGCAGTGGCCAAGAAGATCCTCAAGCTGGCTGGAGATATCGACGTGCGTGCCTACATCACCCGCGTGCATGATATCGAAATGCCGGCCTCCGACGCATTCCCGACACTCGAACAAGTCGAGGCCAGCCCAGTGCGTTGCCCCCACCCCGCAACTGCTGAGAAAATGATCGAGCGCATCAAAGCCGTGCGTAACGACGGCGACTCAGTCGGCGGCATTATCGAATGCCGCGTGCGCAATCTTCCAGTCGGACTCGGCGTGCCCGTGTTTGATCGCCTCGAAGCAGATCTGGCCAAGGCCATGCTCTCCATCCCCGCCACCAAGGGCTTCGAGATCGGCAGCGGTTTCGGCGGCTCGCTGCAGCTTGGCTCCGAACACAACGACATCTTTATCAACAAAGACGGCAAAATCGGCACCGAGACCAACCGCTCCGGTGGCGTCCAAGGTGGGATCAGCAACGGCGAAGAACTCATCTTCCGCATCGCCTTCAAGCCCACCGCCACACTGATTCAAAATCAACGCACCGTCGATAAAGACGGCAACGAAACCGAGCTCATGGGCCGCGGACGTCATGACCCTTGCGTCGTGCCGCGCGCCGTGCCGATCGTCGAGTCCATGGCCGCCCTTGTGCTCGTCGATCACTGGATGCGTTACCAAGCGCAGTGTCAGAGCTTCGACTTCGCAGGCAAATAGAACAACCAAAGATTTCAGCCCTCCAGCCTCAGCCTACAGGTCTCACGTTTCAGCTCTCCACCACCCATGTCCGATCAAGCACCACTGGTTTATCTTATCTACGGCATCCCCGGCAGCGGCCGACGCGACGTCCTCTTCGACTTGATCGATGGTGGTCTCGAAGGTAAAGAGCAGGTGCTCTACTTCCACCCAGAAGGCGAAGCCGCAAGCCCCTTCGATGAGCAACTCGAAGCGCTCGACACTGTCAGCATCGTCGATTGGAAGCTAAGCGATGCCACCGTGATCCACGGCCAAATCGACGCCGCACCTGACAAGATCATCTTTCTGGCCCCCGGCAACAGCGATCCAGCGGATGCCGCTGAAGCAATCAAGACGTGGACGGAGCACAACAGTTGCCAGATCGCACGAGTCATCACGGTCGTTCACTGCGCCTTCCTTTCTGAAAACAGCGCCGCACAAGCGTGGTTCGATGCCTGTGTTCATTTCTCAGATGTCGTGCTACTCAACCGTCGCGAAGGGGTGAACAATAAGTGGGTCAAAGACTTCGAAGTCGGCTACCGCAAACAGTTCTCACCCGCCCGCTTCCTAATGGTAAAAAAAGGCCGCGTCGCGAACCCGCTCGAAGTGCTCGAACCCGAAGCCCGACGGCTCTCACTTTATTTTGATGAACTCATCCCGATCGAGGAGGATGAGTTCGAAGACGACGAGCAACCGCAGGACACTAAGCCCGATAAATACATTGAGCGCAGAGAGAGCGGTCAGCGCGCCTACCCCGTCCCCGACATCCAGCAACAGCTCTAAGCAAAAGTTAAAGTGAACAGGCGTAGCAACCAGCCACAAATAATCGCGGCAGCAGCAATTAGCATTTCAGTCACCCCAGCAGACGGATCGTTTCCGAATGAATAGCAAGAAACCAACTCATTCTACACGACTCAAACGCGCCACATCACGGCCTTGAATCATCTCCCACAATCGATCACGTGATCGTTTTGTTGGGTCTCGAAAATACATCATCTCGGCATGCTGATCCGCTCGTGCAGGATCAATACGAATCCCCCACAGAGGCACCACCGAGTCCGGCCACATCGCATAGCGAATATCTCCCACTATCAGAGGGTCATCGGAATGCAGAGTCACATAGCCCTGCGAAAAGAAGCGGAAGCGCTCAATGTCACGGCCCAGAACCGACTCAGGGGTGACACGCTCGGCAGCATCCTCGACTGTAAATACATCAACTGATTGCCCTTCATAGAGCCGCGGAACCGCGCCTAGGGGGAGCCATGTGGCATCGACGTAATAGCGCCCCTCAAAGCGATAAATCATCCGCCACAGCATCGTATTCCCAAACGACGGACGTATCGAATACCGCTCAGGCTGATGGCCGCGCTGTGCGGCAAGTTGCTCAGCCACCTGCGTGGCCTTGGAACGCTGGAGGCCACAGAACCCGAAATACACGGCGCAGAAGATCAGTGCAGCCTGCGCAAAACGTGGACGCCTCCATACCGACGCAAATAAGGTCAACAAAGCCAGCGGCAGCGTAAAGATCGGGTCGATCACCGAAATGAGATCCCAGGACTCGCGGACATTACTGAACGGCCAATACAACATGGTGCCATAACTAGTGCACGCATCCAGCATGCCGTGCGTCAATGCGCCCAGCACCGCGAAGAGTGCACACTGTCGGAAGGGAAGCTTCGATCGAAACAACAGCAGTTTAAACAGCGCTGCCACACCAAGACCAATCATCGGCGCAGTAATCAGTGCATGCGAAAAATGGCGATGATATTGCAAGCTCAGTAGCGGATCCGCAGCGGAACGGATCAGCACATCCAAATCCGGAACCGCCCCTGCCACCCCACCGATGAGCACCGCCCACCGTGCTTGTTCGCGCGAGCTAACCGCGACGGCAACCGCCGCTCCGAGGCAGAATTGTGTAAGAGGATCCATACCACCAAAAAATAGGAACTCGCCAATTAAGCGCCATCACGAATTTGAACCAATCTCAATGGGCCATACGATTAATTCTGAAAAGATTGATAAAATGATCGGCGGCTAATGTTGGTGGTGGCCATCAGTAAGCTGATGCTCCTCTCACGAAACGAACGCGACCAGGCAAAACTTGAGCGCGGCATTGAGAATGGCTGCTCGCCGATCAGAATGACTGCTACAACTTTTCCGCCGCGCCACTCGCATTCAAGCCATCGGGGAGTTTTTCGAGTGTATAGACATCATAGCGATTACTCTTCCCCTCCAGGACATGACTCGGGGATGGCCCAGCTAAAGCTGGCGCAATTCGTGGGCGTTTCACCACCACTCGATAACGCGCGCACGACAACGCAGCTTTCAACAAGCCGTCTGCATCAGCATCTTGCCCGACCAAAGAATGGAAGACACGCATCTCTTTCTTAACCATCGCACTCTTAGTGCGCACTGGAAACATCGGGTCGAGATAAACCACATCGGGCCGCGCTTCCTCTGAAATTTCGCACAAATAATTTAACGAGTCGGCTTCGACTAAAGTCATACGATCCAAGACCTCAACTAAGCCTGCATCTTGCGCTACACCAAAACGACGCGCTTGGATCATGCCATCCTCCAGCAATGCACGCACTGCCGGCACGCGCTCCAGCAAAGTCATTCGGCATCCTAGACTCGCCAGCACAAACGCATCACCACCGAGCCCCGCAGTCGCATCCAATACCCACGGATGCACACCGCCGCGCACGCCGACCGCCTTCGCAATCATTTGTCCTTTGCCGCCGCCTTGCTTGCGCCGATAGGTCACTGTTGGCCCATGAAAATCAGCTCGAATACTCAGCCGACTCTCGGCCCCAACTGCGTGTAACAGCAAGCCATGACTGCTTAAAACAAAAACAAACGCCTCACCTTCGTCAGCGCACTGAGCAGACAGGAATCGCTGCAACGCCTTTGGCTTAGCTGTCGCAACTGAACAGCCATCGACACAGGGCAGTTCAAACCGACTGGCCCACTGCCGGGCAGTCGCCTGTAGCGCAGCATCCAAATATACGAGTGAAGTCAGTTTCATAAAACGATGTGGCTCACCTTGCTGCGCTGCTGCGAGATCTCCAAGTGCAAAATACAATCCACCCCATCAACGGGTGCCAAGCGCACGAACTAGCTAAGTCGAGTCATGCCCCTAAGTCGCGCCATCCACTGAGCCCGATTCGACATAGTCGACTAGGGAAATTCGAGCTAATTCGAATCCCATACTCCAAAATCAACGACCACCCAAGACCACCTTCTAAATACTTACTCTAGCAACTCGCGCACTGTTGATTACACAATTCCTAGACTACGTCCGTGCCGATACAATACTACTCAAACAGAGTGAAAAGTAATAACAAAAAGGCTAAACTACGGCTAACACACGAAATCATGCCGCCACGTTCGACCGCTCGGTCGTACATGCAAAAAGGTTGCGGCTACTCGTTCAAGCAACTTACCTTGTCACTATGACTTTACTCGAAAACTGGCGCGTACTCCTCGTGCCGAGCGGCACCTTCCAACTCAATGACCTGTGGCAACTCATCGTAGTCATCGCCCTCTTTGCCATCAGCAACAAAACATTGGGTGCGAAAGCCAACTCAGTCGTCATCACACACAGCACTCCGGGCCTTTGGCTCAAGAGCAACCTATGCTTTGTGGCCTTATGGGCTGCCCTCTTGCTGTCTTGGGGGATTTGCATCTTAATACCAATCGAAGCTCCCGTCTTCAGTTTCTTCAGTTTACTCGGCGTGATATGGTTGGCCATCGGCCTACTCACCAGCCTCATTCGTGCACCGTTCTGGTCGAAATCCGTCGCTGCAGTGTGCTATTTAGCCACGGCGATGCTAAGCCTCTCGTTGGTCGATGACGGCATTGATTCATTACAAGATCTACATGTTACAATCGGCACGTCGAGCGTCTCCGCTTGGGGTGTCTTATCTGGTATACTTGCCTTTGCATTCACCATGTGGGCGTGCCTCGCCGTGGCACGGATCATAGAGACGCAAATCCAGAAAGTGCCTGGCCTGAGCCCCTCGCTGAAAGTACTGATCGCCAAGATTATTCGCATCGTGTTCATCGCCGTCGCCACCGCCGTCTCACTCAGTTCGATGGGCATCGATTTATCCGCACTTACCGTACTCGGTGGTGCCGTCGGCTTAGGCCTCGGTTTCGGCCTGCAAAAGGTCGTTTCCAACTTTATCAGCGGCATTTTACTGCTAATCGATAATTCCATCAAACCTGGCGACGTAATCGAAATCGACGGCACCTATGGCTGGATCAATAACCTGCGTGCACGCTATGCGTCTGTTATCACACGCGACGGCACCGAGCATCTAATCCCGAACGAAGATTTAATCACACAACGTGTGATCAATTGGACTTTTACCAATAACCTCGTACGCATGAAAGTACCCATCGGCGTGTCCTATGATTCAGACCCGCATCAATGCATTGAGCTGGTCATTGCTGCTGCGCAGTCGGTTGACCGCGTCTTATCCGAGCCCACACCTGTTTGCCATGTGCTCGGATTCGGTGATAGCTCGATCGACCTCGAACTACGCTTCTGGATCTCAGATCCCACCAACGGTGTGGCCAATGTGAAAAGTCAGGTACTGCTGAACATTTGGGACACGTTTAAAGAAAATAATATTGAGATCCCTTACCCACAACGCGATCTACATATTCGCTCAAGCGATGTCGCAATGCCCTCAACAGAGCCAGCCATCAGTCCAGACAACTAAGCTAGTCCTGCCAACGACACGCCCGCACATTCACATGCCCACCGTTAAGAAAATCCGCCTCGACGAACTACTTGTCGTCCAAGGACTCGCCGACACTCGCTCGCGCGCCAAAGCTCTGATCCTCGCCGGCAAAGTCAAGCTAGGCACCGATCGGCTCGATAAGCCAGGCCGCAGTCTACCAGCCGATGCGCCTGTTGAAGTCGAATCCCCCCCCCGCTTCGTCAGTCGAGGCGGAGAAAAACTCGAAGGCTTTCTTGATCAATTTAAAATTGATGTCACCGGGCTGCGCCACCTCGACGTAGGTGCCTCTACTGGCGGCTTCACTGATTGCTGCCTGCAACGCGGCACGATCAGCGCAACCTGTGTCGATGTCGGCCGCGCACAGATGCACAACCAGCTCATCCAAGACCCGCGCGTCACTAATATCGAGAAGACCAATGCGCGCCACTTACAGATCGGCGACTTACCTTT
>DJBY01000022.1:765-9513 GCA_002430605.1 Opitutia bacterium UBA5964 | reverse complement strand
GACCAAGCAATCCAACAGCGTATCTTGGCAAGCATCCAATCTTTCGCCCTCGAGCAGCTCACAGGAGCCACACTCATCGGCACGATGGACTCGCCGATTAAAGGCACTGATGGCAACCGCGAATTCCTAATGGGACTCACTCGACAGAGTTAATACTCCGAACGTATCCTCAATAGCGCAGAGGGTCGCATTCGTGAGACTGCGCTTCATCGCAGCGCTTCATACGCCTGATCAATATTGATCGGTTTGCGGGCAGCATGCCATTCATTGAAAAATCCGCCCAGCTCATCGCACACACCTGCTAACTCAGCTTAGACGCGCACTGCTGGTTGATGCTGACTCATGCAATGGATCGCACCGCCCTCGCGGACGATGTCGCGGCAATCGAAGCCGACCACCTCACGACTAGAATAACAATCGGCGATAATCTCCAAAGCTTCGGCATCGCGCTGTGGCTGCCCATAAGTCGGCACGAGCACCGCGCCATTAAGAACCAGATAGTTCATATAGCTCGCGGCAAGTCGCGTACCATCGAGATAGATCGGCTCTGGCAAAGGCAGCGAAACAGATGCATACGGCTGCCCCGTTGGCGTCCTGAAGGCTTGAATCCGCCGAGTGTTCTCACTCAGCGCCGCGAAATTGTCATCTTCAGAATCAGTGACTGACGCCATCAATATACCATCATCCTTAAAGAATCGTGCGAGATTATCAATATGTCCATCGGTATCATCCCCGACCAGACCATCCTGTAGCCAAAGCACTTCGTTGATCCCCAGCCCTGCAGCGAGGCGTGCTTCGATCTGCTGTTTACGCATTTCACCATTGCGATTGAGGTTCAGTAATACCAGCTCGGTGGTCAAAAGCTGACCGGCTCCATTACTCTCGATCGCGCCCCCTTCGAGGACAGTATCGAAGACGAACCGACGCACACCGATCTGATTGGCAATCCATGCTGACGCATTGTTGTCTTTTTGCTGCAATGGGAACTTGTTGCCCCAGGCATTATAAGTCCAATCGGTGATACACAGCTCGGTGCCGTCTTCGTTCAGTAAAAATAGCGGACCATAATCGCGGCACCATACATCGTCTGTCTGATAGTTGTAGAGTGTTACGTCGCTGGCATCTCCAGCTTGTGCCATCAGCGCTTGCAGGTCGGCTTGTGCGGATTGCGGACAAAGCACACACACAGGTTGAAAACGAGCGGCGAGCACATAGAGCGCGGCGAGCTGCTCACGCACCTGCGGTAAGACGCCTGCCCACAGATCGTCACGCGTCGGCCATGCAAACCAGACCGCTGCCTGCGGCTCCCATTCAGCGGGGAAGCGATAGCCTAATTCTTTGGGCGTGCTCAGGGCGTTCATATCAAGATTCCTAAATGATGCGTCTCTTTGCGCAAATTAATAACAAAAGTAAAAAAGGATCCGCGCGCTTAATCTTCGTCGATCATACGTCGGGTCAAGCCGTCGAAGCTATCAATTCGACGATCGCGGAAGAACGGCCAGGTGCGGCGCATATCTTCCAGTGCTTTCAAATCGCAATCCGCCAAGACCAGCGCTTCCGCATCGACTGGTGCGCGCTCCAGCACCTGCCCATAAAAATCGGACACGAAGGATTGCCCCCAAAATTCAGTGCCCCCCTCGGTGCCAGTGCGATTGACTGCTGCCACATAGCAGCCATTGGCCACCGCATGCCCGCGTTGCACGGTTTCCCAAGCAGTGTGTTGTGCTACACCTAGTGTGGCCTTCTCCTCGGCGAGCCAACCAATCGCGGTCGGATAAAATAAGATCTCCGCGCCTGCGAGCGCTGCCAGGCGAGCGGCTTCCGGATACCATTGATCCCAGCAAATAAGCACCGAAATCTTACCAAAACGTGTGTTCCACACCTTGTAACCCAGATCACCAGGGGTGAAGTAGAATTTCTCTTCAAAGCCTGGGTCCTGCGGGATGTGCATCTTGCGATACTTGCCGAGATACGAGCCATCGGCGTCAATCACCGCAGCCGTGTTGTGATATACACCTGAAGCGCGGCGCTCAAACAGCGCTCCAATAATCACCACCCCCAACTCCCCTGCCACTTTGGCAAGCGCATCCGTGGTGGGGCCAGGAATCGGCTCCGCGAGATCGAAACATTCCGCATCCTGAGTCTGGCAAAAATAAGGAGTAGTAAACAACTCCTGCGTGCAGATAATCTGCGCGCCGCCAGCGGCAGCCTCCCTTATTTTATCAATCGTATAGGCGAGATTGGCCGCGGTGGATCCTTGCTCACGGACCTGAATCAGTCCGATACGCACGGTGGAATTAGTTAAAGCCGTTGCAGCCATACGCTGAAGCTAGTAAACGACCTTATTAAGTGGATACTCAATAATCCCCTCAGCACCATGTGCCTTCAATGCAGGGATCAGCTCGCGCGATACCTTCTCGTCGATAATCGTATCAATTGCGACCCAAGCTTCGTCAGCAAGACGGTTGATTGTCGGATTACGCAGTGCTGGCAATTCTTCGAGTAGCGCATCGAGCTTCACTTTCTCGATGTTGAGCTTCAAGCCCACCTTCGAGTGTGCTTCCAGCGCCGCTTGCAACAGCATCGCGATATTTTCAATCTTCTTGCGCTTCGCTGGGTTTTCCCAAGCCGCCCGATTGGCGATCAGCACAGTGTTGGTATAAAGGAGTGTATCGACGATACGCAGATTATTTGCACGCAGCGAGTTGCCAGTTTCCGTTAGATCCACAATCGCATCGACGAGATCCGGCACCTTCACTTCAGTCGCGCCCCAAGAGAATTCCACTTCGGCATTCACACCGTTGTCTTTCAGGTATTGGCTAGTGATATTAATTACTTCAGTGGCGATACGCTTACCTTCCAGGTCCTTCACAGTTTGCACAGGGGAGGCTGCTGGCACAGCAATGACCCACTTTGAGCGGCGGTTCGATGCGCGACTGTAAACCAAATCACACACTTCGACCACGTCAGAAGCGTTCTCAAGCACCCAGTCTTGACCAGTCAGGCCACAATCGAAGTATCCATGCTCGACGTAGCGGCTCACTTCTTGTGCGCGCACGAAGCGACCGTCCAACTCTGCATCGTCAAAAGACGGACGATACGAGCGGGAACTCTTTGTGATTCCGAAACCAGCTTTGGCAAAAAGCTTGATTGTGGAATCTTCAAGACTGCCTTTAGGCAATCCGAGCATAAGTAATGGTGTCATTTCCATAGGGGCAGTGAACTTGATGCAGGATGTCGCTGGCACAAGGAAAATTTCCGCTAATCAGGCCAAAGGAAATGAAATAAATAATTGTAAAAAACCCTTTTTAGCGGTATTTTTACAATTACAACTCACCGTCATTCTACCATGCCCCCTCCTATTCCACTAACTTCAGGACAAAAAGCGCCCGCTTTCAGCTATACAGAAGGCGAGTCGATTGTTCATAGCAGTGCAATTACTAGCCCCTATCTCATCTATTTCTACCCGAAGGACGACACCCCGGGTTGCACGAAAGAAGCCTGTGCGATCCGCGATGCTTGGGCAGAGTTCGAAGCGGCTGGCCTAAAAGTAATTGGTGTGAGCCAGGATACCGATCGCTCACACCAAAAATTTCAGGACAAATACGCTCTACCCTTCCCCCTCATTGCCGATACTGAGCTTGAATTGGCGAATGCCTTTGGCGTATTCGGCGAGAAGCAGTTCATGGGCCGCATCTATGATGGCATCCATCGGATGTCATTCCTAATCGCCGCAGACGGCACCATTTTGACAAGCTACCCTAAAGTCAAACCCGAGGCACATGCCGCGCAAGTATTAGAAGACTTCTCTCTGTTAACTTCTTAATATGAATAACCAACCCAAACCACTCATCGTCATCATTGAGGACGACAACGACCTCGCCACCGTGATCGCCACTCACTTGGAATTAGCTGGCATGCAAAGCCAGATCTGTAACGAAGCCGCACACGCCGGGCGTTACCTGAAAAGTAACTTTGCAAACTTAATGCTAATGGATGTGCACCTGCCCGACTCGACTGGCTTTGCCCTGATGGATGACTTACGCAAAAGTGGGATCAATACTCCGGTCATTTTTCTAACAGGAGAAAACGCCGAGCTTAAAAAAGTAAAGGCGCTCGATATGGGCGGCGATGACTACATCACTAAACCTTTTAGCTACCCCGAACTGATCGCACGTATCAATGCAGTGCTCCGTCGTGCCGAAACGATCAACGATTCGAAGGTCACTCAGAATGCAACGACCACAGACGAGCCATTTTCTTTCTGCGGCGCTGTAGTCAACCCGCAGCGTCTGGAAGTGCAATTTCCCGATGGTGCAGCCGAAAGCATCGGCCGTAAAGAGCTCGGCATCTTCTCTTATCTCGCCGCGCGCCCGAACAGCGTGCTGACACGTAAGAACTTAATCCACTCAGTCTGGGGGATTCATGCCGACGTGCGCAGTCGATCACTCGATCAATACATCGTAAAAATCCGTGATCTCTACAAACGCCACGACCTCACCCTCGATGCGTTCCGAACAGTGCACGGGGTTGGTTACATCTACGACATTGAGGAAGCACCCCTGAAGCGTAGTCGAATCGATCTTCCAAGGTAATTCAGTTCTGCAGGATAATGCGGCACCGTTTTACGCCTGAGCTGTGAAACGGATCGAAGTTCCGTGCGGCGGCAACGTTGCTATTCTTCTGCTCGAGGAAAGAATTCTTCTACACATTCTGCAGAATACATGAGGGGGCCGCTCGACTAAGCCTCATCAAATATCCACTCAGTCGCAGTTTTAGATTCAATCTCTTCAATGGTGGTAAAGCCAAGCAAGGCTTTTTTCAACGCATCATAACGCAACGGTCGATAACCAGCACGCCGGGCCGCAACTCCCAATTCATGGTCACTCGAGTTCGCTGAAATAAGCGTGCGCATCTCCTCAGTGATCAAGGCCAACTCATGAAAAGCGATGCGACCGAAGTAACCAGTCTGGCGACAATGCCCACATCCTACCCCATGATACAGAAACGGCAGATGCGCCGATTCACAGTCATTAAAATAACGATCTAACACATTACGCTCCGGCATATAAGCTTGTTTACAATTCACACAAATCCTAGCTGCGAGGCGCTGCGCCATGACCGCTAAAATTGATGGGGCCACCATGTAAGGCTCAATCCCTAACTCAATGAGACGGACCACCGCTTGAATCGCATTATTTGTGTGCAGTGTCGAAAATACGAGGTGGCCCGTCAAAGCTGCCTCAGTCGCAATTTTTGCAGTCTCAAAATCTCGAATCTCACCGACGAGCATCACATCCGGATCTTGACGCAGTAATGAGCGCAACAACGTCGAGAAATTTAAATCAATCTTAGCGTTCACTTGCGACTGTATCACACCATCCATACGAGCCTCGATCGGGTCTTCAATCGTGCAAATATTCACATCTGGCGTATTGATCTCGTGCAAGGCGGCATACAACGTCGTCGACTTGCCAGATCCCGTCGGCCCCGTTACAAACACCATACCATTCGGACTGCGAATCACCTCTTTAAAAGGCTCCAAAATCGTTTGCGATATAAACATCTGATCCAACGACTGAAAATCCTTCTTGCCGGTCAGCGCTAAAATACGAAGCACGAGCTTCTCGCCATAAATGGAAGGAATCACCGATACACGAAAACTCACACTCTCCGCACCCAGCGGAATCGAAAAACGACCATCCTGCGGAAAACGTGATTCCGCGATATTAAGATCACTCAAAATCTTAATACGTGAATTTAGCGGTGCGTGCAGCCCCGAAGCGACCTGAAAGACCTGCTGCAAGCGACCATCCACACGAAAGCGAATATTCGTATGTGACTCTAACGGTTCGATATGAATATCCGATGCACGCTCCTTAATCGCCAGATACAATATCGCATTGCACAAGCCGATGATGGACTGCGCCCCTCCCATCCCCTCGAGATCTTCGGGATTGAGCTTTGCCAGAATCGCGCCTTGACTACGCTCCAACTGAGCGATCAGTTCCTGCACAGATTGGTCCGTGCTATAATGTAGCTCGATCGCATCACGCACCTCATTACTCAAACAAAATACGGGGCTAATTTGCTTGCCGGAAATCGCAGCAAGGCGTCGCACCAACACCTTATCATCGGGATTTGGCATCGCAACCGTAAGCCCATCTTCCACCACATAGAGTGGCATGACATTGCCCTTTCGAGCGATTTCAATTGGCAGGCTGGCAATCGCCTCGTTGCTGATAATGGTCGAAAGTGGATTTACATATGCACGTCCGAGACGGTTACTCCATAAATGGCAAGCCACATTCTTTGGCACCGCTTCCGATTCAATCAATGACTCTAACAGCTCAAGTGAGTTCTCCTCGGCACTTGCCAGTGCTAGGCTATAGGCCTCATTTGAAATCAAAATATGCCTAGCCTTTAACTCTTCTCGGATTGTGATACTCATTTTATAGTCCTTTTGATGTGGCGCTTGTCGGCAAACATTTTACCAATTTCATTGGCATCCAAAAGTTCACGCCGAGTATGGAGTCTACGCTCTTCGGCCACTTCGCCCAACATCTCATTGAGTGAATAACGCACGCCCTGCGCACGCTGTTTCTTGCCGACGCTTGGCGCATTTTGATTACTCTCTGTTGTCATTGAATCACTCATCTTAAAAATTATTACTCCCAAATATCATTGATCAAGGAATCCAGCTGCTCTGCGATCTCTTCTTTAGGTGTATCTTTGCGGATATAATAAGAAGCACCGAGCTCAACACTCTGTTCGACGGCTTGACGCGACGCCACAGAGGAAGTCACCACAACCACCGCAGTGGGATCGAACTGCATAATCTCCTCGAGTGCCTCCATGCCTTCCTTGACCGGCATATTCACGTCAAGTAGCACCAAATCAGGCTTACGCAACTTATAGAAATCGACCCCTTCTTGCCCGTTTTTCGCTTCAATAAAAGTTTTAAATCCAATCTGCTTCAAGATCAGCTTTAAATACATGCGTACGTGCGGCTCGTCATCGACGATCAATGCAGTATTAGGACGTTTCATGCAAATTAACCTTCTGGGTGTTGCATCGCATGTCGAGAAGAAATGATGAGAAACGAGCCGACTTGACCTCCACGGACACGCTCACCAATATCTGATCTTTTCTTTTCACTGTGTTTGCGAAACTTACTCTACTCGACGGTCTCATCGTCTTACTCTACTTCGCGGCGGTGTTGGGCATTGGGCTCTACCATGCCCGTCGCAATAAAGGCGCGGACGACTTCATATCTGCAAGCCGACAAATGCCGTGGCTCGCGGTGCTCGGCTCAATTGTGGCGACCGAAGTTAGCGCAGCGACTTTCCTCGCCACTCCTGGCGTCGGCTTTGCCGAGAATATGAGCTACCTACAGTTTGGCGTGGGCTCCTTTCTGGCTCGTATTTTCATCGCCTTCGTCTTTTTAGGTGCCTTCTACGCGGCCAAGAGTTTAACGATCTACGAATTCCTAGCCAAACGTTTCGGTAATGGCACCCGTTATACCGCGACTCTTTTTTTTATCGTCACACGGCTGCTAGCCTCTGCGGTGCGCCTGATGATTGCGGCGACAGGACTTAGCCTGATTCTGGATGTGCCCTTTGCTATCTGCCTAGCAATCTTTACTTTAGTCGCAATAATCTACACCGGCGGTGGCGGCATTCGTGGAATCATCTGGACCGATGTACTGCAAGCTATCGTCTTCATCAGTTGCGGGCTCGCGTTGATCCTATATATCGGCCAAAGCATCGGTTGGAGTACGATTAGCGAAATCGGTGCTGCCAACGGACGTTTCGATATTTTCCGCTTCAGTCCAACCGACAGCGATGCCGGCCTGCTCGGCTGGCTCAATGATCCGAAGCTGTTTTGGATCGCCGCAGTTTTTGGCTTCGTCAGCACTACAGCTGCGTTCGGCACTGACCAAGATATGACGCAACGTATGCTCACTTGCAAAGATGTCGGCGCGGCACGGCGCAGTGTCATCCTCAGCGGTTTCATTTCGATCCCGATCGCGGCACTCTTTCTATTTGTCGGCGTGGCACTGTTTGCCTTTTATCAAGTACATACCGATGCTAGCCTGCCGATGGCCGTGCTCGCGGATGGCAGTAGCACAGTAACGGCCGACAAAGTCTTCCCTTGGTTCATTGGCACTCAACTACCCAGCGGCCTCAGAGGTCTATTGCTCGTGGGCGTGCTCGCCGCAGCCATGTCGAGCCTCGACTCTACGATGGGGGCGCTCAGTTCATCCGCCTTGGTGGACCTTTACCGCCCCCTCTTAAAGAAGCAAACAAGCGACCAGGTCGGACTGCGTCTATCACGCATTTTCGTATCGATCTTCGGCGTGGCTCTGGCCCTCACAGCATGGGCACTCAAAGATGCTGCGGGCTTTCTATGGCTGACCTTCAAAATCGGCAGTATCACCTACGGCGCCATGCTCGGGGTCTTCCTGCTGGGAATCCTCACCACCCGTGGCTCTGACCGCGGCAACTGGATCTCAATGCTCAGCAGCAGCCTGATCTGCGGGTTGCTCTTGGCATTGATTGAAACTGGAAATTTGGCGCTCGGTTGGACGTGGTTAATTGTGATCGGCACTGCATGGACCTTTAGCATTGGCTATTTGTGGCATGAAAAAGCCCCGCGATCTGAATGATCAACAGGGCTTTGAATCAAGATAAGTTCGCTGCTTAACTCATCGAGCAGCATGCCTTCTTGCCACCATCTACAGCAGCT
>DJBY01000022.1:0-549 GCA_002430605.1 Opitutia bacterium UBA5964 | reverse complement strand
GCGCTAGCTGAGACAGCACCGGCAATTAACAGAATAGGAATAAGTAGGAATTTTTTCATTTATATTTTTATGGTTAATATTTGAGATATGTTATCAGTTCTAGGTCTTGTCGAATCTTTCGATAGACATTCTATTGGAGCCTCCTAACTTCTTCCTATTCCCGTTTTTTCACACAAAGTACGATAATTGCATGCTCCCTTGGTTCCAACACGGTCAATTCCCTCTCTATCTCGCTCCAATGGCGCGAGTTACGGACATCGTCTTTCGGCAATTCTGTAAAGAGCAAGGTGCCGATGTCATGGTCACCGAGTTCGTGCAATCTGATGCGCTCACCCGTGAAGATCCTAAACTCTGGGAAACCGTCGATTTTACCGAACAACAGCGCCCGATGGGGGTGCAAATCTTCGGCGCCAATCCGGACTCCATGGCCGACGCGGCGCGACTCCTAGCCGATCGTCTACAACCCGATTTTATTGATATCAATTTCGGTTGCCCCGCCGATCGCGTGATCTGCATGGACGCGGGCTCCTCGATGCTGCGTAATCCAGC
>DJBY01000122.1 GCA_002430605.1 Opitutia bacterium UBA5964 | reverse complement strand
ACGAAGACTGCTTCGACTGCATCGCCTTGTAGGTTTTTAACGCACTCCGTGTCTTTGGGGAGAACGACGTCGTCGGCTGTGCCGTGGACGAGTAACCACGGAGTGGCTATGCAGTCGGCGAGTGGTTCGACGGTGACGATTGTATCGCACAGATCCTTCATGAACTCCGAAGACAGCGGGCAGCTTTCTTCTTCCCACATGAGGCCAGTGTCGGGAGTCTCTTCGCCGAATTCGGTCGTCGCGAAAGCTTTGGTGTCGATCATGCCGGCAATCGAAACGAGTGCTTTGATACGGCCGTCGCGTGTGGCTTGAATCACGCCAACTGCGCCGCCCATGCTGTGGCCTACGTATGCGATCTTTGGATACGCGTTGGCGGCGGCATCGATCACGCAGCTTAAGTCACCGACCTCCTTGGAGATGGTGGCACTGCGGAAGTCGCCTTCGGAATCGCCATTGCCGGAAAACGAGAACGCGAGTGTGTCGAAGCCTGCTTCACTGAGTGCTTTAGCAGTGTCGGCGATGACCGGGCGGTCCTTGTTACCGGTTACGCCGTGGCCTAGGATGACGAGCCACTTCTCATCGCGGCAACTTGTAGCGCCGGGTGTGAATGCGTAATCGAGCGTTTCGCCCAGAGAGTTTTTAATGGTTTGGTTCATGGTAGTACAGAGAGCAGAGGGCAGAAGACTGGGGGCAGGGTCAGATTGGAGGGAAACGCTCAGTCGTTTCCGAGCGAAGGTTCGGCGGCAATGACGGAGCATTGCCCTCCAATTAAAATTAAGCGTTACGTCCTTTGAAAGTGAGTTCTGCGATGCCGGATTTGTCGAGTTCGCCTTTGCCCATCTCAGTGAGCTTGGTGTATTGATCAAACGTCGCTTGTGCCAAGGGCGCGTTAATGCCCTGCGTTGCCGCTAAGCCGAGTGCGATGCCGGAGTCTTTGGCGGCGTGCGCTGCGGAGAAGTAGCAATCGTGGTCGCGGATGATCATGTCTTCGGCGTCGGTTTCCAGCACGCGGGAGTTGGCTCCGGTTTGGCTGAAGATGTCGCAGAGCATTTTTAGGTCGATGCCGAGTGCGTCGCCGATGCCGAGCCCTTCGGCCAGCGCGGCGGTGTTGATGTTCATCACCATGTTGACCAGGGCTTTCACTTCGGAGGCTTTACCTGCTGCGCCGACGTAGTGGAGTGCCTTGCTCAGGTCGTCGAGCAGTGGTTTGTTGGCGTTGAAGTCGGCTTTTTGTCCACCGATCATAAGGAACAGCTCACCGTTGCGTGCCTGCGGGATGCTGGAGGCCATGCAGGCTTCCAGGCATGTAGCACCGAGCTTTGCTGCGGCGTCTTCGAGCTGGATGTGCACCGCTGGTGTCAGCGTTGCGCAGTTGATGAAAGTGCGGCCTTCAGCGCCGGTGAAGAGGTTGTCATCACCAAAGAAGATGGCGTCCATCGCTTTGTCGTTGGTCACGACAGTCAGGATGATGTCGGCATTGGCGGTGACGTCTGCGAGTTTTCCGTAAGCGGTGGAGCCAATTTCGGCAGCGAGCTCGGAGGCGATGCTTTCGTTGATGTCGAACAGGGCGTTTACGTTGTAGCCCTTGTCTTTGAGGCAGCGAGCCATGTTACCACCCATGCGACCGAGGCCGACGAATCCGATTGTTTTGTTTTTCATAGTAATTGGTTTTAAGATGTTTGAAGTTTGAAATTAAAGCGCGGCGATTTCTTCTGCCCAGATTTTTTGAATATCTTTACCCAAGGCAACCGTATCTTCCCAGATGTTTGGGAAGCAGCTTAGTTTATATTCGTGTGTGGTGCCGATTTCGGGCATCACCCAGAGTGTGTTGGTCGGGCGTGGCCCTTGTAGCCAATGCTTAAGCGCTTGGCGCACGAAGGGGCGGCAGGCCAGATATTCGGGCGAAAAGTTACCCTGCCCATCGGTGATGGGAACCTGACAGTGCTGCGCGTTGAAGGGGCGAATGTGCCAGAGGGTGGACTTCTGAAAAATCGGCACAATCTCGGGAGTGAGCAGACGCGAAATATAATCGGCTGCCAGGATATGTTTGACCACTGCGGGGTGTGAGAAGTCGAAGTTCATCAATGGATCTTCGCCGGTGGCGGCTTTGTAGCCTTCGATGATCGCGGTCGTTTTTTCGGGCGTCTCGGTGCAGGTGTCACGGTGAACTTCCAGATGCACCGGGGCATGTTGCTTTTTGGCTTCTGCCATCAGTGCGAGCGTGAGTTCGATCGCCTCTTCGATCGGTGTGTCGTCGTCAGCCAGCTGACAATTGATCGGACCATTATCAATGGCCATGATCGCCGCGATACGATCAGCAAATTGCTCCGACTTGGCTGCTTCAAAGGCGCCGCCGTAGCGTAAGCCATATTCGGCGAGCAATTCTTTCAGCTGTGGATTACTTGGAGCCCAGCAATAACCTTGGAATCCCGCATCCTTGATCGCGGCGAGATGCGTGCGCAGGCCTGCTTCAGTTGCGGGATCGCCTTCATCGAGCAGCGACCAACCATTGATATGTATTTTTAAAGTGGGAGTGGAAGTGTTAGTCATGCGTTATGGATTAAAATTCGTCGAAGGCGATCTGTTCTTCGGACACGCCGAGTTGGGCGAGCATTTTGGTGCAGGCTTTAATCATCATCGGTGGGCCGCAAAGGTAAAATTCGACAGCTTTGGGATTGAGGTGATTTTCCAGATAGTTGATCAGCACGACTTCGTGAATGAAGCCAGTGTGGCCACTCCAATTGTCTGCATCGAGTGGATCGGAGAGAGCCAGTTGGAAGTCGAAATTGTGGTGTGCGTCCGCCAAGCCTTGGAAATAATCCTCGTAGTAGATCTCCTGTTTCGAGCGGGCGCCATACCAGTAGCTGACTTTGCGCGCGCTGTGCTCTGTTTCGAATAGGTGTGCGATGTGAGCGCGCAGAGGCGCCATGCCGGCACCGCCGCCGATGTAGACCATTTCCTTTTGAGTCGGTTTGATGTGGAAGTCGCCGAAGGAACCGATCGCAGTGACTTCGTCGCCCGCCTTGAGGTTGAATGCGTAGCTGGAGCCGACTCCCGGAGGGCAGTCTTGCCCCGGGGGTGGAGTGGCGATGCGAACATTGAATTTGAGCTGACGCTCGGTGACTCCGTTACTGGCGAGCGAGTAGTTGTTGCGACGGCCAGCTTTGCTGTTGCTGGCTTGCAGGTCGAAGATGTTATGACGCTCCCAGACGGTCGCGTAGGGCTCGGGGATGTCGAACTCGCGAAACTCGACCTTTTCGTAGATCGGAATGTCGAGCTGCATATAATCGCCTGGAGTGAAGGTGATCTGCTCGTTGGCATCGATCGGTTCGAGCACCAGTTCCTTAATGAAGGTGGCAACACTGTTGTTACTGACGACCCGCAGCTTATAAGTCTTCTCGTGGCGTGCGCCGACACCTCCCGCTTTTTCAACGTTGAGCCACAGACGGCCATTACGGTCTTCGATCGGATAGGTGGCGAGGCCGCGACAGATCGGTGCGCGAGCCGGTGAACCGTCTTCGAGATTGAAGCGACCGTTGTGCTTCGGACACTCGACGATTTTGCCTTTGACCAGGCCTTCACCGAGGTGGGTGTTGCCATGGGTGCAGATGCCGTCGGTGGCGTAGAGTTTGCCGGTGGCATCGCGGTAAAGTGCGAAGGTCTTTTTTACATGATCGAAGCGGATCACATCTTCGTTGCCTAGGTCGGCAGCGGCGCAGACTTCGATCCAGCCGTCCGTATCCGGTTGTGCCTCGGAGTGCGGGATACCTTCGTCAATGCGTGGCTGTGCTGGAGGTAATTGGCGTTTGACGTGGTGGGTCGGGTCTTTGACCTGCCTCAGAATCGTCGGCAGGATTTCTTTCCACGCCGAAAGGATCGAGGGGTAGGGTGCCGGGCAATCGCCTTTGACCGCCTTGTGCAGTGCCGGCAGTGTGTGGTAAGGCACGAGTGGAAACATGTGGTGCTCGACGTGGTAATTCATGTTCCAGTAGATGAATCGACTGATGGGATTCATATAGACCGTGCGACAATTGAGGCGGTGATCGAGCACGTTTTCCGCGAGGCCTGCATGCTGTGTGGTATTGTGCACGATCATCAGCCATGTGCCGAAGAATTGCGGCAGCATGAAGAGAAAGATCGGTATCCAAGTTTGTAGTGTAATAGCGGATACCATTACGAGTGCATAGAGCGCGACACAGATCCGTGCGTTACGGAAGATCTTGCCGAATTCGGTGTCAGGAACATAGGTGCGCTCTGCGTCCGACATGTGGCCGCAGGCATGGCGGATCAGATTCGGATAATAGGTCATATAGCCGCCGTAGTTAATCAAGGCTAAGGCTAGCCCCTTGATGTCCGGCGGGCGCGGAATTTGGATTTCCGGATCACGGCCGACGATGATCGTGTCGCTGTGGTGGCGGGTGTGGCTCCAGCGCCAGATTACGGATTCGCGCATCACCATGAAGGAGGCGACTTCATATACGACGTTGTTCATCCAGTCGGTCTTGAATGCGGTGCCATGGCTACACTCGTGCCAGCGCGAGTCCGAGCTGGTGCCGTAGAAGACCGCATAGATCAGGTAGGGGATCACGACCCACCAGCTGCCCCAGAGCGCAACCGTGGCGTAGCCAGTCGCTCCGAGTATCGCAATCAGCAGCAGCGTATCGCGAATCGCGGGGCCATCCTTGCGTTCAAGGAACTTGCGCATCGTCGCGCGGGGAAGCGGCGATTGATACCAGTCCGCTTCGGCGAGTCCCAGCTCAACGGCACGTTCCGCGTTTGAGCCAGTCAGGCTATAATCGAGCATTTGAGGAGGGCGCATGAGGATAGTGGCGCCGTGATCGGGATCTTGTTCCATAAAATTGAGTTGGGTTGAGGATAACTAGTCAATCATTCGCAGTCGTCTGCATGCTGTGGATATTATAACTAATGATATAGATAAGTAGCGGATTTGTCTTCTTGCATCGTGACATAAACTTATCGTATTTTGTCCGGATGATTAGTTCTCTGAAAATCGACCCGCAGTATGATGGATTTCTGTTTCTAGCAGAGACTGTAAGGAACCCGCCGATTCTGGTGAGTCATCGTCACCGCGAGGTTGAATTGAATCTAGTCGTAAACGGTAAAATTACTTACGTGCTAGATGGTCGCAGTTATACCTTTGGGCGTGGCTCGTTGCTGTGGTTTTTCCCCTCGCAGGAGCACCAAATCATGCACCGCACATCGGATGCGCAATATTACGTCGGCGTCTTTACGCCAGACATGATTCAGCGCGCCTGTCGCAGTGCGACCTATGCTGATTTAGGTAAAGAAGATGTTGGCGATGTGGGGATTTTGCATAGTATCCTCGAGCCTGCCCGATTTGATCTGATGGAGCGGATGATGGCCGAAATCATGGAGGGCTCGATGGATGCCGATCTGCTCAATCGGGAAGCGGGCTTTGGTGTGGATTCTTCGTTTCGCTATGCACATCACGACCCAGATGCATTGAATGCCGGATTGCGTCACTTGTTGTTATTGGCGTGGCGTTATCAGCAAACCGCTGGGGCACATACCGATAGTCTCAAGCTGCATCCTTCCGTGCGTCAGGCGCTGGCATTGATTAGTGAAAACCCCGAAAGTGAGTCGCTTGGCGAGCTGGCTAGAAAGTGTAGTGTCAGTGAGGCGTATCTGAGTCGATTGTTTCGTAAGCAAGTCGGCATCCCGCTGAGTCAGTATAAAAACAATATTCGCCTCGGGCGCTTCTGGGAGTGTTATTCGCGGGCTGATTCGATCAACATGACCGAGGCGATGCTGGAGGCGGGATTTGGTAGTTATGCGCAATTTTATAAAGTCTTTCGTGCGCAATATGGCTGCGGCCCCCGCGAGAGCTTGAGTGTGGCTCGAAGTCCATCGGAATAAACGGATGCGATCGATTCGTTTCAAACTGAGTGTCCTTTCAGGATACTCGCTTGCTTAAGCGGGAACAGCGTACGCCCTTGACTCTAGGCTGATCTACGGCGAACTGCAGATCTACCGCAAGCATACGCGTTTGAGTGTGCGCTCGGCTGGCACGAGTGCGAAGGATCGGCGTCATGTCGGACTGAAGGATAGTCAGTGGTTCGAGGTGGTGCTGGCTGGGTGAATGGCGAGCGATCTGGCATCGCCAATACTGGCGAGGTGGCTGAAGAGTTCGAGGCTATCAATGAACTTGCGTCCGGCAGCAAGTCCGCCCTTAACGCCGAAGCCGAGCATTACACCGAAGGTGCTTGGATCGAAGTATTTCTTGGCACATTAGTTGTGGCAACCGTGCTCATCGGACTTTCCCTGGGGTGTTGCCGATGATCCCGTAAGCCACCGTCCCGTTTACGTTTTTACGTCCGTGCTCCGTTCCAGTGCGCGTTCGCTTGGACATTTGGCGGTGCGTGGTGTAGCTTCAGGGCAGATATCATGAACCTTTTCTTGGTGCTTCTACTCTTGCTGTTCACCTCCAGACTAATGGGGGAACTGGCTAGCCGTGCTAAACAGCCACCATTGGTTGGGGAGTTAATCGCCGGCATTCTGATTGGCTTTGTTGCATTGCAGGTTCCGGCATCGCCGTTCCGCGGCTTGGTGCAGGAT
>DJBY01000044.1:8597-8857 GCA_002430605.1 Opitutia bacterium UBA5964 | reverse complement strand
AGCGACACCACCACGAAGTAGCCATTCATCACCGAGCCGATTGCGACCACCGCGCAAAAGCCGAACAACAGCCATACATAGCCACGCCGCATAAAATCCCCGCGTATCTTTGACAAATCCAACATGAATCGTCCAGCGACCACAAACAAGATGACCATCCGCCCGATCGCAAACACGATCGAGAGCGAGACGAAGGCTCCATTAATCGTGGTGGCCATCAGGCTGAGGGAGAGCGCTTTCAACGCCCCTTCGGAGCTCTT
>DJBY01000044.1:0-8329 GCA_002430605.1 Opitutia bacterium UBA5964 | reverse complement strand
TTTGAATAGCCAATATTGCTATCGTGAGGGACATAACGGTGCTGTTGCATAAATTCAGAAAATGTTACCTTCTATGTTTTTCAGGGGCATCAAAGTCACGGAAATTGATACTGGCTTCTTGACGAAGGTGAACGGCCGACGAAGCGAAGAGGGTGAAACAATTGAGGGTTAACGCGATCCGGGTTCCACTTTCTCGATGATCACGAGGCTGGTCAAGCGAGTCAGCCCTCTTCGTAACCATGGGGATTCGTCGATTGCCAGCGCCAAGCATCTGCACACATGGTGGCTAAATCACGCTCTGCTTGCCAGCCTAGCAATTGCTTGGCATAAGCAGGATCGGCATAGCAGGCCGCCACATCCCCAGGTCGGCGCGGCATCAACTCGTAGGTTAATTCTTTGCCACAGGCTGCGCCAAAAGCCTTGATGACTTCCAGCACACTATACCCACACCCAGTGCCCAGATTACAGGTAATCAGGCCAGGAGCATCATTCAGCTTATCCAGCGCATATAAATGCCCCTTCGCCAAGTCCACAACATGTATATAGTCCCGCACCCCCGTGCCATCTGGGGTCGGATAATCGGCCCCTAGGACCTGAATTGCCCGCCTTCGCCCCACGGCCACTTGGGCGACATAAGGAAATAAATTACTAGGGATGCCGTTGGGGTCCTCACCAATGCGACCACTCTCGTGCGCACCGACGGGATTGAAATAACGCAAGATCGCAATATTGAGCGAGGGATCGCTGTGCTGCCAATCCATCAGGATCTGCTCCATCATCAGCTTCGTTTGTCCATAGGGGTTGGTTGCCCCCAATGGTGCCGCTTCCGTAATCGGCAGTTCTTTCGCATCACCGTAGACCGTGGCCGAAGAACTGAACACCAAGTTTTTAACTGCATGCTCCCGCATCAGTTCGCACAGGATCAAAGTGCCATTAATGTTGTTATCATAATAGGCAAGGGGCTGTTCGACGGACTCACCCACTGCCTTCAGAGCGGCAAAGTGGACCACCGCATCGAACCCAGCTCCTGCCATGATCGCACCAAGGGCAACGCGATCACGAAGGTCGACTTCATAAAAATCAACCGGCTTGCCGGTCAAGTCGGACACACGCTCGATCGATTGCGCACTTGAGTTACAAAGATTATCGACCACGCACACCTCATGCCCAGCAGACAACAACTCCAACACTGTGTGACTGCCAATATAGCCAGCACCCCCTGTAACTAAAATTTTCATATTTCAATCCTCCTAAAACTCTTCCGTTCACGTTTCAAAAACGAATCAATCATGCTTAAACCGTTTTTTATATTCAGCAGGCACACCCGCAACTAGGCCGCTCTCGGTCATTTTGTTGATCACGACTGCCCCTGCCGCCACGATACTCCCATGGGGAACGGAGATCCCAGGGCAGATGGTGCTTCTGACGCATAGCCACACACCATCCCCAATAGATACGTCCAGGCTTTGCCCCATCCCAGCGGCTTTGACTCCATCAAACTGTGGCGTGTGTGTGCCCGTCCCAATATAGACTTCCGGAGCAATATCAACATCCGCTCCAATGACGATAGACGAACTGCAACAAATCAGAACACGGTGACCGACCCATGTATTCTCCTGAATGACTAACTCGCCCGACCCAATAAAATCCGCAGATGAGCAAATCCGGACATTTTGCCCGATGGTTGCTCCTGCCCATCTCAACAATATCCTTTTCAGATGAAAACATTTCGTCTCTGGGAGAACCCACTTAATCAATGAGTATATCCACAAACGCCATGAAATTAGAGATTTAGCCTTCATTTATGAATTAAGTGCTTCCTGATACATATCAACAAGCTGAGCACCGACAACTCGAACATCAAATAATTTCTCCACCAGATGATATGCATTGCACACCGTCGGAGAAGGGTTTGAATGATCTTCCAGTATCGACTGAATCGAGTGCGCTAACTTCTGAACGTCGCGACCTTCAACAAAGTCCGCGACCCCATTAGTATACTGTTTCGACAAGTCGCTAACCTCCTGCACACCCCCCGGCGAAACAAAAGCAACCACGGGAGTGCGTACCGAAAAGGCCTCCAGCAAAACCGTGGGCATCCCCTCTCGGAAAGAAGTCAAAACGAATAGGTCAAGCGCTGCCATGATCCGTTTCGCATCCGTGCGATACCCCAGCCAATGAACGTTCGACTCGAGGCCGCGCATAAGATCCGAATTCTTATAGCGTTCATCCGGCCCATCTCCTACGATGACAAAATGATAGCCTGGGCATTTCTCCAACACGAGTCTCGTGGCCTGTAAAAAAGCAGGGAGATCCTTCACCCCAGCCAAGCGACCGATGAACCCCACAAGTGGCGTAGTCGCCGGAACGCCGATTTCTGTTTTCAGCCAAATAGACTCCCTTGCTGGGACAGCCTCCAATGAAACTGGGTTGTAGAGGACGCGACTCTTAAACTTCGGAGAGTTCCCCTCCAACGTTTGTTGCACAGCGGTGGAAATCATCAATACGGCTTTCTCATTAACCTGAAAAAAATAATCCAACCAGCGACCGGAGTGCGCTCGCAATCTTTGAGACAAGTCCTTCGCGGGATCAGCCACCCCGTGGATCGTCGATATCACCGGAAGCGACCGTGCCCGAAGGGATAGATAAATCCGGATATAAAGCGACATTACATGCGAATGAATCTGATCCGGCTGAAACTCCTGAAGCACCTCACGAAAACGACCAAATATCTGGACGTCGTGACCGTTCCGAGCATTTAAGGCGTAAACTTTTACCCCGAGTTCGCGGAGCGCCACGGTTAAATCACCCTCTCCCTGCGTCACACAGACAGCAACTTCGACATCCTCCCTTGTAGAGAAGAACTCACACAACGTGAGAATGTGCCGAGCAATACCGTCCGACAGGGATGATCCGCCAATTAGATATAAGACTTTTATTTCCCGATCTTTCAAAATTTTCATATATTAACGCAGAGACTAAACAAAAAGAGCACTCACAATTCACATTTCTTCAATCACTTTTAGTAATTCTCCGTAGCAAGAATCCTCTGAGAACGCCTCATTTATACTAGATTGAGCGCTCTTCCCGTATTGAGCTAATACCTGGTCATCTGAGAGCATTTTTGAAATAAATGCACCAAACTCAGAACCCTCAACTTCCTCTAGGACAAGAACATTGACTCCATGCTCATGGGGGATGCCCTCCAGCGCTTTTCGTGTAGCCAGAACAGGCTTTCCGTGGGCCATTCCCTCAACCACTTTCACCTTAATTCCACTCCCCATAGGGATCGTTCCAACAACCATCTTAGATCTCGCATAAGCCATCGACAGATCATCTACTAAGCCTAGGATTTGGACATTCATACCACCAAAGTCTATTCCTCTAATCGTGGCCCCAGTGCCAATACTTCCAGCAATTGCGAGGCAAAGCCGATTCGCAACCTGAGGGTGCCCTCTAAATGCGCCAACAAAACACTCAAGCGCCGCGATGTTCTGTGCGCTATCTCCACCGACAAAAATAAAATCATAACGTGGTTCAATCGCATCAGACACAGGATTTATGCTATTAAGGATTGGCATACCCATCACCACAACACGCTCATCGGGAATCCCCGATTGAAGGAGCAGGTCCTTTTCATACCCCCCCAAGACAATCACCCGGGAAAACCGCTTGAATATCGACAACTCACATGACTTGTTCAGCAAAATCTTCCACCGATCAAGGAGAGTTCCCCGAAGAAAACTCTGAAGCCGAAAAAACATTATATCGTGAGATAGCAAAATAGAATTGGCACGCAATTGTCTCGGAACGACATGCTCCCACTGAGCATAATTAATAATCACACAATCATAGTCCACTCCTCGAGCGAAAAACCTGCTCCTAAGCCAAACACTTGTTGCCATACGCTTATAGAAATCAAGCTGAGGAAAACGAAAACATTTATCAAGCAGCCGAGCCCACCATGGGATCCCAGAAACATCCACCGAAATTAGATGATCACATAACCCTCGATACTGGGATTCATCTAGAGGCGCGTCATTAACCATCAACAATGTAACCTCAAACAAGTTACACCCTTTAAGGTAAGATAGAATTGACACCGCCAATTTGGAGTTCCCTTGATGGGCAGGCAATAAGTTACCATAGTAATAGAACGCTATTTTCTTCATAAATCACACACTTCTACAAATCCCGCGATACCGCCCTGCAGTTTAATAGCACATCAGCAACTGCATCCTCGAATTGTTGATATGCGAAATGGCTCATTGCAAAAGCACTCGCATTGCTCTCGTGCAGCTTCAATTGCTCGGGCTGCTCACAGTAAGATGTTATTTTAGCAATAAATTCTTCGCTCGAGCTGGCTGCACACAAACCATTGGCATCTTGAATATGCATTCGGTCAATTCCGCGCAACGCGAAAGGCGCAGCTACGCAAATTCGCCCACGCAGCAAAGACTCAATCACCTTGATGCAAGTCCCCGAGCCCGAATAGACAGGAGCCACAGTCATCAAGCAGCTCTCATATAATGCTTCAAGGTCATCCACAAAGCCGAGCACTTTGACTCCGGCAACCCTCGACCACTTCTCTTTGAGCTCTGCAGGACAATCCTTCCCCACCACATAATAGGACAACTCAGGCTTGGCCGCATGTAACAGCGGCCAAGTCTTCTCGATAAACCGGTCAACACCTTCATAATTCGGCGCATAGCCCAGATAACCAACCGTCAAAAGGAAATTCTCTTTCTCCTGATCAAAGGCAAATCCCTCCGGAGCCGGCATTGCTAAATTTGGTAGATACTTGAGCTTGATGCCTTCAATCGCATCGACTTGATCAGCGTTCGCAATCCACCCCCCCGTAGCCTTGCGATAAATCCAACGGCACCACCGTTGTAGCAACCAGCGATTCAAACTTCGGTTAAGACCTGAACGATAGCGCGGAGCCATCACCGTATCATAAAACTCAACCGGCGAGTCATCAATATCGATCAACACTGGCGCAATACGCCACGCTGCAAAGTAAGAGGCCCACTGTGTATAACGGACAACCACGCAATCAAAGTCGCCATTACACCTCAAACGATCCGGTAAATTTCGAGCATAAAACGGGCAGACCAGCAAAGGGAAGCACCGATTAAACAAGCGTTGCAGTGCCCAACGAAACGTATGACGACGATCCAAGCAGATCCATTCGATTTTCCGCTCTTCGTCCACTCGCTCCAACGACGGCATCGACACGGGGATAATCGTGTATACCTCCCCCTGCGCACGCAGCGCCTGATACAAGAAGCGACTACGCTGAGCGCCCCCGGTACTTTTATCGTCAGGGTCTGAGGTGGAGATGTATAAAATCTTTTTCATTCGAAATTCTGCTCCGACAGAGCCAACACCTCCGGCAGTTCCTGCCTCACACGCTCGCCCAGGATCGACATATTTTGATAGAAGCCGTCGATGTAAGACAAGAAATGATCCGAATCCTCGACCAAGGCCGGATCAACAAATATATCCCCACCCTTTAGATCGAAGTGGCGGAAGAGACCATCAAACTTCCCCTGATAGGTAACACCCAACACTGGAATCCCCTGCCCAAGCGCGGCAATGGCAAGGTGCATCCGGCAACTAATCAACGCATCAATCTGCGATACCATGCCTTTGATCTGATTTGCTGCAATGTCATCGCGCAGGTAATAAATTCTAGAGTCGAACTTACTCAGCGCCTCAAAGATCGGATCGAGCACTAGGCAGTCGCCTGTCAGTGTGCGGAAATCGTGAGGCATCAAAACCAAATCGACATCCTCCTCACGCTGCAGAAAGACCTTCAAGGCACCAATCACACAGTCCAGCCACTGCTGATTCCGATGGGCCTCATTGCTGTAACCGATGAACAACATATTGTGCAGGTTCAGGCCAAGTAGTGTCCGTCCGCTCTCGCGGCGCTGCTCACACCAATCTCGATATTCCGCAAACTGCTCAAACACATCACTCGGCTGCATTCGAAAGGCCGCATCTGCAACGAGACGAATATTTCCATGAGTGGTAAACGCCTTCAGACGTTGAAACGAAACTTCATCGCGGCACCCAAACCGGAGCTGTGGGTGAGCCGCATTAAACGCGGTTCGCAACCACGCAGATGGACTTGTATTAAAGCTAAAGCCGAGTAAATGAACATCTGCGCCACGCCTCACAAATAGATCTGAAAGCGCGAGCAGAACCAGCGAAGTCAACGGCGCATAATGTCCATCCATAACATCTGCCCCTAGAACAACCACATGATCCGGCGTATCCGAAATGCCTCGCAGTATGCGACGAAGCAAAAAGCGCCCCTGCCAGACCTTTAAGCAACGGACACCTTCGGGTAGATTAAACGCCTCCTCATCAAAATCCTCGGTCGTCACCAAGTCAATATCGAGACTGGCATACTTAGAACGATAATAGTCAATCGCCGCCAGAATCATCGCCTGATCACCGCGTGAACCGACGACCGACCAAGGATCGCATGGAACAATCAACAAGCGGGGCGCCCGACTTGGGGACTCCGATCGCGTAACCTCATCAGCCGAAAGCCGTAGCAGAAACCAATCCACATAAGTGGACAGTAACAGTAGAATTGCACTTAGTTTCCGTCTCATAGCTTTCTCTTTTTTCGTATCATTGCAGCAAAGACACCCAGAAATACAATCGCCGCACATCCCGTACAAAAACTGATCAGAACAAGGATCAAGACGTCTCGGATCGCCAGAGTCCCCACGCGCTCCCGCAGCATCTCCTTGATCGAAGGCGAAGGAGCACTCGCAATCTCATCCCCCTCGTAGGCTCGCGCAATCCGCCCGCCAAATACGTAGATCTCGTCTTTAAGTCCGCCTAGATCAGTATTTCCGGCAAATAATCCATATTCCGTATAGCCCCAGCTGCCTCCGCGCAGGCCGCGATTACCCACCGTGTCATACTGCCATCCTTCGATCCACTCCCACACATTGCCCCCCTGCTGGAGCGTGCCCCAGTAACTAGCAGACTTGGCATAGGCATCCACTTCCGCAAGGAAGCTTGGAGCCCCCACGCCGAGCTGATCGCCCATCAGATAATTACAGCTGCCTGCCATATTATCCCGATTTTCAGGAAAGTTACTGGTGCGGCAGGGGAAGTCCCAATACTTTCGAGGTCCGAGCCGAGTCGGATCATAATAGGCGGCCTTATACCACTCATCTTGGCTAGGTATCCAATAGCGAGCCCCCGCGTTGCGCACTCCAAACGAAGCGTAGGCCGCTTTCTCTCCATTCAGGATTTTTTCGATGTCATGCGTATCGTAAGCTCCGGAATCGCTCGTCCCCTCAGTCACACCTGCAACGCAATCCCCCTCTGGCATTTCGAAATGTCGCCAGTTCGCATAGCGCATCAAATCATAATAGCCTAAGTAGACAACTGGATGATTTCCCACTCCAGCCTTCACTGCGTATTGATAAGAACCCGCAATACCCTTGCGCTCGATCCCACCAGTGACCCCCGTCGACATATCCTGATTGTAGAGCCCATATGGATCCGCGTTCACTGCCACCGCATTTAAGAAGTCCGCATATTGCTGATTCGTCAGTTCATATTTTGAAATTTTATACGGATAATTCACCCGGCCAAACCTGCCATGCAAGCTATCGGCCTCATTTCCCAAATCACCAACCAGCACGAACTCTTCAACAATCCCAGCCCCTTCGATCCGATTCTGACGCTTCAAGATTTCAGCAGGCTCAACAGCGTCGAGTGTCCGTGCAGGCAACACTAATGGCTCATCCCATATGGGGTCGGCAGCCTTCCGACGCGCCAAGCGGAAACCAAAAGTTGAGATAGGCTTATCCAAGGCATCCCCCTCACGATACCCCAGGCGAAGGCTATATTTTCCGCGAATCACTGAGCCCCCCAGCGCAGCAAACCACGACTTCCCAGGAACCCGATCCTCCACCCACTCCGCAACATTGCCACCTTGATCGTATGTGCCGAAGTAACTTCGTGACTGACGATAAGCACCCACATCACTTAAATGCGGCGCTGCAACCGCCCAACCATTTTCATAGAAATTTGCACCATTCTTAATTTTGGGATCTACAGCAGAGGCTTGCGCATCGCTCGACAGAAAGGGATAATCATTCCACGCCCCCCCACCAACGTAGTAGCCAGCCTTCACCCATTCATCCTTACTCGGCAACCAGTAACGTGCCTTAGGATTACGGCGCAGTTGATCGCTTCCATTCTTGAAACCCTCTGCTTCCAATAAATCCGTGCGATATGCGCCAACCGCAGAATCCCCCAATAGCGACTGATGAACGCGCTCTTCGCCCTC
>DJBY01000093.1 GCA_002430605.1 Opitutia bacterium UBA5964 | reverse complement strand
CAGCCGCTGGATTCGGTGCGGCCGACTTTCTCGGGTTCGGGGGTGCCGTGGATGCCATAGCTGGGCAGATTTAGACCGATCCAGACGGTGCCGACGGGATTGTTGGGGCCCGGCTGAATGATGAATTTTTGGGTAATCCCTTCGCGCTGTGCGGTGCCGGTCAGGATGGCGGGGTTGAAGGTATAGTTGGGCTGATCGACGCGCACCTTGACGCGGAGCTCGCCGCTGGGACGCTTGTCAACGCGTCGTGCGATACTGACCGGGCAGTGGAAGAGCAGGCGGTGGTTGGCGCTGAAAACGCGCAGAGTACGCTTGGCGAGGGCGATTTGTATATAGGCCGCCGCTTGCTGAATGCGGAAGGGCGGCACGTCAGGGATGCGAATGCTGTCGCCCAATGAGAGCTGACTCCAGTCGATACCTGGGTTGAGGCTGGTGATGAAATCGGGATCGCATTGAGCTTGTTCCGCGATCATTTCCAATAAGGTATTGTAGCGCATTCGGTCGAGCTCACCGCGGGCGCGCCAGCTCTGTGGCTTACGGCCGACTGCGGCGAAATCCTCCGCTCCGAGTCGGCGCGTGGTGAACACTGGCTCTTCGATTTGTAGGAGCTGCGTGGTGTCGGCATCGAATGCGCCGGACAGTGGTAAGCCGCGACTGGTCTGATAGGCGAGCAGGGCTGCTTGGGTCTGCGAGCCAGAGGCTCCGTCAATCGATCCTGGAGAGAAGCCTTCACGAGCCAACGCGATCTGTAGTTCGGCGGTGCCGTGGATGGCACGGGCGGATGAGCGCCAGTTGATGTCAGTGAGGCTGCGTAGCTGTGGCCAGTAGTGGCTGACGACCGCTGCAGTGATAAGCGCTGTAATGGTTCGGGTCAGCCAATGCTTCGTCCAGCGTGCTTGTTGTTGTGTCTTTCGCCGGCTAGATGTGGAGGCACGCTTGGTTGTTGGTTTCTTGGGCACAGCGAGGAGAATTAGAAATTAGCAGGTCGCACGATTCGCGTGGAGAGGGTGAGGAACCATTAGGGCGTAGGTCTATCGGAGTTATTGGCAGAGTGTGGCGGCGAGATCGATGCCTCCTGTAGCTGAGTCACAAACGGGGAGCGTGTGTGGTTGCTTTCTGTCGCGAAGGTTTCTTGAGCTGAAAAGGGCGTGCTGCTGGTGGTGTTTCGAGGTCTATGGTAGCTGCCGTTGCTGTGAAGGATGCGTGCGTGTTTGCTGTCTTTGAGGTAGGTCTCCAGTATGTAAATCAGGCGCTGTCGATGTTCTGGAGCTTGCACTGGAAAGACGGCTTCGATACGGCGAAAGAAATTACGCGGCATCCAGTCGGCACTGCCAGCTAAGATGCGCGGCTGCGCACCGCCGCTATTTTCGAAATAAAAGATGCGGCTATGCTCGAGGTAGCGACCGAGAATGCTGCGTACGTGGATGTTGTCGCTGACACCTTTGACTTGAGGCACCAGATTACAGATGCCACGCACGATGAGGTCGATTTTCACGCCGGCTTGGGAGGCTTGGTAGAGATGATCGATGGTCTGTTTGTCGACGAGACTATTGGTCTGGACGATGATGCGGGCGGGTTTGCCTGCCCGCGCGTTGCGAGTCTCTGTCTTGATGTGCTTTTGGATTTTAGAATGCAGTGTGAAGGGCGCCACGTATAGCTTCTTGAATACGGGGGTGAGTGAGAATCCGGTCAGCGTGTTAAACAGGCCAGCCACTTCCGAGGTGATTGCGGGAGCGGCGGTAAAGAGGCTCAAATCGGTATAGAGCCGAGCGGTTTTGGGGTTGTAGTTGCCAGTGCCGAGGTGCACATAGCGCTTGAGGCCGTTATTTTCGCGGCGCACCACCATGCATGTTTTACAGTGGGTTTTGAGGCCGACCAGTCCGTAAACCACATGCACGCCGACGTCTTCGAGCTGTCGGGCCCACTGAATGTTATTGGCTTCGTCGAAGCGCGCCTTGATCTCGATCAGTACGGTGACTTGCTTGCCGCGGCGCGAGGCCTCCATCAGCGCCTCGACGATAGGTGAGTCGCCGGAGGTACGGTAGAGCGTTTGTTTAATTGCAAATACTTGTGGGTCACACGCGGCTTGATTGAGGAAATCAATGAAGGGTTGGAAGCTGTCGTAGGGATGATGTAGCAGAATGTCTTGTTTGCTGATGTGCTCGAAGATTCTCTCTGGCGTTTCCAATAGGGCAGGGATGTGTGGAATTTGGGGCGGAAATTTTAAATCAGGTCGATCGATCAGATTATAGGTGCTCATCAGGCGGAGCGGATTGATCGGGCCAGCGATGGTATAGACATTGTCTGGTTGAAGATCGAGTGCTTGCAGTAGTTGTTCTAGCAGGACTGGGTCGGCACCTTGGGCGATTTCTAGACGCACGGCGGCGCCTTTTTGCAGGTTCATCAACTCCTCTTCGATTTTACGCAGCAGGTTTACCACTTCTTCTTCGTCAATATACAGATCGCTATTGCGTGTGATGCGAAACGGCGCCGCTGAGCGAACTCGGTAACCAGGGAAGAGGTGCTTGGCGTAGTGCTGCACGATATCACTGAGGAAGATATACACCTCAGGATTGCCCCTACGCGGCACACCGATCTTAACGGTGCGTGGCAAGATGCGCGGCACTGGAATGATCGCCATCATACTTTCAATGATGCGCGTCTGAGGATCATCGATGGATGCCAGTATATAGAGCGCTTTATTGGTGAGTTGAGGGAAGGGGTGTGCGGGATCGATGGCGAGGGGGGTCAGCACGGGGAAGATTTGTTCTTCGAAGTATTGCCTCAGCCAGCGCTTCTCGTTGCGTGTCAGTTCGTCGTATCCACAAAATAGAATTCTGCTCTCTGTGAGGGCGGGCACGAGTTGATTCTCCCAGCATGTCGTTTGATCCACTATCAAGCGCTTGACGACCTGCCGAATGCGTTGGAGTTGTTCTTTAGGGCCGAGACCATCGGGGCCGGCTTCGTTCATCCCAGAGGTGACTTGCTGCATCAGCCCGGAAACACGGATTTCAAAGAATTCGTCGAGATTGGAGCTGACGAATGCGAGAAACTTCATCCGCTCCAGTAGGGGATACTCGGCGGATGTCGCCTGGTCGAGCACGCGTTGATTAAACGCCAACCAACTTAGCTCACGATTAAAGTAAGGAAATACCAACGGCGCTGTTTTTTTTTCTTCAGACATAATTGGAGTGGATGAGCTCCCTAGTCAAATTGGCCACTTTGGCCCTTAAAGCAAGCCCGCCAGCGGCCTGTCGTGCCCTTAATTAAGCGGTTAACGAATTCAAATAAAACTACTTCATCGAGTTTGCATTATTATGTAAAATCATAAACTGGTTATTGAACCTATAACTAATATTCAAATTATGAAATTTATAAATCTCCTAGCGCTTCTTGTTGCCGCTCTCTTTTTTACTGCGTGTGCTTCCACTGATGAGACGGTGCCAGCGGCGGACAAAAACGCAGCAGCGGACATGGTCGAACCTCATGACGCCCACAGTGAAGGCTTGTTGATGGACCAATACAAGTCTGGTGAAATCCCAGGCTACCGCGATTAATCGACAGCCTGTCTAGTATTTACAAAAACGCCGCCTTTCGGCTGAAAGACGGCGTTTTTTGTCAGCGTTGATATGGCGTTCTTGCGGTGAGTCCGAAGATTAAGCCGAAGCGCGCGGGATAAACCCGCGCGCAACTGAATTTTGTAGCGACTGGCGTAACGCCAGAGGGTCATCACCGCGCCTTATTTCGAGCTGAGTTGCTCGAGAATCTTATAGTTACGCTGAATCATGGCAGACGGATCTTCGAGGAGTCCGGCTGCGACGCGTGCATTGTCGAGGAGTTGCTCAATGATCAATCCAGCAAGTGCCTCATCGCTGCCACGTAGGTTGGCGAGGTTTTTCACCAGCATGTGACGCGGATTGATCTGCAGTTTGACGGGAGGCTCTGCACCCATCGCGCTGGCATCGCCGCCTGGCTGCTGTTGCTGCATAGCTTTCATCATCTTGCGCATTTGGGTAGTCATCATCTTGTCGCCGTTGACGATCATCGCAGGGCTACCCACGAGGCGGTCACTGGCGGCGACTTCGCTGACGTCTTTACCGAGCTTCTCTTTGATGAATGCGCAAAGCCCTTCGACCGCGTCTGCTGCCAAGGCGTCTTCCTTGTCGGTGTCAGTCTCTGGCGCAATGGCTTCGAGGTCGATGCCGTCGGCGTCGGCTGAGATGAAGCTCTTCTCTTCAAAGGCGCGAGCGTGGTTCATCACAAACTCGTCGATTGGTTCGTAGAGGTACAGCACTTCGACATTACGCGCCTTGAAGGCTTCGAAGTAGGGCCCTGTCTCGATCGCGCTGCGGCTGGCTCCATAGAGGTAATAGATCTCCTTCTGGCCTTCGGGTGCGCGTGAGAGGTAATCGCTGAAGCTGGTGGTGCTGCCTACTTCGGTGTAGGAAGATTCGTAGCGAAGGAGTTTGAGCAACTGATCGCGATGCGTGAAGTCGGTCGTTACACCTTCCTTGAGGAAGATGCCGAAGGACTTCCAGAAATCGTTAAACACTTCGGGCTCGTTCTTGGCCTTTTCTTCGAGTGCCTTGAGGAAGCGCTTGGTGATGACTTTATTGAGCTTCTGAATCAACGCGCTGTCCTGCATTGATTCGCGGGAGATGTTTAGTGGTAAGTCGGCGCTATCGACGACGCCACGTAGGAAGCGCAGCCAATCGGGGAGTAGGCCCTTGGGATCGCTGTCAATAAGGACCTTGCGGCAATACAGCGCGACGCCTGGCTCCATGCGACCGAAGCCAAAGCCTTCCATGTTTTCAGTGGGAGCGAAGAGAAGTGTGTTGATCGAAATCGGTGCGTCCGCGGCAAAGTGTAGCCAGAAGCGTGGATCATCAAAGGCGTTGGCCTGGAATTTGTAGAACGCTTTGTATTCCTCGTCGGTGATATCGTCTTTGCCCTTAAGCCAGAGCGCTTGAACGGTTTTAAATTCGTCGCCATCGACCTTGATTGGGAACTGCACGAAGCTGGAGTAGCGCTTGATGATGCCTTCGAGTGTGTCCTTTTTGGAGAAATCTTTATACTCATCCTTAAGGGTGAAGACGATGCGTGTGCCGCGCCGCTCGCCTTCGACTTGCTCGATCTCGTAAGAGCCGTCGCCGTTGCTGGACCAGCAGAGGCATTCGCCTTCGAGTTGCCAAGTGCGAGTGTAGACCTTGACGGAGTCGGCTACCATGAAGACGGAGTAGAAGCCTACGCCGAACTGGCCGATTAAGTTTTCGTTGCGCTCGCCGCCTGCTTTCAGGGCGTTGAGGAAGGCTTTGGAGCCTGAGTGAGCAATGGTGCCGAGGTTCTCAATTAGCTCGCCGTGCGTCATGCCGATACCGAAGTCTTGGATCGTGATGGTGCCAGCTTCTTCGTCGGAGGTGACTTGGATCTCTAGATCCAGATCTGCATCGAAGATGTCTTTTTCGGAGAGCTGCGTGTGGCGCAGCTTCTCGGTGGCATCGGAGGCGTTCGAGATTAGCTCACGGACGAATATTTCCTTATCCGTGTAGAGAGAGTGCACCACGATATCGAGGACTTGTTTGACCTCCGCTTTGAATTCGTGACGTTCGGGTGTGTGTGTGCTCATAATTTGTGTTGGATTTGTTTGAAATTGAAAGGCGGGACGCTAATGGCATTTTAGCAAAAATCAAGTGCCCTCCTGTGAGACTGATCAGCGTATCAAAGCCCACCGCGCGGTGGGCTTTGAGAGCTGAGGGCTGAGACTTCAGGGCTGAGACCTGAGAGGAATTAGTCTTTGACGCTGAAGTCGAGGGCTTCGAGGTCGAAGTCCATGTCAGCCACGCGGGTGGCAGGGCCTGTCATTCGCACTGCGTAGTCGTCGCCGATTTCGATCGCGATCTTGCCGCCGGGCATGTGCACGGTGATCGCGCGATCGCAGAGGCCGATTCGGTGAGCCACCGCGGCGGAGGCACTGCTACTGGAGCCCGATGCGAGGGTGTAGCCTGCGCCACGCTCCCATATTTCGATCTGGATGTTGTTGCGGTCGAGGATTTTGAGGAACTGCACGTTGGTGCGGTTAGGGAAGCTCGGATCGACTTCGATCGCCGCGCCGTCTGTGCAGGCGAGTTTCTCGGAGATCTCGGCAAGTGGCACGACGCAGTGAGGATTGCCGATGTCGGCAAGATAGACGGTGTAGTCGGTGCCGTTGATGATCAGTTGCTGGGCGATGTCGTGATCCGCCTGTTCGGGGCCATCGACGGGGATGTGGTCCATCGCGAAGCGTACTTTTCCCATATCAACCGTGATCGAGGCGGCACCGTCGCTGATCTTACAGGTGACGACGCCTCCGAGTGTATCAACGGTAAAGGCGTCGTTGCGGACTTTGCCAATATCATAGAGGTAGCGGGCGAAGATCCGCAGTCCGTTGCCGCTCTTTTCGGCTTCGCTACCGTCAGGATTCATGATTCGCAGACCGAAGTCGGCTTTGTCGGTGGCGAGTGGCCCATAGAGGATACCATCGGAGCCGAGGCCGAAGTTGCGGTGGCAAATGCGCACAGTGTCTTGTTGGTTAGGTAGCTCGCTGGCGTCTTTTGGGTCGAGGACGAGATAGTCGTTTCCGAGTGCGTGGTATTTAGAGAATTTCATAGTGATTGGATTTTAGCCTAGAGTGCGGACGTATCAGTCTGCCGATTGTAGCCGAATGGCTGAGCAGCTGGGATTGCGCGATGAGTGGTCGTGTCGCTAAAGGCTTGCGGAATCTCCGCTTGTCTTGAATGCTTTATTTTTGGATAAAATTGTCAAGATAAGCGAATAGAATGAAGCGAATAAAGGTGCCAGAATCGATCTCTTTGGGTCAAATAAATACTCGGGGTTGGAGTTATGTCGAGTTGTCGATCAGCTTGGCTGTGTTTGCTGTCTTTCTTAACTTAACGTTCCATTCGATTGGCGATGGTGGGGTGCTGGAGCCACTGCTTTTGCCTTTTGTAATGGCGCTTGCAGTTGGCGCGGTACTGCGCTTCCAAATGACTGGCGCGCTGGCGATCGCAGCGTTGTTGGTGTTGACCGTAGCTTATGCGTGGTTGTCTGGGGTCGGTCCCTTTGCGCAGGGTTCTTTCGGTGAGCATCTGTTGTTTGCGGTCGGGGTGTTGGTTCTATTTATTTCGATTACGTTTTTCTGTGCGATTGTTGTGGGCTATCATTTACGCACAGTAGATCTGGCGGACGAGCGTGAGTATTTAATGCATCGGGTGTTGGATGCACTGCCGATCGGTGTTTGGGTGCGATCGCGCGATGGTCGCACTGTCTTTATCAATGAGCGCTGGGCGAGTTTCTCTCCGATGAGCGTGTCCGAGGTTATGAGTTCAGAGTTAAAGGCTCCCCCGGTGGATCTCGGCGAGCAATGGGAGGCAGACCGAGAGGCTCTATTCAGTTCGGATGATGGTACGATACGTTACCAGCATGTTGATTTGATGAATAATACTGGACGGTCGAGCTCGATGACCTTGTTAACTTTGAAAGTCTATATTGATGAGTCAGAGGGGGAGGGCACCTTATCGTTGCTGGTTGATGAGACGGCATTGCGCCTCTATGAGGAGCAGATTCGGTTGAGTGAGCATCGCTTGCGGATGGCGCTGGATACAGTGGAGATGGGCTTCTGGGAGCAGGATCTTACCACTGGTGAGATCTTTCGTGATGTAAATTGGTCCCGTATTCTGGAATTGGACTCGGTGAATGTGCAGGATCATAAAAAGGAATGGCAGGAGCGCATTCATCCGGATGATCGTGATCGAGTGTTGGCGGCGTATGTGAGATTCATTGGGGATGGATCGGAGCCACTAGAGATCGATTATCGTATCTTTAAGGGCGCCGCTGAATCCATTTGGGTGCAAGACCGGGTGGTGGTGCAAGACCGTGATGCGTTCGGCCGTGCGACTCGAATCATGGGGACGATGCAGGATATCTCAGTGCGTAAGCGTATTGAGATCGATTTGAACCAGGCGAAGGATCGAGCAGAGGCGGGTAATCGGGCAAAGGGGCATTTTATCGCGACGATCTCTCATGAGATTCGCACGCCTTTGAATGCAATCATTGGGTTGTCGAGCTTCTTGAGCGAGAGTGAGTTGAACGAGGAGCAACTGGACTTGTCGCAGACGATCTATTCGAGCGGTAAGAGTCTGCTCTTTCTGGTTAATGACATCTTAGATTTCTCGAAGATTGAGGCTGGACGCTTGGATTTGGAGATGCAGGAATTTCCGTTGCATCTGTGCTTTGAGGATTGTGTAAAGCTCTTTAAGATTCGAGCTGCCGAGCTCAATGTTACGCTTCGGCTGTCTGTAGATCCGGCACTCACAGAGTTTGCGCTGGGTGACATGGAGCGATTGCGGCAGATCGTACAAAATTTGTTGGCAAACGCACTGAAGTTTACCGATGCGGGAGAAGTCGAGATCGCCGTGCGTCCTATTCAGTTAAGTGAATTGCCTTTGGCGCGTCGTCCCGATCCCTTGGAGCCGATCGGATATCTCGATCAACTCGACCATGACTATCTTGAGGTATTAGTGAGTGATAGCGGAATTGGCATTCCGAAAGATCGGCAACATCTGCTGTTTGAAGCATTTAGCCAAGTGGATGCATCGACGACTCGTAAGTATGGCGGCACCGGGCTCGGGTTAGCGATCTGCAAGCGCTTGGTCAATGCCATGGGTGGACGGATTTGGCTGGAAAGTCGCGAGGGCGAGGGATCTGTATTTGGTTTTGTGGTGCGGACCAAGTTGATCGGGGATGTCCCTGCAATGTCCCCTTCGCCAGCTAGTCTAGCTGAGGTGGTGGAGCGTATTGTCGAACAGCACCCTTGCGATATTTTGGTGGTCGGAGATCGTGACGAGATGGAGCAGCTGTTGCTTGCCTGTCGCCAGTTGGGCTACGCGCCGCACCACGCTCCGAGTTATGACTTAAGTGCGGATGCCTTTCAGCGCCGTCGTTATAATGTGGTGTTTATCGGGATGGGAAAAGAGGCCGCTGGTCTCGAATTATGCAGACAGATCTGTGCCGCATCAGGATCAAAGTCTTCGCAGACCTTACTGGGGGTAGTTCCAGCGGGGCAAACGGTCTCGAAGGAGCGCTCTAAGTTGGTAGGGATGCAGCGCCTGATCGAGGGAAGCCTAGACGCCGCGACTATTCGAGATGTGATTTTGGATGTATTGCATGAGCACGATTAAACGCGCTCACCAGGGCGTGTAAGCCAGCGAGTTCGATATTGGCGTCGATCCCACAACCGTAGCAAATCGAGCCGCTGTCGTTCTGGATTTGAATGTAGGCCGCGGCATCTGTTGCCGAGCCACTGCCGATCGAGTGCTGGCGATAGTCGAGGAGCGTAAAGTGCTTCCAGCCCTGGCTCTCAAGTGCGTCGAAAAACGCGCTGATCGGGCCGTTGCCGCGACCAGAGATTATAAGCGGGTCACCGTTAAAGTTGATTTGAGCTTCGATGCTGACCTCGCCAGTGGCGAAGAAGTCTTCGCGCAGGATCGAGATTAACTCAAGCGGGCTGCTTAAATTTACGTATTCGCGTTGGAAGATTTGGTACACCTCGGCAGATTTTAATTCGCGGTTGTCTTGGTCGGCGGCGTTATTGATCACGAGGCCGACTTCGGGATGCATGACCTTCGGTAAATCTAGCCCGAACTCACGAGATAAAATATATGCGACGCCGCCTTTACCACTTTGGCTGTTAATGCGAATGATTGCTTCGTAGTCGCGGCCTAGATCGGCTGGGTCGATTAACAAGTAGGGAACCTGCCAGTGTGCGCCTGGTTCGCCATCCTTTTCGCGCAAGTCCATGCCCTTCTTGATCGCATCCTGGTGCGAGCCAGAAAATGCAGTGAAGACCAAGTCGCCGGCATAAGGATGGCGGTCGGGCACATGCATCCGCGTCACACGCTCGTATGTCGCGCGCGTGTGCTCCAAATTGCTAAAGTCCAGGCCAGGATCGACACCTTGTGTGTAGAGGTTCAACGCAACGGTTACAATGTCGAGATTACCAGTGCGCTCGCCGTTGCCGAATAGGGTGCCTTCGACGCGATCCGCGCCCGCCATTAAGCCGAGTTCGGTGGCGGCGACCCCAGTGCCGCGGTCATTATGCGTGTGTAAAGAAATGATCGCGGTATTGCGCGCTCTCATGTTGCGGCAGAACCATTCGATTTGGTCGGCGTGCACATTCGGCGTCGCCATTTCAACAGTGGCGGGAAGATTCAGAATAATTTTGTTGGTGGCGGTCGGTTGCCAGACATCGATCACGGCTTCGCAAATTTCCAAGGCATAATCGACTTCGGTATCTGAGAAACTCTCAGGGGAATACTGTAGGCGCACTTGGGTGTCTGGTAGAGTAGAAACGAGACTTTTGATCAATTGAGTGCCTTCGGTGGCGATCTGTTTGATCTCTTCTTTGCTCTTATTGAAAGTGACGCGGCGCTGCAACGGCGAGGTCGAGTTATATAAGTGCACGATGGCTTTGGGCACGCCTTCCAAGCTTTCGAAGGTGCGGCGGATCAAATGTTCACGCGCTTGCACCAGCACCTGCAAGGTTACGTCGGTCGGGATGCGGTCTTCTTCGACTAAGCGGCGGATGAAGTTGAACTCCGTATCGCTGGCGGATGGAAAGCCGACCTCAATTTCTTTGAATCCTGTGGCGACCAGTAATTCGAAGAATTCGACTTTTTCGTCTACGTTCATCGGTATCGCGAGGGCTTGATTGCCGTCGCGAAGATCGACACTTGCCCAGATTGGGGCGGTTGTGATGGTTTTGTCCGGCCATGTGCGGTCGGGCAAATTAATTTGCTGAAAGGGGCGGTACTTGGTGATGGTGCCTTTTTGCATGGTGAAAATGGGTTCGATACTGGAGTGTTTATTTCGGGTTTCGAGACGCGGTCTTGTGCGGCGCGTCGGTGTGTCGCGGTGCGAGCATTGGCTCGCTTGACTATTATGCACGGGCATTGAGCCCGCAGACGTATTACTTCATGTCCCCAACGGGGAGAAGTTCTGGTGCTCCTGTTAGGCGTATCGCCTCTACAAATAAAACGTGCATCGTTTGAGCATTCATCGGATTTACGCACTGTCAAGCGCGTGCTTGCATCAAGCGTGGTCGAGCGGGTATTACTTGAGTCTTGTCTGTGGCAAGTAATCCTCTCAGATTTGTATAACTGTGGCAGATATTAATTTAGACTTAAAAGGGCGCACTATTATTTTGGGCATTACGGGATCGATTGCAGCCTACAAGGCTGCCGATATCACTAGTCGCCTGACCGAAGCGGGCGCGCAGGTGTATCCGGTGATGACAGCAGAGGCCTGTCAATTTATGCAGCCGCTGACTTTGCAAGTGCTTTCGCGTAATCCGGTGGCATCGGACCTGTGGAAGGAGGGTGAGGGCTGGCAACCCGGGCACATTGAGTTAGCGGACCGAGCCGACCTCTTTCTGGTGGCTCCGGCGACCGCACATTGCCTCGCATTATTTGCGTTAGGACTTGCGCCAGACCTTCTCTCTTCGATTCATTTAGCGACGCCTGCACCAGTGATGCTGGCACCTGCGATGAATGGTAAGATGTTGGCACATGCGGCGACACAGGAGAATATTAGAACGCTCCGTTCGCGCGGCTATCATTTTATTGAACCGCAGAGTGGTATGCTCGCTTGTGGGTATGAGGGGGCAGGTAAGCTCGCTGCCGTTGAGACGATCGTGCAATCGGTCCGAGATTTTTTTGCAAACGCTTGATTATACGCAATGGATAACGGCAATACGCAGTCCGAATCGGCTTCGCCTGATTCAAGCAAAGAGCGCTTGAAGAACCGCATACTTAAGCCTGGGGAAAGCTTTGGGAATTTCCGTGTCGTTAAGTGTATTAGTTCGAGCTTGTTGGCGAATTACTACCATATGCAGCATGTGCGTGATTTGCGTGACGTGACGCTCTGTGTGTTTCACCCGCGAACTGTTGAGGATGCGAAATGCTTGAAGCGTTTAGAGGGCTTACAGGCGGCACTTAAGGCGATTAATCATGAGGGTATTCCACAGATTCAGGACTGTGCGTTGATGAATCAGCGACACTGCATCTTTATGGATGCAGTCAAGGGGCAAAGCTTGAGCCAATATTTCGCTGAGCACGCTAAGCCGGGAGTGGCGGGGATCGATGCGGAGGACGCGGGGCGTATTGTGGCTTTGCTGTTGGGGCTTTTGGGGTATGCGCATGCACAAGGTGTGGATCATCGTGATCTGGATACGGACCTCATCTTTATGCAGAGCGATGGGTCGATTCAGGTGCTCGGCTTGGGGGTGAAAGCGACTTTGGGCGGCGAGTTGTTTGAGTCGGTCGTTTCGGCATCGGTCTGTCCGCTGGGTGCGAATGTCGATCCCGCGCGACTCAATTCGTTTGATGTGATGAGTCCTGAGTATCGCCACGGGATCGCTGAAGATGCGCGAGTGGATATTTTTGCTGCCGGTTATATCGCGTATTGGCTTTTGACAGGCCTGAAGGCGAACCTGTCTAATTATAAGGCTCCGTCTACCATCGTGGATGAGCTCCCGCAGGTTTGGGATATGCTGATTGAGACGGCGCTTAAGCGAAACCGTGATGAGCGGTATCAATCCTGCAGGAGTGTGCTGCTAGCGCTGAAGGGAACGGCGGACGAACTGGAACCGGAACACGGCAGCTTGATTCAACGACAGATTGATCGCATTCCGGTGCCAAAGGGAATCGTGGCGCGTGGCGAGCTAGCGACTCGAATCTATCGCCTATCGGTGATTGGTTTAGTTGGTCTGAGTTTGACGGGCTTGGCCGCATCTTTCTTGCATTCAATATTTGGCGAGCGCATCGCAAATCTGCAAGTGGTGTCCGTGGCGGCGGATGGTGAATCGCCGAATTTACGACTTAATGTGACGCCCGTGGGGGCGCAGGTCCGGTTTGTTGGTATCGATGCTGTCTTTAGTACGGGAGCGGATGGACTCGATTTGGTTGTGCAGCCAGGGGATTATGATGTGCGTATTACTGCTGCGCAGTATTTAGAGCAGCAGTTGCCGGTGTCTATCGGGAATGTTGCCTTGCCTAGAATTAATGTTGAGTTGCAGTCAGCGTCGAAGGGTTTGCAGATTCAGACTGAACCCGGAGCGACAATTGCCCTGCTGGATGAAAAAAATCTAGAAGTCGAACTCGGCACGACGGATGCTGAGGGACAGTATAATTTAAAGCGCGGAGTTTTGGACGGGATTGCTGGTATTGTTGTTCGGAAGGTCGGATACTTGCCCACGATCTTAGAAGATCTGAGTGGTAATCTGGTGCAGGTCGCGTTGGTGGAGATGCCGTCGAGTGTGACTGTGCGGACACAACCCTCGGGAGCTCGTGTCTTGCTAAATAGTATCGATGTGGGACCTTCACCTGTCACCATCGATGCATCCGAGGGAAGTGGAAACTACATTGTGGCCGTGCAGTCTCAAGGCTATCGGTCCGTTAGTCGCCGTATTAATGTGGAGTCTGGCGAGCATGAAGTGGTTGATTTTGGCGCGTTGGTCGGTCGATCGGCGGAGCTTGATTTTGCGGTTACTTTTGCAGGCGTCCCGAACAGTGAGGTCTCCGTCTTAATGGGTGACTTGGCAGTGGAGCTAGATGGGCAGCGACTCGCATACGATTCAGAGGCACTGAAAGCAGTGCTGGAGGGCACTCATACGGTGCGCCTGCTGCATCCGCTATATGTGTCAGCATTGCAAACTGTGAAGGTCGAGGATCGAGTGAATCAGCAGATGACTTATTTAATGCAGCCATTACCCGGTCAGGTCGAGTTGGTGATGCCGTCGGAGCTGGAAGTTGAAGTGCGAGTGGCTGGAGTGGATGTCGATGACATTGATGGTGTTTTTTCCGTCGCTGCCAATCAACGTGTTGAGTTCGAATTGCGAATTAAGGATTATCTTACGATGGTGCGGCGCTTTGAGTTGAAGCCCAATGAGCGCATTACATGGGAGGTTGAACCAGTTCAAATACCGGGACCGGAGCGCGGGGGCGAGTGGACGATGCCTTATCTAGCTTTGAAGCTCTGTTGGATTGAGGCGGGGGAATTCTTAATGGGCAGTCCGATTCAGGAAGTTGGGCGCTTGCCGAATGAGGGGCCACAGACGGCGGTTCGTTTTAATCAGGGGTTCTGGATTGGAAAATATGAGGTGACTCAGGCGCAGTATTCCAAGGTGATGGATCAGAACCCCGCGTCGGTGACTAGTGCGAGCTTACCGATAGACAACGTTTCATGGGAAGATGTCAGGCTCTATTGCCAAGTCTTGACGAATATCGAAAGAGAGGCCGGACGCTTGCCGGATGGCTATGTGTATCGATTGCCGACAGAAGCAGAGTGGGAATATGCGGCTCGCTCGGGCTCCGCAGCGCCGTTTGCCTTTGGTGATCGGGCTGATGCGTCGAATGGTAATTTCAGTGGAGTCTATCCAGTTGATGTCGGGCATCAGGTAAGTGATCTGGATCATTACGGCACCTTGCCGGTGGGTTCATATCCACCAAATGATTTTGGGCTACACGATACGCACGGCAATCTAGCCGAGTGGACCTTGGATCGATATAATGGTCGTCTCGATGGTGGTTTGCTAGTGGATCCACGTCCGCGAGATAAAGGGCGTCGTGTGGTCGTCCGCGGAGGCAGCTGGGAGGATTTTGCAGTTCGGGTGCGTAGCGCCGCGCGCGATGAGATTCGCGGCGACACGAAGAGTAATGCGATCGGATTTCGAGTGGCGTTGGCACCTGCTTTTTAGTGCCGTTATTTTCGGCTATCCGGGCGGCTTGCGCTTCTGGCTATCGTCTTCGCGCGGACTTCGCTGGGACTATTTTTTAATCCGTACTAATTGCGTGGATCGTGGCCGTCTAGTTGTATCGACGGGTTAGAAATAGAGGCATAACGCAACGCTTGGGCCGATGAGTAAGGCGCTGTCCGTCAGCACGCGAAAAGTCTCAATGCAAAGTCGCTTCTGGCAGCTGTGGATGATCAGCAGCGCTCCTAGCGATAGGCCGATTGGCAGGGCCCACACTTGATTTAGAAAGCAGAGAGAGAAGGCGCAGCTGACCTCTAGAATGTGGATGAGGGATGAGGGCAGCCGAGACAGTGAGCGCACTTGCAGTGCGGCATCGATACATTGCTCTTTCGCTCCGATCATTAAGCAATTAGTTAAGCACAGTAGCGCCAGCGCACAGGCTGGTGGCCAGACGCTGGCGCTGGGGAGGAGGAAGACGATCACGCCGCCAGCGAAAATGAGGGCGACGCAGAGTTCTTTAGGAAAGAAGCGGCGCGAGAGTGCCTGATTGAGTGCGGTGTAGAGTAAGCAAAACGTCAGCAGCACCAGGCCGTTTCGAAGTTCGCTAATTAAAAGCCCGGTGAGCGCGATTCCGATGTTGGCAGTCAATACACAGAGCCAGAAACCCCAAATTACGCCAAAGTGCTGTTTCGCGAAGCGGTGTCGAACGGCGTGGAGCTGCTCGGGTGGACGCTTGGCGACATCGAATAGGCGGTCCGCCATGTAGGTCAACCAGACGGATAGCCCCAGCACGCTTTGGGCCGCCAGGCTGACTTCATGGCCGAGTGCGGCAGCAAAGG
>DJBY01000081.1 GCA_002430605.1 Opitutia bacterium UBA5964 | reverse complement strand
TAGTGACATAAACCCCGAATTCACCGCCGGCAATAGACACAGGCCAACGCCCTTCGGACCACCGAACTTATGCGCTGCGCCTGTCAGAAAATCACAGGCTCGCAAACCATTGAGCGGCAACTTCCCGATCCATTGAGACGCATCACAATGGTACGGCACCCCTTGCGCGCAACATTCTGCCGCGATTCCAGCCCAGTCGTTTAAAATACCAGTCTCATTATTTGCCGCCATCACGGAGATTGCAGCGAGCTGTCGTTCGCTCAACACTTTCTGCAGTGCCGCCACATCGACCGCACCATTGCCATCCAGCGCCAGCCAAATCACGCGCTCACCGAAAAAATGCTTCGCCGCTTCGAGCACGCTCGGGTGCTCCGTGGGGCTCACGCCAATGCGCGCATCCGCAGGCAATGTCGCCGCCCAATGCGCGAAGACCGCATTATTCGCCTCAGTCGCACCAGAGTTAAACACGACTCGCTCAGCGGCGACTGCAAATAAGCCCGCTACCCGCGCCCGCGCCTCTGCCAAATGCGCATGTACCCGCGCCGCCGCACGATACGGACTAGACGGATTGAGCCACAAGTCATCTGCCGCCGACAGCCACGCATCCTTTGCCTCAGGCCGCAGCGGTGAAGTGGCATTATAATCAAAGTAGCAGCTATCCATCGCTTAAAGACTAAAGGTCACTCTACCCGCGCGTCAAAGCACCCATTACGGAATCCGTAGATCTTGGCCGACGCGCAACGCATTCTCACTGGAGAGGCGATCGCGGTTGGCCTGATAAATATCAATCCAGCGCGACGGCGTACCATACACCGCGCGACTGATACTACTGAGCGAATCGCCCGACTTGATCGTATAGCTACGCGGCGCACTCGCTGGGTCCGGAGTTGTTGGCGTAACCGCCTGCACTTGCGCAGGCGTCCGAGATCGTTGCCCTGTCACGCTGGGTTGAGCGGTCGGCACACGTCGCGCGCCACCCACCACATTCTCCAACTGTTGCACACGCTGCTGCGCAGCCGCCAACTCGCGCGTTAAACTGTCATTCTCCAACTTCAAACTCTTCACCAACTCCATCAGATCAATCCGGTCGAGCTCTCCCTGATACGGATGCGCCGGCAATTGCCGAGCGAACTCCTTCTGCGCGGTCTCGATCAACTGGCGCACTTGCGTCGCCTGCGGCGACTGCGGCTTGAACTGCAAATAACGATCAAAATGATAAATCGCCTTCACCGGATCTTTCATTGAATTCAGGTAGATATACCCCGCCTCGAAGTGAGACTCCGGCGCGTCACGGCGCGCATCAATCACCCGCAAAAAGGCACTCAGCGCCTCTTCCGTGCGTCCTTGCCCTTGGTAATCCTTCGCCAATTGATACTGCTTCTCGTCGGTCTCGCCCACGACTTCGAGGCCATTGGGGGCACACGCGGAGAGCGCAATTAAGGCGAATAAAGATGCGACTAGAGCAAATCGAGGCAGGAACATGATGCAAAGACGTTTAGCAGTGATACACCACCCTGCAACAAGCAACTGACACCAATCTGGGTGTGATTGTGAAAGTTGTCACAATAATCTTCTAAGACTCTGAACCCGTGGCGTCTGCGCTTGCGCAGGCCAATTTGAGCGACTCCCTTGGCTTCTGGCCGCCACAAGCGACGACGCCACCTGGCAACCTTTTCATCTTCCCACTTATTTTACGGCTTGAGCAACACTTTCCCCAAGCGTGGCTGCTGATTATGTTTAACCGCTGCCTCGTATTCGGCAAACGAATACGTCGCCTCCACGGGCAACTTCAGCGTGCCGTCGCGCATCATACCATAGACCGCGCTCATAACTTGATTCAGCCCTTGAGCTCCCGCCTTTTGAATCCATTGATCCCACCAAAAACCAACCAAGCGCACGTCATTAAAAATCAAGAACCGCGTTGGGAAACGCACTGGGTCGGCTACCATACCACCGAAAGTCACCTGTGTGCCCCCCTCGCCGAGTGCCTTAATCTGATCACTCGCGCTGGCGCCGCCGATGGAGTTGAGCGCCAATTGGATCGGCTCGCCGCCAGTCAACTCATTGACCTGCTTCGCCCAACCACTGCCTTCGATCACCACATGATCCGCACCCAGCGCTTTGAGCGGCGCGATCAATTCCTCGCGACGCACCTGACTAATCGTCTTAAAGCCCAGCACTTTCGCCATCTGAATCACCGCAAGCCCGACCGTCGAGTTGCCCGCATTTTGTACCACCCAGCTACCCGGCGCCAAATCGACCATCTTCTGCAACAAGCAATACGCAGTCGGCGGATTAATAAATGAAAAGGCCGCTTGCTCGACCGGCACATCCGCAGGCACCAGCAGCACATCGGCCGCGGGCATGCAAGCGGTCTCCTGCCAAGCGCCTCCCTCGGGGAAGCGCACACGGGCGCCCACGCCCACACTCGACACACCACGCCCAATCGCTTCGACCACGCCGACGCCCTCGCGCCCAGCCACTGCCGGCAACTCACGCAAACGGCCATAGCTACCAGCAATCATGCCATAGTCCGACGGGTTAATCGTGGCAAGCAAGAGCCGTACCCGTACTTCCCCAACCTGCGGCTCCGCTTGCTGTACATCCTCCAGCCGTAGCACTTCTAAAGGCAGACCAAACTCATGGTGACAAATCGCTTTTTGTTGTGTCATAGCTCAGTAACATGCCCAACTCATTCATCTGCGCAAAGGATTTTAACGATTCCATTCTACGAAATAAGCATCCGTAGTTGCCTCGATCAGAAACTATCCATTTCACAGTTCTAAGGCTTTTCCTTCTTTGTTCCTTCACTTGCCCAAA
>DJBY01000113.1 GCA_002430605.1 Opitutia bacterium UBA5964 | reverse complement strand
AGCGCGACGTTTTCTCCGTGGGAAAACAGTTCAATTTCCGCGAAGCCCACCTTTGCCCAGACCTTCTGGTCACCTTGGATGAGGTGGGGCTCAAGCGCGGTCAGGCGGACATAGCGGCAGGGAGTTTCAGGGAAGGTATGCACGAGGATGGGGCCTACAGCGTAGATGGACGTTTTGTGATACTCCATCAGGCGCACGGCATCGGAGAAGTCGGCTCGCTGAGCACCTTCCACGATGAGATACTCGGGCAGGCCAAATCCGCTGGTCGTGCCCTGTGGTGCGGTGTCGCTTTGTTCCACGGTGTGGAGATGGAGACGAGATACGGGAACGACCGCCTTGAGGTCGATGGTGATCGACGGTGTGGTATTGGAGTTTGCCCCGTTGAAAAAGGCAACCGTATGGTCTCCCTGACCCGTGTCCATTTGATAGGGCATAAAGCCGTCGACCAAGAATTCTTTTCTGCGTCCAAGCTGTGCAATCGCTTGATTGCTGTAGTCCGGTGATGAAAGGGTGACTGGTCGGTTGATCGCGACATTTTCCTCGCCGCTAAAGATTAGGAGTTCTGCCAGCTCAAGACTGAATTCGCTATTGAATTGACGCGCTGAGAGCTTTGTGACCTCGACCCGCAGCCAGGATGCTGTGGTGTCGCAGGTAAGCACCAGCGGGGCAATGCGCGGCAGCAGCAGGTCTTGTTCGCTGAAGGAGGCGATCACCGTGCCAGCGGAATTCGCATCGGTTCCGGCAAGGATACGGAACTCTACGGGAAATCCATCTGCTTGGAATCCGTTTTCAGTGTCGCGCCCGAGGGTGGGCACTAATACGATTTGGTCGATGGGTGTGGGCTGCTCCAGTTCAACCTGCACCCACTCGAGGTGATCCGCATCTGGATGCTCGGTCGAGCGGTAGCCAATGGAGCCGGTTCCGCTACGCGGGTTGAAGCGAGCCAGTTGATCCAGTTCAGCGTCGATTGTTTCGAGTCGTTGCTCGAGTTGCGTTGTGGAGAGGCGCTTGGGCAGTGTCTGTGCCGAGCTTGTCATAGCCGACAAGGTTGCGGCTAGTAAGCTTGTTAGGCTGATGATGACAATTCGGTGCATACTTGTTTCGATGTGAGGACACTAGCGCGTGGGTTCTGCATGTCCAGTTTAAGCAGGGCGTTCAAGCCTCACGCAATCGCGTGATAGACAGTTTTTTCTAAATCTGCTAGGCTTGCTTGCTTACTTAGATTGATCAAGAAGCATGCCGCATCGAATGCGGGTTCTATCAACCAAGAGATTAATTATTGTAACTATTTCCCTTACGCTATTTAATCGAAATTGTTGTCTTACTTTTCAGTCTCAATCCCCTCGCACATATCATGCTCAAACAGGACTCCTCTCATCTTGGTTTCACAATTCTTATCACAATGGTCGCCACCATCGGCGGCTTTTTATTCGGCTTCGATTCGGGCGTCATCAATGGCACGGTGGATGGGTTACAATCCGCATTCGACTCCGACAGTGTTGGCACAGGATTCAACGTGGCGTCGATGCTGCTCGGCTGTGCGGTGGGTGCATTTGCTGCCGGGCGTCTGGCCGATCGTTTCGGACGGCGTAATATCCTGTTGATCTCCGCCGTCTTCTTCACGATCAGTGCGTGGGGATCCGGCATTTCGCAGACCTCGGGTGAATTTATTATTTACCGTGTTCTGGGGGGATTGGCAGTGGGAGCGGCCTCAGTGTTGGCACCCGCTTATATCAGCGAGGTGGCTCCGGCCAAATACCGAGGCATGCTGTCTTCCATTCAGCAGATCGCCATTATCGGCGGCTTGTTTTGCTCGTTCTTGAGCAACTACTTGATTGCCGATGCGGCCGGTAACACGCAGAACGTATTGGCGATGGGCTATGAGGCATGGCGCTGGATGTTCTGGATCGAACTCATCCCGGCCGTCACCTTTTTCTTCGCGCTGCTCTTCATCCCCGAGAGCCCACGCTACCTAGTGGCCTCCGGTAAGAAAGAACAGGCGCTCAAGGTGTTAGGCAAATTGATGGGCGACGCAGCTGAAGCCAAGTATCACGATATTCAGGCAAGCTTGTCTCCAGATCATCACCGCCCGCGCTTTCGCGATATTCTAGGCAAATTCGGATTTCGTCCAATCGTTTGGGTCGGCATTGCTTTGGCTGCTTTTCAGCAGTTGGTCGGTATCAATGTCGTGTTCTATTACGGCTCGGTTCTTTGGCAGTCTGCTGGGTTTGCCGAAAGCGATGCATTGCTCATTAACGTCATCAGCGGTGCAGTCAGTATTGCTGCCTGCATTGCAGCATTGGCCGCAATTGATCGAATGGGGCGCAAACCGATGCTTCTGATCGGTTCGGTCGGAATGTTTATTACGCTCGGAGTTTTGGCGTTTGTATTTAGTCAGGCCGACGTCGATACTGCCGGCAAGTTGACATTGACCGGCAGTGCAGGCCCGATTGCTCTGGTCGCGGCCAACCTGTATGTCGTGTTCTTTAATTTCTCATGGGGCCCTGTGGTTTGGGTGCTACTGGGGGAAATGTTTCCGAACCAGTTTCGTGGGTCGGCGTTGGCTGTCAGTGGTATTGCGATGTGGGGATCCAATTTCCTTATCACCATTACGTTCCCGATGATGCTGGTTGGCATTGGATTGGGTGGGGCGTATACAGTCTATGCGGTGTTCGCTTTAATTTCATTGTTCCTTGTTTTGAAGTTCGTGCATGAAACAAAAGGGGTCGAGTTGGAAGACATGCAGGGGTAGTTGCGTGTCTTCTATTGGTCATCTTCCGACCTTAGGATGCCGCTGCGAATGGATTTGCACTGGTCATCGCACTTAGTTTAATGGCTTTTGTGTTATTGCTCCTCTTGTCTATCACGACGCTGGTTCAGGTTGAGTCACAAGGTGCGGCCACTCGAATCGATCGGCTGAAAGCCGAGCAAGCGGCCTTATTGAGTCTGAACATTGCAATCGGTAAGCTGCAGTAAACTGCCGGGCTTGACCAGCGTGTGACGGCTCCGGCCATGGCGGTTGATACAGTGAACGGCCCCGGCAATTGACGGGTGTATGGCGTTCGTGGGAGGGGCGCGATCATAAGGCAAACGGCTTTCCGGTTGCGCCAGATTACGGGTCTAAGCTTGTAAATGCGGATTTCGAGATCGACGTTGCCTCTTCGGATTCGGGTCGTTTTCTCGGCTGGGTCTGAAAAGGGATCAAACGTTTAAATTAAATGTCTGCTGAGTTTACGCCTTGTTCTGGATGAGGGATGACTGTGATTGCAGCACTGCTATTATTAACCGCGACGAAGGTCTACTAACATCAGCGATTTAACTCCGTGGTCACTGCTTTAGAGAGCCCTGCGCCGACGCCGGAGGCTTGTGCGTATTCTGGCCAGCTCGATGTGACTGCGGAGACTGCTTGAAACATTGCGTCAATTTCGCTGCTTGAGATGCCCAGGTGCTCGACGATCTGCGCAAAATCGGCAGCGGTGATGCCAGTTCGTTTACCGTTTACTGAGAGCCAATTCCCTTGGGTTTGATTCTGAGCCATCGATAAGTCGTAGGCGGGCGAAAGTGTCCATTCGCCGCGATCCGACATTTGAAATGAGAAGTTTTTGGCGTGATCATCGCAATTATGTGTCAGCACATTAAACACCGCCCGCAGCACTTGCTCACGCAGGCAGATGACATTGCGAGTTAAGTCCATCGTCGTCTCAAACAAATGGTCGTAGCTGCCATTCAAGGCCTGATAGTCGACACCCGCTACGGCGGCATACGAGTGCGTGTGGATACGTTGATTGGGGTCGGATGCGCCGCGGTCGAAACGGCGGATCGCAAAGTGCCGCACGCCCTCACGGTCAAAGAGCAAACGTGTCTCCGGCACTTGAATGCCGCAATCGCGCGCCATTTGACAGTATGCGTGCTCCAGGGGTGCATAGGCATTTTCGGAGCGCCCCTCGGTGTTGAGCTTTATCAGCCAAGCGGTGCATCCCTCGGGGATCGTATCCGCTCCAGTGACGATGTTGCCCCGGTCGTTGATCGAGGCGAGGATTTTGGGCTGCATGCCACCTGCGGTACCGCCGGCTTGAATGAGCGCGGGATCTAGTTCTGGCCCATGTTCATGCTCGACGAGCGTGCGCGCGGAAAGTGCGGCGCTGACTAGATCCACCTCGGCCGCCTGAGTCGCATCGCCATCGGGGGGCGAGTAGGTGAGTGCTCCCATTGTGCGGTCTCCGAGATAGCTGAGGATTTGTAGCGGCGAGGGAGAGGGCATGCCTTTATCCCTAAAATGCTGTCGGATCACACTTTGGCCAAACCCGTCGGGTAGAGAATCGTATATAAGCCCTGGCAACCCTGCAAAGGTTCCGTCGCGGTGCTCGCTGACGCCGCGCTGCACGGGCAAGTTCAGCGGTGAAAGTGGCAGTGGTTGACGCATGAAGAGCACGTCATATTCAAAATAATGCGTGCCTTTGACATCGAGAATTTGGCCAATGCGGCGACCTTGGTATGCGACGTTCAATCTCATTTGGATGTATGCCGCACACGGCGGGGCTTGTTGGGTTGACTGCTTAGGCTGCGTTCGACTGCGTCCAGGCTCTCGAAGGAAGCTGCCGTTTTTTCGAACAGTCCGTTGAGTTCGGATTCCATCCGTAGTGCGATTGCCACTTTTGCCAAAGACTCCAGTGCAATTTGGCCCTCACGCTCAAAGCGCTTGTAGGTGCTCAACGGCACACCAGAACGCTCCGCCAGTTCTGCTTGCGTGTAGTGACAACGAATTCGCTCGGCTCGCGCTCGTTCCGCAATGCCTTGGATGATTTGTGATGCTGAAGAGAAACCCATAATAGCTAATATTTGAGCTATTATGATCATCATGTGGTATAAAAGACGATATTTTAATCTTTATTTTTTTGAGCCTTTTCTCCGGTATCACGCGATTACGTGATACTGGAGCGATGACAGGTGTGTTATAGTCGTTCTAGTGACTCGCCTGTCACCTTCGCCCCCTCTATTCTTGAACACTATTAAAATTACCCTCTATGCGATCGCATTGCTCGCCACCTGCTGCGCGAGCGCTGCAGCTCAGCTCCCAGATTTTAGTTGGGACACGGTGCCGCGCTATATGCATGTGCGCAAGGCCACGGCTTTTACTCCCCAAGAAGTCGAGTATTTGGCGACCTTTCCGCTGATCACATTTGAGAAAACAACGGGAGCGAGGGAGTTTGGCGGCACCGAAGCTGGAACCGTGCAAGCGGCAATGGCGGTCAAAGCAATCAATCCTCACACGAAGATTCTCTATTATCGCAATATCTTGGTGCATTACTCGGCTTCCGTTGCAGATGCGCAAATTACCTCGATTCCAGGCGCGTTTCTAGCAGATGGACAGGGAAACACCCATTTAGTGCGGGGGCATTTTAAGGCCTACGACTTGTCGAACCCTGCGGTGCAATCCTGGTGGCTCACTCATGCCAAGCAGGCCTGCAGGTCGCAGTATATCGATGGAATCTTCGTCGATGGAAATATTAAGGCACTGGAACCCGGCTATCTGATGCGGCAGGTGGGCAATGCGAAGAAAACGGCGGTAGCGGCAGGCTACCATCGCATGATGAAGCAATTGCGAGCAGACGCCGGCTCTGAGAGCCTTGTCTTGGCCAACATCATTCGTGCTCGGTTTGATGATGCAGGGTTGGAATATATCGAGCCTTTCGACGGGTCTTATACCGAAGGTTTCGAGCACGCTGTGGCTGGAATGTCACGGGAAGACTATATGGCGAAGGGCATTGCTGCCATCCAGTCTGCGGCGCGGTCGGGCAAAATTATCGCCTTCACCATGGGGATGGGGAACTATACCGATACCGACATGGATATGGAAGCTAGCCAGTCTTCGATCAAGGAATTCGCGTCGCCCGACAATCGGTTCACCTATGCGTTGGCGCTCTACTTGATCTGTGCCGAGCCGCTTAGTTACTTCTTGTTTAACGATGGATACGGTGTCGACAATGGCAGGTCCAAGCTTTGGATGAAGGACATACCCGAGTATCAATATCCGCTGGGCGCTCCGACGGGGGAGGCCACTCAAGAAGGCTACGTGTATCAGCGCGCGTTCCGACATGCCAGTGTCACGGTCGATATAAAGCAGGAGACTGCCGAGATCATTTGGGAAAAGGTGAAGCAGTGATCCGTTGTGCGCGGCGAGGCGCGGCCTTTATTCTGTCGAGTTTGATCGCCCGAAGCTTGTTTTGCCTCACTCCGTTGCCTTGGCGTAGGTGGAAGCTTTAGCCGCAGTTCCGCGTCGGATTAGTGTGGTGTTGGTCGGAACGCGGGCTGAAAGCACCGCGCTACTTTGACAACAAACACAATTACACCCGAGTTTCGTTATCACGCGATTAAGTGATAGGCGGAATGAGGTAATTGTGTTACTCTCAGGTCTTGAGACACTAAATGAATAGAATAATCAAACGAAGCGGACTTTTGATGGCGATGCTGTTGGCAGCATTGCCTGCGAATGCTGCGAAGCAATCCGTCCAACCGGTGCAGGACAGGCCGAACATTATATTTATTCTGACAGATGATCAGGGCTACGGCGATATCGCCCGGCATGGTCATCCGTATTTGGAATCGCCGCACATGGACCAAATGCACGATGAGAGTGTGCGGTTCGATAATTTTTATGTCAGCCCGTCCTGCTCGCCAACGCGTGCAGCACTGATGACTGGTATGCACGAGTTTCGAAATGGGGTCACTCATACTCTCACTCCGCGCGAACACCTTTACACCGGCGCAACGATCCTGCCGCAGTTACTGCAGTCGGCGGGCTATACAACTGGGTTCATCGGTAAATGGCATCTTGGTAACAGCAAGGGCTACATTCCAGCCGACCGGGGGTTTGATTGGTGTTCGACGAATGTCGGCGGCCCGCATCAGCATTTTGACGTGGAAATGATTCGAAACAACAAACGTTTCCCGACCAAAGGGTTTCGAGAGGATGCTTTTTTTGATGAAGCCATGGCATTTATGGATGAATCAGGCGACCAGCCGTTCTTCCTATATCTCTGCACTTATTCGCCGCATACACCGCTGGATGCGCCAGAAGATCTGATTGAGAAATATAAGGCCAAAGGGCTGAACGATACGCATGCCAGCTATCTGGCGATGATTGAAAACATCGATCAAAACCTCGGCCGCCTGACGGCGTTCCTCAAAGAGCGCGGCCTAGAGGAGGATACGATTTTGATATTCATCAACGATAATGGCGTGACGGAAGGACTCGATGTCTACAATGCGGGAATGCGTGGCTCTAAATGCACCATCTGGGAGGGCGGCACCCGCGCGATGTCGTTTTGGAAATGGCCGGGGCAGTGGACGCCCCGCACGGTGAATAACCTGGCCGCGCATATTGATGTGTTGCCGACCTTGTGCGAGTTGGCTGGGGCCGAGATCCCTGAAAGCGTGCAGTCTGAACTACAGGGCTACAGTCTACTGTCATTACTGAACGGTGAAGATTGGACGCATGATGATCGCTACTTATTTCATAATGTCGGTCGCTGGCCAAGTGGGTCTGCTGCCTCGCACAAACATGCCATGGGCGCGGTGCGGCAAGGGAATTACCTGTTGCTGCGCAGCGTGCCGTGCGATGATCCGGAATGTGCTAAATATAGCAGTCAATGCACGACGCTACGCGGGGTTCGCAAGGGGCAGACAAATGCTACGTATGCGAACGGAACCGCGCAATACCATTGGGGCGTCTCGCCGGCTGATCGCTGGGCGCTGTATGATGTGAAAAACGATCCTGGCTGTCTCGACGACATCGCGTTACAGCATCCGGAACGTGTCGGCACGATGATCGCAACTTACGATCAATGGTGGGATGAGCAATACCCAGTGATGCTCGCTCGTGGTGGGGATGCAGGCGATCCCGATGCCAGTCTAAATGCTGCGTTGCGTGCGCAACAGCATGCCGCAAAAGTGGCGCTTCAAAAGAAGGCGGCAGAAAAAGCGAAAGCAACGGAATTTAATGATGAAAAATAAAAGTATAATAGCGTTTTCGATGATCGTAGGTTCGCTGCATGCGGCAGACTATCATGTGGGTAAACAGGGCAGTAACAACAATGCTGGTTCTGCGAGTCAGCCATTGCTGACGATTCAGGCGGCGGCGGATCTCGCGCAACCTGGCGACACGATTACGGTTCACGAGGGAATCTATCGCGAGCGAGTCAGCCCGCCGCGCGGCGGCAGCTCCGATGAGCAGCGAATCATCTATCAGGCAGCGCCCGGCGAAGCCGTTGCCATTAAAGGCTCCGAACTGGTCACGGACTGGAAACAGGTGGAGAACGACACATGGACTGTAACGCTGCCCAATAGTTTTTTTGGCGACTTCAATCCCTACAGCGATGTACTCGAGGGGCATTGGTTCCGACCACGCGACCGAGTGCATCACACCGGCTCCGTCTATCTGAACGGGGAGTGGCGCGGTGAAGCGGCCTCGCTTGAGGACGTGCTGAAACCGGCGGCCGACGATCCGCTCTGGTTCGGCGAAGTGACCGACGAAAGCACCACGATCTGGGCACAGTTTCCGGCTGTAAATCCGAATGAAGCAGTCGTCGAAATCAATGCCCGACAGACGGTGTTTTTTCCAAAACAAACTGGCATCAATTATATTACTGTGCGCGGTTTTGAGCTGCGCCATGCGGCCACGCCATGGGCAGCGCCGACCCAGAATCAAATGGGGGTCATCGGGCCATACTGGAGCAAGGGCTGGATCATCGAAGAAAATGATATCAGCCACTCCATCACCGTTGGCGTGCAGCTTGGGATCGCCGACCGCGGCGACTATCCCGGCAATGTGGTCGGCTTCCGCGATATTCTAGCGGATGCTTCTGAAAGCGGTGATTGGAGTCAGGATAAAGTCGGCAGCCATATCGTGCGTCGCAACCGAATCTCGCATTGCGAAACATCAGGTATCAGCGGCAGTATGGGTGCCGCCTTCAGCTTGTTGGAAGACAACTATATTTCCGATATTCACGTGCGCCGCACATTTGGCGGGCTTGAGCAGGGTGGGATTAAATTGCATGGCGCGATTGATACGGTGATTCGAGGCAATACGGTCTGCCGCACTGGCGGCGAGTGCCGGGCCATATGGGTCGACTGGCTCGCGCAGGGGACGGTGATCGAAGGCAATATCGGATTCGATAATGCCAACACCGATCTTTATGTCGAAGTCTCACACGGGCCGACTCTGGTTGCGAACAACATCTTTTTATCTCCACGCTCAGTGGTGAGCACGTCGCGAGGCACGGCGTTTGTGAATAACTATTTTCGCGGCGTCGCGGTGATTGCAAAAACCATTCGAGAAACTCCGTATGCTGAGCCGCATTCAACTCGTCTGGTTGATATTCATATTAACAACCCAGGCGATGATCGCTATATCAACAATATTTTCGCTGGTTCCGGGCCGACCTTTATTCCGGGCTGGGGAGGGATGGATCAGCAACAGCTCGACCAAGTGCCGTTCGATATGGAAGGCAACCTCTACCTGAACGGCGCAGTGCCACCCGTGTTTGATAAGAAACCCGTCGTGCTTGCGGACGTAAAACCTCCGTTTCGTCTGGTCAATTCGGATGGTCTAGTTGAATGGTCAGTTGATCCTGCTTGGCGCCGCGGGCAGCTCCGTCCGGTCGTCACTGCCGAACGTCTGGGCACCGCTCAAGTGACAGGCTTGCCGTATGAAATGCCCGACGGCTCACCTGTACAGGTCGATCGCGACTTTTCGGGTGTGCTTCGCACTGTCGCAAACACTCTGCCCGGCCCCATTGAGACTTCTGGAAGTGGCCGTGTTCAATGGGAGTTCAGCACGAAGATGAATTAAGAATGCATGAGAATATATAAATGGTTTGTATTCACGATGATGTGTTTGCCTCTCTATGGAGTGGCTGACGCTGTCGCAGAGAAATGGCAGGCATCTTGGATCGGTGCGCTCGAACAGCCGGCATCCAACCAGGCATCGTCCCAAAAGGCTCCTAAGGTGGTGATCAAAAAGGCGCTTTACGGAGAGAAGGGCAATCCGGCCAAGCAGGTGGATCTAACGAAGAAAGTTCAGCAGGCAGTTGCGGCTGGAAAGTATCGTGTGATCGCCAACAATGGCACTGCGGGGCGGGATCCGGCTGTTGGACTCGTGAAGACGCTGGAACTTGAGTTCGCCGTTGACGGTAAAGTGATACAAGCGTCGGTGAAGGAAGATGGGTATTACGATCTTGTGAAGGGTTTGCAACAGGAGACGCCGCCCAAAGGCGTGAACCAGTGGAGTTGTTTCCGCAAGGTCGTACATCTCGATCAGGTGCCCGGTCAGGCGATCGCGCGGATTGCAGCAGATTCTAAATATTGGCTCTGGATCAATGGAAAGCTGGTAGTTTTTGAAGGTCAGCTGAAACGTGGACCAACACCAAATGATACTTATTTTGACCGTGTTGATTTGACGAAACACTTGCAGCAGGGGGAGAACACGATTTCCGTGTTGCTCTGGTATTTCGGCAAACATGGGTTCAGCCATAAGAGCAGCGGCAAAGCTGGACTGGTGTTCGATGCGCAGGTGGATGGGAAACCTTTACCGAGTGACGCTAGCTGGAAGGCGACCATTCATCCGGCCTATGGAAATACTGGAGCGCCGCATCCGAATTACCGTCTTCCGGAATCGAACATTCGGTTTGATGCACAGAGCGATCTGCTTGGCTGGCAGAACCCAGGCTTTGACGATTCTGCTTGGCTTGCTGCGGCCGAATACGGGGTAGCGCCCTGTGCGCCGTGGAACGCGCTGATTGAGCGCCCGATTCCACTGTGGAAGGACTTTGGCTTGAAAGACTATGTGAACGCAGCCGAGTTGCCCAAGGTATCAGATGGAAAGACCATCAAAGCAAAACTTCCCTACAATGCGCAGGTGACACCCTATCTGAAAGTGGAAGGCCCGGCTGGTCAGTTAGTCGACATCCGCATGGATAATTACCTTGGTGGCAAGGCGGTCAATGTGCGCGGCGAATACGTGACGCGCCAAGGCTTGCAGGCATACGAGAACCTGGGCTGGATGAATGGACACGAAGTACATTACACCATTCCAGCGGGCTTCAAAATTCTAGCACTGAAATATCGTGAAACGGGATACAATGCGGAGTTCACTGGCACTTTTGAATGCGACGATGATTTCCTGAATCGCTATCGCAAGAAAGCGCTGCGGACCCTGTATATCACAATGCGCGATACCTACTTTGATTGCCCCGACCGTGAGCGCGCGCAGTGGTGGGGCGACATGGTCAATGAGATGGGCGAGGCATTCTATGCGCTCGATCCGCGCAGTGCGGATCTAGCGAAGAAGGGGATTCTCGAGTTGGCTAACTGGCAGCGACCGGATCATACGATTTACTCGCCCGTCCCCGCGGGCAACTGGAACCGAGAGCTACCGATGCAAATGCTCAATTCGATCGGTTACTATGGCTTCTGGACTTACTACCAATACAGCGGAGACATCGAGACGATCCGCACGGTCTATCCGGCAGTGAAACGCTACCTCTCTCTTTGGAGGCTAGGCGAGGACGGCCTAGTGGTTCCGCGCAAGGGCGACTGGCTTTGGGGCGACTGGGGGCATAACAAGGATATGGCCATTTTGTTTAACGGCTGGTATTACTTAGCTCTGAAGGGCCAGTTGAACATGGCCAAGGCCGTCGGCGAAGCGGGGGATATTTCGGCCATCGAAGCTCGTATGAAGAGCATCGAAAAGAACTTCAATCAGACCTTCTGGAACGGCAAAGAATATCGTTCACCTGATTACAAGGGCAAGACAGATGACCGTGTGCATGCCCTGGCCGTGATCTCCGGATTGGCCAAACCCGAGCAATACGAGGCGATTCGCCAAGTATTCCAAACACAAGAACACAGCAGTCCCTACATGGAGAAGTATGTGGGTGAGGCCCTGTATCAGATGCGCTTTGAGAACGATGCGATTGCCCGCACCAAGAAACGATTCAAAGAGATGACCGACCATGCTTACAGCACGCTGTGGGAAGACTGGAAAATCGGTGGTAGCGGAGGAGGCACCATCAACCATGCCTGGTGCGGTGGCGCGCTGACGCTGCTGTCGCAATATGGTGCTGGTGTGGCTCCAGTGACCCCAGGCTACCAAACCTATCATGTATTGCCGCAGATGGGGCCATTGAAAACGATCAAGACCACGGTTCCATCGGTGAAGGGAAATATCGATGTAGAGCTACAGAATGCAGCAGAGGCCTTCGGTTTAAAATTAAACTCACCGGCAGGCACGACGGCTATTGTCGGAATCCCGCAAGCTAACATTACAGAGATTGAAGTCAATGGAACCGTTGTCTGGCGGAACGGCAAATCTGAACAATCGGTAGCGGGCCTGACGTTTCTTGAAAACACTGATCGATATATCAAGTATACCGTTGTGGCTGGCAAGTGGAGCTTTCGTGCAAAAAAAGCCAAGTGAAAATACTGAAAAGGCGTGTCAGTTGGATAACCGCACAAAAATCAAACACAGATAAATTAACCAGATTATGTTAAACATTAAAAAATCAATGGACCTCGTTGCGATCGTTATGGCATTGCAGATACATATATTTGGATTATTAAATTTACGTCAGTAATGGCGCTCGGCGGCATGTTTCTAGCTCTCCTCCTTTTCAAGCATATCCTTATACATATCTTTGAATCGTCAAATCCACGCTAGTTTGATCCATTGCAGGTATGAAGGAATCGTTTCCACCGCACTTAGGTTCGGCCTTTTACCACCCGCTATCGCTTGAGGCACTGAGACACGGAGCGGGGATAGAGTAGGTATTTTTTTGCGGTGCCTTCAACGCTCCGTGTCTCGGTGTCTCCAGCAACCGCAGGGCGCGGGTGGTTGAGGTTTTACGTATGGAACAGCTCATGTCATCGCCAGTAACTGATATTCAGACTTATGTATAAGGATATGCCTGACGGGGGGCTTGTTTGAGCAATTGCACTCTGCGAGTATAATAAATCGCGATAGGAGTGTGGGCGACTC
>DJBY01000146.1 GCA_002430605.1 Opitutia bacterium UBA5964 | reverse complement strand
GGATTTCCAGCATGTCCAATCCCAGCGATGCGGCCATCCTTAACGCCGAGGTCGGCTTTGATAATCCCCAAGATCGGATCGATAATCGTGGCATTGGTTAAAATCAAATCGAGACAGTCGGCATCGAGTGCCAGTGGCGACTGGCCCATGCCATCGCGGATTACTTTACCGCCACCAAACTTCACTTCATTGCCATAGCCAGCAGCTTCGGCGATCAGGTCTTTTTCGATTTCAATAAACAGCTCAGTATCAGCGAGGCGCACCTGGTCGCCTACGGTCGGACCAAACATCTCGGCATATTGACGGCGGGTAAACAAGAGACCTGAAGGCTGAGGCGGGAGACCTGATATGGGAGGCTTGAGTGAGGAGGCTGCGTCACCGAGCGGCGCATCGACCTTGTTGTTCAGCCCATAAACGCGACGCTCTCCGGCAAGTGCGACCAGCTCAACCTCGCGCACATCACCTGGCTCAAAGCGAACCGCTGTGCCCGCTGCAATATTGAGACGAAAACCTTTCGCCGCTTCGCGATCAAAATCAAGCAACTCATTGATCTCATAAAAGTGAAAATGGCTCCCGACCTGCACGGGCCGATCACCCTTGTTCGCGACTTCTACGGAAATCGTCTCTAGCCCAACATTTCCTGCGAGCAGCGCATCGGGGTCGGAGTATTTGTATTCGCCAGGTATCATCGGATCGGGTTGTGGACAGTGACTAGTTTCGTACCATCGGGAAAGGTGCCCTCGACTTGCACTTCATGGATCATTTCTGGCACACCTTCCATCACGTCGTCGCGCTTCAAGATCGTAGTGCCAAAACTCATGAGATCCGCCACGGTCTGACCGTCACGAATCCCCTCGAGGATTTCATAGCTAATGAGCGCGATCGACTCAGGATAATTCAACTTTAACCCACGGCCTTGCCTGCGACGCGCCAAATCAGCGGCCACGACTATTATGAGTTTATCTCGTTCTCGAGGTGTTAGATGCATTCGTAGGAGGAGTTAGACGGAGGTCTGCCGCAGATGGCGAAGCTAGTTAGAAAGAATATGCTAAACAGTCAGATACTTATTAATGACTGCGGAAGTCAGCTCTTCGGACTGACCGGAGAGAACCACACTCCCGCGATCCAAAATATAGAATTCATCACTCGCAGCTTTAGCAAAATCCAAATATTGCTCTACCAAAATAATGCTCAAATTGCCCTGCTTTTTTAGCAAATGAATCGCATCCTCAATTTGATCGATGATGGAGGGCTGAATCCCTTCGGTCGGTTCATCGAAAATCAACAGCTTCGGATTGGTCAAAATCGCACGCCCAATCGCTAATTGCTGCTGCTGTCCGCCAGATAGCACCCCGCCTTTGCGATTGAGCATCTCTTTGATCACTGGGAATAGCTCGTATACTTCCTCTAAGCGCTCTTTGCCAGCCTTGCCGGAAATGCTCAGGCTCACTTCCAAATTCTCCTGCACCGTGAGGTTCGGAAAGATGTCGCGCCCCTGCGGCACATAGCCAAGGCCAGCACGTGCCCGTTGATCGGTGCGCATCCCACTGATAGAACGACCTTCAAATTGAATGTCACCCTCGGTCTTAGGCATCAGCCCCATGATGCTACGCAGTAGCGAGGTCTTGCCCACGCCATTGCGCCCGAGCAAAGCAACCACGGAGTTCGGCTTCACCTGCATCGAGACGCCGCGAAGGATGATGGATTCATCGTAACTGGCTTTCAGATTATTGACGGAAAGCAAGGGAGCGACGGCGGGATTTTCAGCTTCTGAAATCATTGGGTAAATTCTCTATTTGGATTCGTCCTTCTTGCCCTGACGGCCAAGGTAAACTTCGATCACCTGAGGATCGGATTTAACCTTCTCGAAAGTGCCTTCTTTCAACACATGGCCTTGATGCAACACGGTCACCTTACGCGCGATCTGTCGGATAAATTCCATATCATGCTCGATCACGATCAAGCTATGCTTCTTCTCTAAGCTCAGCAACAGCTCGCCAGTGCGATCCGTTTCCTCGTCGCTCATGCCCGCAGCCGGCTCATCGATCAGCAGAATTCGTGGGCCTTGCGCCAGCAACATACCGATTTCCAGCCACTGTTTTTGGCCGTGCGAAAGCAGACCAGCAAGATCCTGAGCGCGCGAATCGAGTCGTACCGTCTTGAGCACTTCCATAATAAGCTCACGGTCTGCAGCTGTTTCGCGATAGAACAGCGTCTTAAACACACCGCGGTCGCGATTCAACGATAGCACCAAATTATCATATACGGTATGTGATTTATAAATACTCGGCGTCTGAAACTTACGGCCGATACCAAGACGGTTAATCTCGAACTCGCGCAACTTCGTCAGATCTTCATCGTGACCATCCCTTTCGTGCAACGTGACCGTGCCTTGATCCGGACGCGTGCGGCCGGTGATGATATCCATAAAAGTGCTCTTACCTGCGCCATTCGGCCCAATGACCGTACGCAGTTCGCCCTCTTCGAGATAGAAGTTGAGATCGTTGATGGCCTTAAAGCCATCAAAGGATTTACTGACACCGGAGACCGAAAGGATCAACGGTGTATCGCGGTAGAGTGGGTTACGTTGAAAATTCGACATCTGATTAAGCCTCCACTGTTTGAAGTGAACGTTTCTGCGCGATTTGGGCTTTCACCTGCCTGTAAACACCCACAATACCATCGGGCATCACAAGCACCACAAAGACAAACATGGCACCCATCATGATTAACCAGTAATCCGGAAATGCCTGCGTGGTGTAACTCTTCATCATGTTGACCAAAATGGCGCCGATCACGGGGCCCCACTTGGTGCCACGTCCGCCGACGGCGACCCAGACGACGACTTCGAGCGACTTGCCGGTTTCCATCAAACTCGGATTAATGCCTCCCACCTGCGGCACATACAACGCACCCGCAGCACCTGCAATCATTGCGGACAGCGTGAAGATCACTAATTTGAAACTCGTCGTTGAATAGCCTGAAAAGAGCACCCGGTTTTCGGAATCACGAATTGCCTGCTGCACCTTGCCGAGCTTCGATGCTAGCAATCCAGAAGTGATCAGGTACGTGAACAGCAACAACAGCGCCGAGCTAATATACAACCACCGCGTAGTCGACGGATCGTTGATGCTATGCCCAAGTATTTCCTTGAAATCGGTGAATCCGTTATTACCCCCAAAAGTAAAGTCGTTGCGAAAAAACAACAAACATACGGCGTAGGTGAGCGCCTGAGTTAGAATCGAGAAATAGACACCTTTGATCCGGGAACGAAACGCAAGTATGCCGAAAAGCAAGGCGACCAGACCGGGCACCCACAACACCGCACCCGCCGCGAACCAGAAACTATCAAATGGCTGCCAGTGAACAGGCAGATCTTGATAGCCCATGAAGACCATGAAGTCGGGCAGGATGCGCTCTGCCCCGCCAGTATCTCCTACCGTAAGCATGAGATACATGCCCATCGCATAGCCGCCCAAAGCGAAGAACAAACTCTGGCAGAGGCAGAGCAGACCCGTATAGCCCCAGAGTAAATTGAGACTCATCGCGAGAATTGCGTAGGTCAGATATTTACCCCACAGCGAAACTTGGAAGGAACTCACGGAGAGAGCGCCCGATTCAGGACCCCAGGCATTTAAGCCGGGAATGAACATCAGGAGCGCGGCAACAATACAGAAGATGCCAGCCTCTTTCTTAGTGTCAGTAGAAAGCATAGTATATAATGTTTGAATTAATCGTCTAGGCTCCGTGAGCGCGCAGGGAACAGGCCACCAGGCCGCCACTGCAAGAATAGGATAATCACAAAGAAGACTGTAATCTTACCCATCACCGGACCGAGCGCTGGCTGTAACAACTGATCCACCAGACCAATGCCCATAGCGGAGAGCCCTGCACCGAGCAAGTTCCCCACACTACCAATCACGACGACCATGAAACTATCGACAATATACTGCTGCCCCATCAGCGGCCCCACATTGCCGATCTGCGAAAGCACTGAACCACCCAAGGCCGCAAGGCCGCAACCGAGCGCAAAAGTCATCGAATTCACACGAGCCACTGGAATGCCGAGACTACTCGCCATGCCACGGTTTTGCATCACCGCGCGGATGTGTAAGCCGAGGTTGGTCTTACGCAACAGCAGCCACGTCAGCAACACGACTACCAGCGCGATGAACATAATGAACAAGCGCGTGTAGCTCATATTGAAACCGCCAAAGCTGAGGTTGCCCATTAGCCATGTCGGATTGTTTACCTGCACATTGGCCGCGCCAAAAATCAACCGGAAGCACTGCTGCATGACCATCGAAATCCCCCATGTGCACAGCAGTGATTCCAAGGGACGGCGGTAGAGAAACCGGATAATTGATTTCTCCAAAAGCAGCCCAAAGCCTGCCGCGACAAGAAAGCTGAGCGGCAACGAGATCACAAAATACCAGCCGAAGGCCTCACTACTGAGCCCCCATGTATTGATGAAAAAAGTCTGCACCATGTAAGTCGTATAGCCACCAATCGCAACGAACTCGCCATGCGCCATATTAATAATGCCCATCAAACCGAAGGTAATCGCGAGACCGAATGAAACGATCAACAGCACGGAGCCAGTGCTGAACCCGCGGAAAAAGCTGCTGAGGAATTCCATAAAATTCATGTGTTCTTCGATCTTTCGTAGCGCAGTCATGGATTCGATTGCCAGTCGACCTTCTGCCCGCCCGGCAGACACCTCGACCTCTAAAACCTTCTCAATGAAACCTCGAGAAGCGCCCGATTTTAGCCCAGCAAGCTCCTCGACTGAGGCAAGCTTCTGTTCCTGGTCGCCATTCTCAAGCAGACTAATGGCGAGCGCTTCTCGAATCGCATCGCGCACCTCAGCAGATGGCTCCACTTCAAGTCGCGCCTCTAGGGCCGGCACAAATTCAGGCTTCAAACTACGCCCCATTTTAATCGCTGAATCAATACGTACCGCTGGATCGGCCGCCTTCAGCCCCAGCGTATCCAATAGACTCTTCATCTGCTTACGTACTGAGCGCGATGCACGGGTCTTTTCTGCGGCTTCGACTTCGACCTCCGAAAGCTTTACTGCCTCGCCGGTCATAACGAGCGTCCACTGCTCATCGGTAAACTGTAACAAACGGACATCATCTCCCTCAGCCAAGGTCAAGATGCCGCCGGTGCGCCACGCCTCATAGATCCCCGCAATTTCCGGATCACCATAGCTGGACAGCTCCTCCAACAGAGCCGCTTGATCCGTTTCATCCGAGAGTATCAACTCAGAAAACACCACGCGGGCACTACGCTCAGTCGCCCCAAAGGACACTGAACAACATAAGCCAAACAGCAGTAGTGCAACGACTGCCCGCAATTGACTGATATAAACCGACTTAGCTACAGATATCATAAAGCAAAAGAGCTTAGCACATCCCGTGCCAGCGAATGGAGACCCAGACAAAAGCTAAGGGTTAGTGAGATCAAAGATCCCACTAACCCCGCCAAACAAAACGACTGTCTATGAAAAATTATTCAAATGTACCTTTGAGCCATGGCTCACCATACACATCAGGAATCACTTCTAGGATCTCGAACTGCCCATCTTCAAGCGTCTCACCGATGTAAACACTCTTGGTGACGTGGTGATTTTTCTGGCTCGTTACCTTGCCACCAGGGCCATCAAACGAGATGCCAGCTTCAAGCGCCTTGATCACAGCCGTTGGCTCAAATGTGCCGGCCTTTTCAACCGCAGCCTTCCAGAGATATACACCGTCATACGAAAGAACCATTGGTGAGCATGTCACACGGCCTTCTTTTTGGACGGCGTCTGGAGCCTTCGTTGCCAACCAAGTTTGGAAGTCTGCCTTGAACTTGTCATTCGCAGCAGAGTCGATCGACATGAAGTATGTCCAGCATCCGAGGTGACCAACCAAGTCCTTGGTAGGCAGACCGCGGAACTCATCCTCAGAAAGAGAGAAGGAAACAATTGGGCAATCATCCGAAGTGAGACCGGACGCAGCTATCTCCTTGAAGAAAGGCACATTCGCATCACCGTTAATCGTGTTAATCACACAAGCTTCACCGGAAGCAGAGAAGTCCTTGATCTCAGCAACGATTTGCTGGAAGTCAGTGTGACCGAACGGCGTGTAGTTACCTGCAGAGACTGCAACATCACCTTCGTAACGAATGCCACCACCGATATTTTCGACGGGAATACC
>DJBY01000087.1:17827-18806 GCA_002430605.1 Opitutia bacterium UBA5964 | reverse complement strand
GCTCTTGAGGCTCTTGTTGCTTCAAGAATTCTTCGAGCGCTTTGCGGCGTGCCTCGGTGCTGGTGGCATCTTCGATGCTGTTGGTGTCGCTTGAATCAATTTCGTTGGCGGATTTGAATAAGGCCTCGGCTTGTTTCCAGCTTTCGATGGCAGTCTCGAAGTCCTGCGCCTCTAGCGCGGCTTCGCCTACTTGGTTGATGGCGTGCGCCATGTTGTAAAGTGCGTCACGTTCGAGTGAGACGTCTTCGCTGAGCTCAATCGCTTCTTCGTAGAGGCGTGTGGCTTCGACGTAATCGCCTGCGCTGAGCAGCTCATGTGCTTGGTTGTATAGCACACGCGGGTCTGTTTCCGGCTCGTGAATGATTGCTTCGGGAGACTTCTGTGGCGGCGGCAGTGGCAGGTTCAGTGATTCGGTCGATGCGGCCGTGCTCGGGAGTTCTTGCGCCTCACTGGGAGTTGGCAGGAACAGGGCGCTGGCGGCGATTATCACGGCCAGTTGAATCGAGGCTTTGCTGCGTCGGCGTATGAAGATTTCCAATACAAGGAGGATGCAGGCGACGGATAGCGCCCATTGGTAGCGCTCGATTCGGGTTTCTTGTAATTCGGACTCACGCTCTTCGCGAGGCAAGGTCGCGAGCACAGAGTTGTAGAGTGTGTTGAGCGACTGATCGCTTAGACGACTGTAGCTGCCGCCAGTGATTTGTGCGATCTCTTGCAGTGTGCGTTCGTCGAGTTGGCTGCGCACGGGTTGACCGCTGGAGTCGCGGATAAATTCCTCGGTGCCTTCGGCGTTGCGGACTTTAAGATACTCACCCTCGGGCGTGCCGATGCCGATGGTGTAGATTTTGATGCCTTCTTTGGCGACCTCGCGCGCGGTGTCGATCGCCTGCTGTTCTTGGTCTTCGCCATCAGTGAGCAGGATGACGACTTTGAAGTTATTGTCCTTCGGAAAGGCTTTGGTGGCTTCGCGTATGGCTCG
>DJBY01000087.1:8847-17511 GCA_002430605.1 Opitutia bacterium UBA5964 | reverse complement strand
GTCGGCCTAAGGTCGGTGGCGAGCATACTCTTGGAGCTGTCGAGCACGAACACGATGTCGAGGCCGCGTGCTTTGCGCTCGATCCAATCCACTCCGTATTGTGGGCGGGCGAGGGCGACGCCGATTAGTGCGAGGGCGAGTAGGATGAGGCCTGCTTTGAGGAGTGTGCGTTGTTGACTCGCTTTCTCTGTAAGCTGGTCGATTAACCGTGCGGCTGCAAATCGGCTGAGCAAGTCTTCGCGACGGCGAAACCCAAACGCGAAGAGTCCCGCTAATAGTAATACAATGAGTGGAGTGAGCGTGAGCCAGATCTGATTTTCAAAAGTCATGGCAGGCGGCGATAGCGCGTGTTGCGCAAGAGTTGTTCAAGGGCGAGCAAGGCGAGGCCGAGGGCTGCTGGCCAAATGAAATATTCGGTAAAAGTGGCGTAGGAGCGAAGCTCGATAGTGGTGGTTTCGAGTTCGCTGATCTCGTCGTAAATACGTTCGAGGTCGCCGTCTTCGGTGGCATTAAAAAAGAGACCGCCAGTCATCTCCGCGATTTCGCGCAGCTCGGCTTCGTTAAAGTTCGAGTTTTCGCTACGTCCGCGATACACGGGCTTGCCGTCCTTGTCGCGAAGCACGCGGTTGTCGCGCGTCATCTCCGGAATCGGCACGCTGCCTTTTTGTCCGGTGGCGATGGTGTACACTTTAACGCCGTAACTTTTGGCGGCTTCAGCTGCCCCAATTGGAGAGATAGTGCCTGCGTTGTTTTCGCCATCGGTCAATAGAATGACGATGTGACTGCGCGCTTCATGGTCGCGTAGACGATTAACACTGGCGCCGAGGGCCGTACCGATCGCGGTGCCGCCACCGTCGATTTCGCCCAACTCAAGGCGGTCTAGATTTTTCTTCAACCAGTCATGATTGAGCGTGAGCGGGCTGACGACATAGGCATCCGCTGCAAAGGCAACCAGCGCAATACGATCGTAGGGGCGCTTATCAATAAAATCGCGGACCACTTTTTTTGCTGCGTCCAGACGTGTGACGACGTTTTTACGAGTGGAAAGATCGAGGGCGCGCATCGAACCAGAGAGGTCGAGTGTCACCACAATATCGATGCCATCCGCATCGGTGGTGTCGTTCATCTTGCCCATTTGTGGTCGAGCGAGCGCGGTGATTAATGCGGCGAGTGTGAGGATGCGAAGACCGAATAGGAATTGCCCTGGGCGACTGCGGCGTGAGCGGCTAACTGCTTTGACGAGTTCGATGCTAGAGAAGCGCATGGCAGCTTCAGGGCCCATGCGGCCCGCCCACCAGGCGATGAGTGGCAATAGGAGTAGCAAGAAGAAGCACTCTGGATTCTGAAATTGAAAGAAGCTCATCGTGGCTGTACCTCCTGGGCTGTGGCTTCGACGGCTTGTTCAAATTGGCCGATGAGGGCCGTGGCGCTTTCGGTGAGTGCGCTGCGCTGCGCTTCAGTCAGTGAGGCTTGGGCGAATTTGACGCGGTCGCAGTGCTCTAGGAATTCAGTGAGGGAGCTGCGTGCCTCGGGATTGATTTGTGGATGCCCGTCCAATGCTTGCAGGAATTCGAGCGAGGTGCGTCCGAGCGCGGCGATGCCTTTGCCTGTTTCGAAGTAGCGGCGCAGTGCCAGCGAGCTGAGCACGGCAAAGCGTTCGTCGTTCTCTTTGGTGAGCTCGGCGGCGGTCTTCAACTCGGCGAGGGCTGTCAAGTGTGGCGCTGCTGTTCGTGTACGGTTACTGCGTGCGCGAACGAATCGAACGATTCCCCAGATGAGCAACCCAAGCGCGAGCAAGACTAGGGCAATGATCACTCCGATTTGCCATGGCTCGTAGGGTGGGATTTCGATGGGGCCACGCACACGGTCAAGCGACGGACCTGGCGGCAGGTCGGGCAGTCTTGGTGTCTGCGCGGGCAGTGCCGCGAGTGAAAACTGAAAGAAGGGGAGTGGCATTAGTGTCGGCTGGCGCGGCGGGCGAAGAGATCACGCAATGCGGGAAGGTAGGGCTGGTCGGTGTGGGCTTGGATCCAGTCGAGGCCTTTTTTGCGCATCTGGGTTTTGAAATGATTGTGGCGCCCGTGGGCAAGGGTCGCGTAGCGCTGACGCGTGTGTTTACTACCGGTATCGATTTCGACCATTTCGCCAGTTTCGGCGTCTTCGAGGGTGATCAAGCCGACTTGTGGGAGCTCGCTTTCGCGAGGGTCGCTGAGCGCAATGCTGATCAAGTCGTGGCGTTGATTGGTGAGCGCGAGTGTTTCGAAGATGCCAGTGGCTTGCGATTCGTCGAGAAAGTCGGAAATCAGGAACACGACGGTCTTGCGGCGTTGCACACGATTGAGATAATCGAACGCGGCCTTGTGTGAAGTGCCGCGCCCTTTGGGCTCGAAGAATAGGATATCGCGAATGACGCGGAGGATGTGGCGGCGGCCTTTCTTCGGCGGGATGTAGTGCTCGACCTCGTCGGTGTAGAGTAGCACGCCGACTTTGTCGTTGTTTTGCGTGGCGGTGAATGCCAGCACACTGGCGATCTCTGCGGCGCGCTCGCGCTTACTTTGCTCGACCGAGCCGAAGATGCCCGATGCGCTCAAATCAATTAACAGCATCAGCGTCATTTCGCGCTCTTCGCGGAAGACTTTGACAAAGGGGCGATCCATTTTGGCGCTAACATTCCAGTCAATCGTGCGCACGTCGTCGCCGATTTCATATTCGCGCACCTCCTCAAAGTCCATGCCACGGCCCTTGAACGAGCTGTGGTAAGCGCCCGTCACGGAATCCGTCACTAGATGACGCGCCCGTATCTCGAGGCGGCGAACTTTTTTTATGATATCTGCCGGAGTCACTTTTTTTTAAAAAGTAGGAAAGTGGAAAAGTCGGAAAGTAGAACAGTGGGAAAATCCTAATTCCTAATTGTTTTTAAGGCACTGGCACGGCGTCGAAAATCGATGCGATCAAATCTTCGCTGGTAATCTCTTCGGCTTCGGCCTCGTAGCTGGGGATCACGCGGTGACGCAGCACATCCATGCCGATTTCCTTGATGTCTTGTGGGATCACGTAGGAGCGACCTTGCATCAGCGCCCATGCCTTGGCGGCGAGGGTGAGGCTGATGGTGGCGCGCGGGCTGGCTCCGAACTGGATGTACTGACCGAGCTTGAGGTTGAAATCTTCTGGGTTACGTGTGGCGAGGATCAGATCGACGATGTAGTCGCGGATCTTGGGGTCGACGAACACATCGTTGACGTATTTACGCGCCTCACGGATGTCATCGAGGGTGGTGACTGCATCGACGCTTAGATTCGGATTGGTCGAAGCCATACGGTCGAGGATCTCGCGCTCTTCGGCTTTGCTCGGGTAGCCGACTTTGAGCTTGAGCATAAAGCGGTCAACCTGTGCTTCGGGCAGCGGGTAGGTGCCTTCTTGGTCGATCGGATTCTCGGTGGCGAGCACTAGGAATGGCTCGGGCAGCGGGTATGTGGTGTCGCCGATTGTCACTTGATGCTCCTGCATCGCCTCGAGCAGCGCACTTTGCACCTTGGCGGGCGCGCGGTTAATTTCGTCGGCCAGCACGAGGTTGGCGAAGATGGGACCCTTGCGCGTATGAAAGGTGCTATCCTTTGGGCTGTAGATCAGCGTGCCGATGACGTCGGCTGGCAATAGATCGGGGGTGAACTGGATGCGCTTAAAGTCGGCATCGGTGGCAGTGGCGAGGGTGCGAATGCTCAAGGTCTTAGCGAGGCCTGGTACGCCTTCGAGCAGCACGTGTCCGTTGGCGAGTAAGCCGACCAGTAGGCGGTCGACTAGATAGTGTTGGCCGACGATGACACGGCCGATCTCTTGACGCAATGTGGGGATCCACGCAGTCGCGGCTTCGAGGGCTTCGTTGGAGGGGGGTGTGGTAGTCGCGTATTCTGTACTCATAGTTGTAAAAATGGAAAAAACGTCTAACGGCAGGAGATCAATGACAAACCATGGCGCAAGAGGTTTCATAGAAAATATTGAGAAATTGCATTTTAACATAAGTTGTGCCTTATTGTCTCACATGCCCGCAACGATCTTAATTGTAGATGATGAGAAAAACACCCGTGAGGGCCTGAGTCTGGCTTTGGAAGACGACTACGAGGTCTATATGGCTTCTGGAGCGGCGGAGGCGTTTAATTTGATGGAAGCGGAGACGTTTGACGTAATTTTGACCGACCTACGAATGGCGGGTAAGTCCGGCCTGAAAGTGATCGATCACGCCATTAAACTGCCGAATCGCCCGATCTGCATCATGATGACCGCTTATGGCAATGTGGAAACCGCAGTCGAAGCGATGCGTCGCGGCGCCTTTGACTTTTTGATTAAGCCAGTGAGCTTGGAGAAGCTTGAGATTATTATTAAGCGAGCGCTGCAGTCGCGCACGATTGAGGCGGAGAATGTGGTGCTGCATGAGCGTTTGGATAAGAAATACAGTTTCTCAGGGATCGTCGGTAATTCGCCTGGGCTCACCGATGTGTTGGATAAGGTCAAACTCGTCGCGCCGTCGAGGGCGACTGTCCTGCTCGAAGGCGAGACTGGCACTGGCAAGGAGCTGATTGCGCAGGCGATTCACCAGAACAGCACCCGTGCGCGTGAGCCCTTCGTGCCGGTGCATTGCGCGGCCTTGGCGGCGAATTTGCTCGAGAGTGAACTGTTTGGGCATGAGAAAGGTGCGTTTACTGGCGCGACCGAACGGCGCATTGGGCGCTTCGAAGCGGCAGACGGCGGCACCTTGTTTTTGGATGAAATAGGCGAGATCGATGCGTCCACACAGGTGAAATTGTTGCGCTTCCTAGAGACGCGCAGCTTTGAGCGCTTGGGCAGTTCCACGCCGGTTAAAGTCGATGTGCGCTTGGTTTGCGCGACCAATCGTAATTTGACCGAGATGTCGAAGAGCGGCGAGTTTCGCGAAGATCTGCTTTATCGGCTCAATGTCGTGACGATTCATTTGCCAGCGTTGCGTGATCGGCAGGAGGATATGATTATCTTGCTGAATCACTATATAAAGGAATTTAGCGAAGAGAATGCTGTGGCACCAGTCCGTTTGACAGCCGGTGCACTTGAAGTGCTCCGCGCGTATCGCTGGCCCGGGAATATTCGTGAACTGCGTAATTTTTGTGAGAATAACGTCGTGCTCAAGCGCGGCAGCGAAGTGACGGAGTATGATCTCGATCTCAAGTATCAGCTGGAGGAGGGCGACTCACGGTTGCTAGAGTCAGTGGTGTCTAGTTCGACTTTGAGCAAGGAAGAGAATGAGAAGCGTTTGCTGCGCAATGCGCTGATCAAAGCCAGTGGCAATCGCACCCGGGCGGCCGATTTAATGGGGATTAGTCGTCGAACCTTGCATCGTAAGCTCATCCAGTGGCCAGAGTTGGACGTTCAGAAATAGAGTATGGATGACCGCTTCGCTAACAAGAATCTGCCCCCCACTTGCCATTCAATCTGTGGCCAATTGTCAGTCAGCTTAGAGTTTGACTCTGCTTAAGGTGGCGGCTGACATATCAGAACCCCCACTTATCTCATTTTATACTTTTTAAAGCCCACTTAACTTATGCTTTCACGCCTCCTACTTCCCCTTTTGGTTGCCGCTGCGGTGGCACCCGCGAGTGCCAAACAAGTCCGTATTGCTGCTTCCGACCTCTTGGCAGACTTTATCGTTGAGCCGCTTCAAGCCTATGGAGAGGAACATTCGGTAGAATTCAAGGTTGATAGCATTGGTAGTTTGCCGGCGTTGGAGCGTCTGCGCTCGGATGAAATCGATTTGGCGATTATCGCGGTACCGAAAGATACGGATGTGCCGCGTGACGAGTTTCAGGTTTTTCCTTTCGCATATGATTTTGCTGTGATTGCGGTCAATCAAAGTAATCCGATTAATGAGATCAGTCTAGCTGGCCTCGGTGGTATTTTTGGCTCGGATGAGGAATCCAACTACACCACATGGGGCGACTTAGGTCTCTCCGGTTGGGGTAGTCGTTCGATTAAAACATTGGCTGGGCAAAACGATAAAAGTATATCGCTCGAATTATTTAAATTTTCCGTCCTCCGCGGTGGGCAGATGAAGACGACTGTGGCTTCAGTGAAAGATTCCGAGGTTGAAGGCGTACTGTTGTCTGATGCCGCTTCGATCGCGATTTTGCCACGTTTGCCGAAGAGTGAAAAAGTCAAAGCACTGATGATTTCTAGTGAGGTAGATGGCCCCGCATTTAGTCCTACGGACGATAATGTGCATTATGGCGACTACCCGATTCGTTTGGCTTTCTATGTCGCCTACAAAAAGCGCGACGAGGAGCGGGTCAAGGAAGTGCTGCGTGTCTTGTTCAGCGATGAACTCGCCGCTTCGCTGCGTGACAACAACCTCGTCGCATTACCTGACACGGTGCGCCGCAAGTGGACGATTGATTTAGATCTCGGAGAGTAATTTTATTTGAAAACGCATTGACAGCAGGCGCTAATTTAGAATTCTCTGCGACTTCTTCCAACAAGCGAGCGTAGCTCAATTGGTAGAGCACCACCTTGCCAAGGTGGATGTCGAGAGTTCGAACCTCTTCGCTCGCTCCATTTTTTAAACCCCGGTCTAAACGACCGGGGTTTTTTTATTGCAACCATGCAGAGGTGAGAACTCTCCGGAGAGTTTGACGGAGCACGCGCAGCGTGCGGAGATGGCCCGACCTTTGGTCGCTGCGTAGCAGTGAGCGCAGCCTCAGGCAACCTCTTTGCTCGCTCCATTTTTTAGGTTCATCGTCGATTAGTGGGAAAGGGCTAAAGGAGGGAGGGCGACTCGCCCTCCTTTCAGCAACACAGGATGAACGTGGACGAGTCGCCCTCCTTTGCCGCAACATAGGATCAATGTGGGCGAGTCGCCCTCCTTTGCCGCAACATAGGATCAATGTGGGCGAGTCGCCCACACTCCTATGGCGGTTAATGACTCAAACAAGACCCCCGTCAGGGACCCGTTGCTTCTTAGTTGAAACGGTCTGTCGATTTCGATCGAGACTTTCCCACGAATCGACGAAGAACCACAAAAAAGGCCGCCCATGTGGACGGCCTTTTGTAATTAAATGATGACTACAGTTTAGAGTAGTTCTTTGGCGACGGCTGCGACGTTGTCGGCTGTCATGCCTAGCTCTAGCATGACGGTATCGCCTGGAGCAGAGATGCCGAAGCGATCGATGCAGACAGTCTTGCCGGCGAGACCGACATACTTACCCCATGTGCTGGAGACGCCTGCTTCAACGGCAACACGCTTGGTGCAACTTAGAGGCAAGACGCTTTCGATGTAGTCGGCTGACTGACGTTCGAAACGCTCGAAGCAAGGAAGGGAGACGACGCGAACGCCTGCTCCTAGTTGTTCGGCTGCGCCGAGTGCGTGCTGCACTTCCGATCCGGTTGCCATGATGATCAGCTTCAGCTCGCCTGTTTCCTGCTTCGCGATGTAGCCACCCTTGAGTGTGCCTTCGCGGCGGTCGGTTGCGCTGACGCCTTGGTTGGCGGGCACATTTTGACGAGTCAGGATGAGAGCGGTTGGGCCGTCCTTGCGGAGCATGGCAGCGGCAAAGGCAGCTGCAGTTTCCTCGGCATCGGATGGGCGGATGACGTCCACATTCGGGATCACGCGCAAGCCACTGACGGTCTCGACCGGCTGGTGAGTTGGGCCGTCTTCGCCGACACCGACGGAGTCGTGTGTGAAGATGTAAGTCACAGGAAGCTTTGCGAGAGCTGCGAGGCGGATCGCTGGGCGAAGGTAGTCAGCAAATACGAGGAACGTCGCGCCGCTTGGACGGAAGATGCCGTCGTAAGCGATACCGTTGCAGATCGAGCCCATTGCGTGCTCGCGGATGCCGAACCAGATATTGCGACCAGCGAAGTTTTGAGCGGAAAAGTCGCCGCCATCCTTGATGTAGTTCTTGGTCGAACCGTACAGGTCAGCGGAACCGGTAATGAGCTGTGGCACTTCCTTCGCTACGGACTGAATGACGACACCACCAGAGGCGCGTGTTGCGGAACCTTCGTCGGCTTTGAACTCAGGGATGCGGTTGACGAGATCGGCAGGGACTTCGTCTTTGACGTGGCCTTCGAGCTCAGCTGCGAGTGCTGGGTTGGCTGCGCTCCATGCTGCGTAAGTCGCTTCCCATGCTTCGAATGTGCCCTTGCCGGCTGCAGCGACTTCTGCGAAGTGTTCACGGACCTCAGGGGATACGTAGAATGCTTGTTCGGGAAGACCGAGGCCCTTGCGTGCTTCGGCTGCGAATTTTGCGCCGCCTTCGCCGTGACCCGCTGCGGTGCCTGCGACTTCAGGGATGCCTTTACCGATGGTGGTCTTGGCGATGATGACAGTTGGCTTGCCATTGTCGTTGGACTTGGCGTGGGCGATGGCTTGCTTGACTGCAGTCAGGTCGTGGCCGTCGATGGTGATCGCGTCCCAATTTTGGGAGATGAAGTATGCTTCGGCATCTTCGCTTTGCGACTGTGTTGCCATTGCGTCGAGTGTGACGTCATTGGAGTCATAGATCAGGATGAGATTGTCGAGCTGGTTGTGCCCGGCAAATGCGATCGCTTCCTTGGAGACACCTTCTTGCAGGCAGCCGTCACCATTGAGTGCGAAGATGTGCTGGTCGAATAGGGTGTGATCCGCGGTGTTGAATTTGG
>DJBY01000087.1:7482-8643 GCA_002430605.1 Opitutia bacterium UBA5964 | reverse complement strand
GGTGCAGCTGGGTTGTAGCGGAGGCCGCCGTCGCCGAATAGGACAGCGCCGATCTCTGCGCAACCGAGTGGTAGGCCGAGGTGCCCAGAGCTGCAGGCGTGGACCGCATCGATCGCAAGCCCACGTGCTTCGTTGGCAGCTTGTGAGAGAATTTCAGCACGAGTTGTGGTGGTGGTGTTCATAATTGTATGTATTTGAGGTGCTTTGGGCACCGAATTCTTCTGAGGGAAAAGAAAGTACGATGGGCCGTTGCGATATAATTGAAAGGAAAAATCTATCTGGAGCTATGAATTATTCACTTTAGTAGCCCGTATAACTTGAATTCGAAACTCGACTCAGGCGTTTGCGAGAGCTTACTCCACAGGCATGACACATGAAGAACTCGAACAGGGAGCAGTCCTTAATCTTGATTTTAGCAAGCTGCGTAAGGTGGCAAATTGCGGGGCAGATGTGCTTCCAGCCATCGCTCAGGATGCCAAGACCGGCGAGGTGCTGATCGTTGGCTATGCGAATGAGCTAGCGCTCCAGACTGCACGCGAATGCGGCATGGCGACTTTTTGGAGTACCAGTCGCAATGAATTGTGGATCAAGGGCAAGACGAGTGGCGATTATCTGAAGATTGAAGATATCCGTGTCAACTGTGAGCAGAATTCTATTTTGTATTCTGTCACACCAGCAGGGCAGGGCGCTTGTCACTCCAAGAATAAAGAGGGTGTTGCCCGCTCGGGTTGCTACTATCGCAGTTTAAAGGGAGACGGTTCGTTGGAGTTCGTCGATTCTGCACAGGTGTAAGCGTTGAGACAAAAAAGAGCTGGTCAATTAACCGGCCTTTTTTTAGTTCATCGTCGATTAGTGGGAAAGTCTCGATTGAAACGACTGACCGTTTCATTTCAGAGGCAACGGTTCCCTGCTTGGGGGCTTGTTTGAGCAATTGCACTCTGCGAGTATAATAAACCGCGATAGGAGTGTGGGCGACTCGCCCACATTCATCCTGTGTTACTGCAAAGGAGGGCGACTCGCCCTCATTCATCCTGTGTTATGCAAAGGAGGGCGACTCGCCCACATTTATCCTGTGTTACTGCAAAGGAGGGCGACTCGCCCACATTTATCCTGTGTTACTGTAAAGGAGGGCTAGTCGCCCTCATTCATCCTGTGTTACTG
>DJBY01000087.1:1254-7264 GCA_002430605.1 Opitutia bacterium UBA5964 | reverse complement strand
GAGGGCGAGTCGCCCTCCCTCCTTTACCCTTTACCGCGAATCGACGATGAACCCTTTTTTTGGTAGAGTTTTTTTAGCCGAGCCTCGCCAGCTTACCAAGGGCTGAGCACTTCGTCGGTGATCTTCCGGGCGAGCTCGCGAGCGAGTTGCTCCATCGCTTGGCGCTCACTCTGTTGGTAAGAGATGATTTGATTGTCGGCGTCAGCGCCAGTGTTGTCGGCGTAAGGATTGCCAATATAGGCATTTGTATCGGCTTGAATCGAGCGTTGTTGAAACAAGTAATTGCCTTTGGACTGGTCGAACAGAGAGACCTCGGCAGCGAGGCGAATGTAAAAGTTATTGGCGATGGCAGTGTCGGTACTGTTACGTGACCCAGCAGAGCGGTCGTAGTCAGTGAGATCGACGTAGAGCACTGCGTCGGCATCGGCTTCGTTGGCGACGAGTTTGACGCGCGCATCACGAATGAAGGTTTCGCGAATTTGAGCGCTGACGATTGGTTGCGCTTGTGGAGCGAAGCTGTGATTGGTCGCGGGTTTGATGTAGATCGACTTGAACGGGATCTCCGCGGACGAGCCTAGGTGATAGTTGGCGCAGCCGTTAAAAAGACTCAGCACCACGATCGAGACTAGGCCGATGAGCGCACGGGCGAGTGAAAGGTGAGACGTCGTGTTCATAGTGAGAATTAAAGTGTCGGTGAGGTTATTCCGCTCTCAGTAGCTTACGAACGATGCTGGCTTTATTGGTTGGGCGCACGCCTGCTTCGATATCTTGTATGCGTAGGCCGGCTTCTCGGGCCGCATCGGAGTCTGGCTCGATGCTGATTGCTTCGTTGTAGAAAACCAGTGCCGCCGTGTTATTATTGCGAAAGTAATAGTAGAAATCGCCTAGGTTGAGGCGGCTGCTGGCGAGCAGGTTTTCCATATTCTTCAGGTTGGCTTCAACTTCGCCAGAGTAGTTGCTGGATGGGAACAGGATGAGGAAGTCTTCGTAGTAGCTGATTGCACGGCGGGTCGAGCCTTGGTCGTATTCGTAGCCTTGCACGAGGTCGGAGTAGGTCTGCGCGAGATTGTAGTAAGCGTCTGGAGCTAGCATACTTTGCGGATAGTAGTTGATGAGTCGGTCCAGTGCATCGATTGCGTCTTCGGGCTCGGCGGTTTTCTCAGAAACCAGCGCAATATTCATCAAGGCGAGCGGCGCGTAGTCACTATAAGGTGCGTTCTGGACGATTTGCTCAAACTGCTTGGCGGAGGTGCCATACTGTTTGAAGCCAGGGAAAACCCAGAGGATACGTCCCCGTGCGCCTTCCATCAGAGCGGTGGCGCAATCAAATTGATCGCCGATGACGCGGTCGAAATGCTCGTAGTTGGCGTGGTCATTGATGACTTTTTGTAGGTCGTCAAAGCCTTTACCCCAAAGTTCTTTGCTCATGTAAACGCGAGCGCGTAGTGTGAGGGCCTCGGCTGTAGAGCTGGAGGTCGGGTATTTCTTGATGATTTTCTTGAACGTGCGCTTGGCTGCGCTCAATTTCCCCGCCTCATAGTTTACTTTACCACCGGCCAGTAGTTCTGCTGCAACATCTTGATTCTCGCTGCTGGCGAGGTTGATCGAGTCATTGCTGGCTGCGCCAAACCAATTGAATGGATTCAGGGAGAGTGCATTCAATGAAGGAGCCATTAAGAGCCCCAGTGCGAGAAGAAGTGGGAATGTACGTTGCATAAAGGTTACTGCCATTTGATCAGTGTGGAAGCCCAGGTCAAGCCTGCTCCGAATGCGACCAGTAAGACGAGGTCGCCCGACTGGATACGTCCTGCGCGATAGGCTTCGTCGAGTGCGATCGGCACCGAGGCCGCAGAGGTGTTGCCATAGCGGTCTAAGTTGTTGTGGAATTTCTCCATTGGGATGGCCAAGCGTTTCGCCAAGCTCTCGATGATGCGCATGTTGGCTTGGTGGGGGATGACTAGGTTGAGGTCCTCTGGGGTGTAGCCCATTTGCTCGATGATGTCGGTGCTGGTTTGGCCCATCACCCGCACTGCGGATTTGAAGATTTCTTTGCCGTTCATCTTCAGAAAGTGCTGGCGGCCTGCGATCGACTCATTCGTGGCGGGCATTGCGGATCCGCCACCTGGTTGCTGTAGCAAGCTTGGAGCGGACCCATCTGCGCCGCCGATTGCCCCTAAAATGCCGACTTTGTCTGCCGTCTCAGTGGCGGTGAGAACCGCTGCGCCAGCGCCATCACCGAACAGCACACAAGTCGTGCGATCTTCGAAATCGAGGATGCCGCTCATTTTCTCAGCACCAATGACGAGCGCGTTCTTGAAATTACCAGACAGTAGCATCGAGTTGGCGACACTGAGTCCGTAGACAAAGCCTGAGCAGGCTGCTTGCATATCAAAAGTGGTGACATTTGGCAGCCCGAGTTTGCTCTGCACTAGGCAAGCGGTCGAGGGGAAGGGCATGTCGGGCGTCATCGTAGCGACGATGATTAGGTCGATTTTGCTACGATCGATGCCGGCGGCTTCGATCGCGCGCTTGCCCGCGATGCATGCCATGTCGCTGGTGGTTTCGTCTTTGGCTGCAAAGTGTCGTGCGCCGATGCCGCTGCGGCTGCGTATCCATTCGTCAGAGGTGTCGACGAATTTCGCCATATCGTCATTCGTTACGATATTCGTTGGCGCGTAGGAGCCAGTGCCGATTATAGTGACAGACTGTGAGTGGCTAGGCATGCAAGGGAGAGAGTGAACTCTGTATTTGAGGGAACGCTGCTATAACTAGGGGGCGTTTTCTGCGTCGGAGTGAGTGATCAATGCATTAGCTTGATTGATGTCACTGCCGATAGAGTCAATCATATCATGCATGACGACTTCTTGAGCGATGCGTAAGGCGTTGGCAATCGCGACATAATTGGAGGATCCATGGGCTTTTAAGATGTTGCCGCGCAGGCCGAGGAGGGGAGCGCCTGCATGTTGATCTGGCCCGAGCCGCGTCTTCATATCCTTGAACGCCGACTTAGAGAGCACGGCTCCGATTTTACGCTTTACGTTGCGGACGAGCTCTTCGCGGATCGTGCTAGCAATGAAGCCGAACAGTGCTTCGCTTGATTTTAAAACGACGTTGCCGACAAATCCATCACACACGACGACATCGACATTGCCGTCGAAGAGTTGAAAGCCTTCGATCGGGCCGACGTAGTTGATGACGCCGTCTATTTCTTGCAGCAGTAAATGGGTCGCATTGGTCAAGGCATTACCTTTACCCTCTTCAGTGCCGATGGTCAGCAGTGCGACACGTGGGTTGGCGATATTGAGCGCGGCTTTGGCATAGTTCGCGCCAAGCACCGCATTATGCACCAGATTCTCTGGCGTCGACTCAGGGTTCGCACCGACGTCGGTTAAGACGAATGGTTTTTGCTTGCTGGGCACGATAATGCCCAGCGCAGGGCGATCGACTCCGGCGATCTGACGCAGGCGCAGTGTGCCGCCAGCCATCAAAGCGCCAGTATTGCCGCAGCTAATCATTGCATCGGCTTGCTGGTCTTTAAGCAGAGCGATGGCCTTCACCATCGAAGAGTCTTTTTTGCTCTTGAGCGCTTGGATCGGTTTTTCATGCATCCCAATCACTTGAGTCGAGTGGATGATTTTGATCCGATCTGCGTAACGCTCGAGTTTGCCGACTTTTAGCAGGCGCTCCAGCAGTCGCTGATTGCCGACGAGCGTGAAGTGGCAGTCCAGCTTCAGCTCTTCGAGGGCATAAAAAAGCCCACGAATAAATTCAGTGGGCCCTTTGTCTCCCCCCATGGTGTCGACTGCAATGGTGCAGTTGACTGCGCTAGCGCCCATGGGTGGTTCTAAAATGTAAGATGTTACGGCTGGCGCGAAGCTTAGACTTCGACGTCAAGCACTTGGCGACCGCGGTACATCCCATTGGCTGGATTCACGCGGTGTGGGCGGAACAGTGTGCCGTCCTGTGGGTCTTTTGCCAGTTGTGGCAATTGATATGTAACTGCACCACGGCGTTTACGGCTGCGTTGCTTGGATTGTTTGCGTTTTGGCTGTCCCATGAGATTTGTTTGCTTAGATGAAAATGATTAGACCTGCGAGGTCTTCTAAAGGGCGCGGATTAAAGTGCCTAAAATCGCCCCGTCAAGTATTCAATCAGGTTAATTTTCAGAGATTATGCAAGCTCTAGAACCGCGGTGACCAGTTTATTGATGCCCGCTTCGGCCTGAAGGATGTCTTTGGCCAGCATATAAGCAGGAGTGGTGACCACGCGGTTGGTGGTATCGACCACGATCTCGTCCACTGCGCAGTTGACGTGCTGCGCGCCTTTATGCTCGAGGATTGCTGCGGTCTCGGCGTCGTTGCCGATCGTCAGGCGCACCTTTTTGCTGCCAAGCGCAGCCGCAGCCAGAACCGGTGCGATACAAATAAAGCCGAGGGCCTTGGACTGTTGGTGGGCGTCTTGGATCAGACTGTTGATGATCGGGTCGATGTCGTAGTCGATGCCGTCGAAGGCGAGACTGGACAAATTTTTCGCCACTCCAAAGCCGCCAACGAAGATGATGGCGTCGACTTGGTCCAGCTTGATTTGGCCGACGTGCTCGATTTTGCCACGCGAGATGCGCGCCGCTTCTTCCAGCACATTGCGATCTTCGTCTTCGACCTCTTCGCCGGTCGCGTGGTTGATGACATGGCGCTGGGCGATGTCCGGTGCGGCGCAGATGACTTTGGCTCCGGCGCGCGCGAGCGCGAGCAGTGTGAGTACCGATTCGTGGATCTCAGCGCCGTCGAAGACACCACAGCCTGAGAGAATGACAGCTACTTTGGCTTGTTTAGGCATATGAGAAATAGCAAGGTGTTTGAATTTATGTGTAAAGGCGAATGGCTTGGTCGATTATACTTCGAGTTGTTCAACAATTTCCAAATCATAGCCATCTAGGCCGACCACCTTACGAGTGGTGCTGGAGAGTAGCCGGATTTTCTTTAAGCCGAGTTCAACCAGGATTTGAGCGCCGATCCCGTAGTCGCGGAAGTCCATTTTCGCCGGGCCGATCTGTTTCAGCGCTGCAGTCTCGCTCCCTGCGATCACTTGTACGCCGCCCTGTGGTTGCTCGATATAAAGTAGGGCGCCGTGTTTGGCCGCGGCAATTTTTTGCATGGCAGAGGTGAGTGCGTTGTGCCCTCCGAGCGTCTTCGCGCAGAAAATGTCAGTCAACAGGTTCTCACTGTGCACCCGCACCAATGTCGGCTCTGCAGTCATCTTGCCCATCGTGAGCGCGAGATGTTGGCGATCATCCAGAATACTGCGGAAGATGTGCAGGTCGAAGGTGCCGAATTCCGATTCAAAGGGGCGCGTTAAGAGATGTTCGATTAAGCGGTCGCGGGTCAGGCGATACTCGATCAAATCGGCGATCGAGATCAGCTTCAAATTATGCTTCTTCTTGTATTCGATCAGATCAGGCACACGTGCCAAGGTGCCATCTTCGTTGAGAATTTCGCAAATCACCCCACTCGGATGCAAGCCCGCAAGTTGCGCTAGGTCGACCGCCGCCTCGGTGTGGCCAGCGCGCTGTAGCACGCCGCCGGGGCGCGCGCGCAGTGGGAACACGTGGCCAGGCTGCACCAGCATGTCCGGGTGCGCAGTCGGATCGGCGAGAATACGGATCGTCTCTGCACGGTCGTAAGCGCTGATGCCGGTGGTGATGCCTGCTGCGGCATCCACTGAGATGGCAAAGTCGGTCTGATGCGATTCGCGATTTTCGGCGGCCATTGGACTGATGCCCAGGCGGCGCAATTGATGCCCCAGCATCGGCACGCAGATCAGGCCACGGGCATGCAGTGCCATTTGATTGACCGCTTGTGGTGTCACCTTTTCGGCAGCCATGACCAAGTCGCCCTCGTTCTCACGAGACTCGTCGTCGGTCACAATAACCATCTTACCCTCGGCGATATCGCGGATGGCGGATTCAATACTGTCGAAGGCTTCTGAGTGCTTCTGTGCCGTAGTCATGGAC
>DJBY01000087.1:0-1131 GCA_002430605.1 Opitutia bacterium UBA5964 | reverse complement strand
CCTGAAACTTGAGAATAGAGGTGAGGGATGAGTTCGTAATCCTAATGTTACTCGTAATCCTACTTAATTCTGTCTCCAAGGGGTGATTCAGCGCAGGTTTACATTCGCAGTCATCGCGATTCTACATTTCTTAAAAGGTAACGATGCCTCATTTAACCACAGGAACCCCAGAGCACGCTGCGCTACTGGCGCTGGCCGAACGTATGGGCGCGGCCGAATTTGCGGCGCGCCTTCGAGCGGAGCGCCAAATGCGCGCGCGGCGTGGCGTGGGGCACAGTCGAGGCTGGTTCCGCTTTGAGCATTACTGGAATTTTTATGGCGTGATTCGAAGCTGCTTAAAACTGACTGGCTTATGGACGCGAGCGCATCGCAATTACTTTGATATACAAGTCGTACGCAATGAGGTGGTGTTGGCGCGCCTGCCTGCCGCATTTGATGGCTTTACGATTTTGCAACTGACGGATCTGCATGCCGATCTACACCCAGATTTTTCAGCCGCGGTGCGGCGCGTGATTGCGCCTCTGCAGTACGATGTGATGGCCCTCACTGGCGACTTTCGCACCTGCACTTACAGTGATCACTCAGGCGCGACGGAGGTGACCATCGAAATGTTAAAAGAGGTCGAGGTGCCGCGCTACGCCATCCTCGGCAATCATGACTCATTGGCTAAAGTGCCCGTGCTGGAGGCGGCTGGTATACAGTTTCTGTTGAATGAGCATGAGGTGCTGCGGCGTGGCGACGCGGCGCTGTATTTGGTCGGGATCGACGACCCTAATTATTACAAGAGCCATAATTTCGAGCATGCGCTCGCTGGTGTGCCCGATGATGCCTGCAAGGTCTTGCTGTCGCACTCGCCAGAAACCTACCGTGCCGCGCAACAGTTCGGCTTCGATTTCCTGATGGCGGGGCACACGCATGGCGGGCAAATTTGCCTGCCGGGTGGCCGAGTGCTGGTGCACGACCGCAGTGCGCCGCGTCACGTCCTTTCGGGTGTGTGGCGCGAGGGCCCGTTGCAGGGCTACACCAGTCGCGGCACGGGCGCGTCGGGCTTGCCCGTGCGGCTCAATTGTATGCCAGAAGTGACGCTGCATGTTTTGCGTTGCGGCTAGGCAGCGGGGCTGCACTGCTGGA
>DJBY01000135.1:14744-15117 GCA_002430605.1 Opitutia bacterium UBA5964 | reverse complement strand
GCAGGTTTGATCCAGGCGCTGTTAAGGCGACGATTCAATTGAGCGCCATAGTGCTGCAAGGCCGTGCGCTCGGCGTCGGTTAAACTACCCGAAGGCGCATGCACCGTGGTCGGCAAATTGCTCTGCAAATTTTGCTGAATTTTAGAGGTATTGATTGTGGGTGCCTGATAAGCCTCAACTGGTTGCGGCGGCCTCGGCTTGGGATCCTTTTTAGGATAATCCTTAAAGAAATCAGCCGCCGATATCTTCTCCTGCTCTGGTTTCGGCTTCGCCTGGACTGGAGTTGGCTGCGGGCGAGGCTTCACGACTGGCGCAGGCTTGGGCGGAGTCGGTGCAGGCTTGGGCATGACTGGATCAGCAATATTCATCGGCG
>DJBY01000135.1:8253-14515 GCA_002430605.1 Opitutia bacterium UBA5964 | reverse complement strand
CACTTCTGGCATCTCTAGGCCCGGCGGGGTGTCCAGCACCGCGGCGCGACTCTGCGCCGCGTTCGACGGGCTCGACTGGCTCGACTGCTCGACCATTTCGAAGACGTGCGGTTTCTCCTTTGGCAAAAAAGCCTCTATGATCGTCGATAAAAAAAACGCTACAATCAGCGCGCCATGCAATATCACCGAGGTCCACAAAGGTTGATTGTTTTTAATACTCATGCCGCCTACTTGACCTTGGTATCTAAACTAATTTTTGAGAGCTTCCGCTGTTTGATCAGATCGATCACGGTAATGACCTCCTGATACGGCAGCGCCGAATCTGCGCGAATGCTCAGCACCGGCGGCGCGGCGTCCATCGCCATAATATCAAGCAAGTCGCGGAGCTCTTGCAGCGAGACTTTCTCATCGCTCCAATAGTAGTCGCCGGACTTATCGACCGTAATCGCCTGAAACTCTTCACGCTCATCCGCCTGCGATTTCGACGCTTCCACCGGCAAGTTCACATCAATCGTCTGCTCCAGCAGCGGCGTGGTGACCATGAATATAATCAGCAAGGCAAACGCGAGGTCGATTAACGGCGTCACGTTGATCTCCGTGAGAGCGGAGAGGCGATCTTTGCGATGGAAGTTACGAGCCACTATTTGATCAATTAAAAATTAGGATCACGGAGACCTACGCGTTGGTCGCGGCGGCTTGCGCTTCGAGCTCGATACGATCGGCCACGGTGCTGGAGAAATTCTCCAATTCAACCACTGATATCTTGGTTTGTAGCAACAAATAGTTGTAGCCGAACACGGAAGGAATCGCGACCAACAGACCTGCAACGGTGGTCAACAAGGCACCAGAGACACCTGGGGCGAGACTCTGCAGGCTGGCCGACCCAGCCCCGGCCATACCGCCGAAGGCATCCATCACCCCCCACACCGTGCCGAGCAAGCCGAGAAACGGTGCGCCGGTCACGATCGAGCCAAGCAGCACCATCTTGCTTTCGTAGCGGATAATCTGCTCAGCAAGCCCACGTTGAATCGCATTTTCAACATGCCCCATACGTAAAGTCGCCCGATGCGTATCAGTATCGACTAGATTGCCACCGTAACGGAAAAATGCTTCAAGCGCGTCGCGCACGACACTGTAGTAAGGCCCAGTGCCCTTGCCTGGACGCTCTGGAGGCAGGTCGAGCAAGTGCGACTCTTTACTCAAAAGACGCTCATAGCGCTTATTTTGAGAGCGCAAGCGGGACAGATCCATATACTTTCCAAACAGCACCGACCACGCGATAATGCTACAGACGATGAGCACCATCACCACGATCTTGCCAGCAAAGTTCGACTGGCCAAAATAGGTAAAAACATTGGGGCCGCCAGCGGCCTGCAAGAGAAGTGAATCAAATACGGTGGTTAAGCTCATTTTCTATAAGTGCAAAAAGGTATATCATGAATAGACTCTCATTAACAACAGGCGATCAAATCCTCGCCAGCATAAAACCTAATTCTTCGAAAAAACCTTTCAACAATTCACTTCGAATTTGGTTTGCCCGCAATTAGAGCGTGGCCTACACATTGACCATCAACCATTCATCCAACGATAATATTAATGAATAGCAATACACTGACACTTCAAGAACTCAAAGCAAACGCCCACATTGCCAGTTCAAAAAAAGCCCTCATTGGCATCGACGGCTTCGTCGATAAGATCGTGCACCCTGTCGATAAACGTAGCGGCCCTGGCGACCAATTTACCCCAATTCCAACCATCGCCGAGTTCGGCGCACGGATCAGCTCGGCAGCCGGCAAAAGTGCCAATATTGAACTCGCCCTAATTCTCGAAAAGCTCGGCGGCAACGGCCCGATCATGGCCAACGCACAATGCGCCCACGGCGTGCAAGTTCGCTACCTCGGCGCGCTCGGCAAGGGTACCATCCACCCCGTCTTTACTGAATTCGCGCAGAAGACCAACGCCGTATCTATCGCAGATCCCGGTATCACCCACGCCGCGGAATTTTCTGATGGCAAGATCATGCTTGGCTCGATGTCCAGCCTCGACGAGATCAACTACCAGCACATCGTCGGCGTAATGGGCGCGGATGAGTTAAGCAAAAGCTTCGCCGAGGCCGACCTCATCGCAATGGTCAACTGGACCATGATTCCTTACCTCTCCGACGTCTTCAACGACTTCCTGGAACGTCTCCTACCGACGATTCCTGAGAACAAGGATCGCATCTTTTTCTTCGACCTCGCTGACCCTGAAAAACGCTCAAAAGAAGACCTGCTCGCAGTGTTGGATATTTTCGGCAAATTCGAAGCCTTTGGTAAGGTCATCCTCGGACTCAATCTCCGCGAAGCTGAGCAAGTGGATGCACTCCTAGGCTTTGAGCCAATCGAAAACACCCCGGACAACCTGCAAGTACTGGCCGCACGTATCCGCGAGGCGCTCAAGCTCGACACGCTCGTCGTGCATCCAACACACGATGCTGCTTGCGCGACACCAGAGGGCACCGCCTACGTCAAAGGGCCTTTCTGCGAGAAGCCAAAGATCACCACTGGCGCCGGTGACCACTTTAACTCAGGGTTCGTCACTGCCCGCCTCATCGGACTGTCCCCAGCCGCGGCTCTGACCGTCGCCGTTGCCACCTCTGGCTTCTACGTTCGCACCGCCGTGAGCCCATCACTCGATGAGCTCGCCGAATTCATCGCTACTTGGTAACTATACATGGCCGGACTTTTTATTACATTCGAAGGCACCGAAGGCTGCGGAAAATCCACCCAGATCAACGCCCTTGCTGCTCGCCTACAACACCAAGGCCAGCAGGTGCTGCAAACTCGTGAACCCGGCGGCACGCCGCTAGGCGAAGCCGTGCGCAACTTGCTCCAACACGACGAAGCCGGCGCAGGCATGTCGCCCGAAGCGGAGCTGCTGCTGTTCACTGCCAGTCGCGCACAATTAACCCGCGAACGCATCCTGCCCGCGATCGCCAAAGGCGAGATCGTGCTCTGCGACCGGTTCATGGACTCCACCACCGTCTATCAAGGCGTCGCCCGACAGATTGACAGCCAGGCCGTGGCGACGATCAACCGCTTTGCCGTCGGCGAAGCTCGGCCGGATCTCACTATCCTCATCGACCTCTCTCCCGAAATTGGCATGGCTCGGGTGCACGCGCGCAGCGATGGTCAGCTCGATCGCATCGAGCAAGAAGCCATCGAATTTTTCCAAGCCGTGCGCGCAGGCTATCTCAAACTCGCCGAGTCAGAGCCAGAGCGCTTCCTAGTGCTCGATGGCAGCGCCTCGGTCGAGACGCTGGAACAACAGATATGGGCAGCGGTGCAACCACGGCTGGTGTAACGCCGACGGGCCCTCTGTGAATACGTAGAAGGACTCCTATAGAACGTCAAAAACGACGGCCTAGTCCTCGTCCTGTTGCTCGCGCTCTTTAGCGACGTTGACCGTTAACTTACGGCCCGCAAATTCCTGACCATCCAATTGACGAATCGCTTCATCAGCACCTTCCGAGTCTTCCATGGTGACAAAGCCAAAGCCACGAGGGCGGCCGCCACCTGGGCGAGTCACGATGATTGCTTCTTCAACCTCACCGCAGTTTGAGAAGATCTCACGAAGATCATCACCAGTGGCATCGAAAGAAAGATTTCCTATATAAAGTCGGATAGACATAATTTTATAAAATTAAACGTTATAAGTTGCAGTTGTATATTGGGTTATCCCCGAATACCGATTGAAAAAGTGCACAACTGGCGAAAGACACAACCATATTTTAAAACGATTCGGATTTGCTAATTGCACCCGCCAAGGATTCCGTCACTTCACTTCCTCTTTTTCCGTGAAAAATACCAAGACCACAAAACAAAGCACCATCCTTCGGGTGTCCGCATACCTGTTTCGCTACAAGCGTCTATTCTGGCTCACGATCGGGCTTGCCGCCGGCATGACCCTAATGGAAATCGCCGTCCCCTATGCGATCAAAGTCATCCTCGACGACATTGAAACCACCGGAGCGCTGACTGGGCTGTTCTGGGGCGTCGGCATCATCGCCTGCCTCTATATTGGCAGTGAAATCTTCAATAGCCTACGCATCCGCGTCAACAACTCGCTGGAGCAGCAAGTGCTCCTCGAAATGCGCCGCGACCTACACGCGAAGCTACTGCGCCTGCCCGTCTCTTTCTACGATCAACGAAAAAGCGGCGAGATCTCCTCGCGAGTGATCGAAGACGTCGCCGCCGTCGAACGCGCACTGCTCGACGGTACTGAGCAAGGCACCGGCGCGATCCTCAAAATCGTCGGCATCACCACCGTGCTGTTCATCATGCAGCCGTTGCTCGCATGGTGCGTCTTCCTGCCCGTGCCGATCCTAATGGTCTGCGGCGTGTTCTACTCGAAACGCTCTCGCGTCGTCTGGAAGGGCGTGCGGGAAAGCTCGGGCGAGCTCAACAGCCTGCTGGTCGAGGACATCCAGGGCAATCGGTTGATCCAGACTTTTGGCCTACAAAAGCGCGAGTCCGCCCGCTTCGAGCACTGCGCCGAAGACCTCAAGTCCAAGACCCTCAAAGCCATGTTCCGCTGGTCGCTCTACAGCCCAGCCACCTCGCTCGCCACCAAGCTCGGCTTTCTCAGCATCGTCGGCGTTGGCGGCTATCTCGTGCTCAACGGTGGTAGCGATTTCAGCATGGGCAAGCTCCTCGCGTTCTTCCTCTACGCCAATATGCTGTATTTGCCGATCGCACAGTTGCACGGCCTGAACCACCTGATCGCCGCCGGCCGTGCCTCCGGCGAGCGCGTGTTCGAAGTGCTCGACGCAGAAGTCGATATCGATGAGCCGGCCGAGCCCACCCCACTGCCAGCTGGCCCCATCCAGGTCGCCTTTGAAAATGTCCAATTCGAATACCCCGGCCGGCCCGCAGTCCTCACAGACCTGAACCTCACACTGGAAGCCAATCAAGTCACCGCCCTAGTCGGCCATACCGGCGCGGGCAAGTCCACCGTCGCCAACCTCGCAATGCGCACGCACGACGTCACCCAAGGCAGCGTCAAACTCAACGGCGTAGACATCCGCAATATTTCCCTTAGTGAGCTGCACAATACAGTCGGCCATGTCGCGCAGGACCCCTTCCTCTTCGAAGGCAGCGTGCGCGATAACTTGCTGCTCGCCAAGCCCGACGCCACTGACGCGGACATCACCCACGCCCTAGAACAAGCTTGCGCGCACGAGTTCGTTAACGCCCTGCCCGAGCGACTTGACACCAACATCGGCGAGAAAGGCATTCGCCTTAGTCAGGGCGAGAAACAACGCCTCACTATCGCCCGCGTGCTACTCAAGAACCCGCCCTTCGTCATCCTCGACGAAGCCACTGCCAGCGTCGACACCATCACCGAGCGCAAAATCCAACTGGCACTCGATCATTTGGTCGAACAACGCACCGTGCTGGTCATCGCGCACCGCCTCTCCACCGTGCGTCGCGCCAACAAAATCGTAGTCCTCGAAGCAGGGGAAATTATCGAGTCCGGCACGCACGAAGCGCTACTCGCCGAAGAGGGACAGTACGCCAAGCTCTGGAATCACCAGATCGATTTAATCCCCGAGTACAGTTGAATCATTTAGCCACCAAACAGCACAGAGCCTCGCCACAGGGCTCGCCGTAGCATATCTTCTACCCACCCGCAGTTTACTTTTGCCCCTTGACGCTCTTTTTCGTCACCGACTATATTCCTACCCGACAAAGGGATCTCTCCGTTTTTTTCAGAACAATTGGATTACCACTTGCTATTAATGCCGCAGATATCTTTTTTTGCCGACCTTTACACATGACCACACCAGAAACCAGCGATTCCAACGAAACCCTCAGCAAAGAACTTGTCGTTCAGAACAAGATGGGCATCCATGCCCGTCCTGCAGCGATGATCGTGCGTATCGCCAACACCTATGCCGGTGACGTGTGGGTTGATAAAGATGATGAACAAGTGAACGGTAAAAGCATCATGGGTCTCATGATGTTGGCCGCGGGCAAAGGCTCGAAGCTGACGATTCGCACCAATGGTCCAATCGAAACTGCAGAGAAGATGCTGCTCGACCTCGAAGATCTGTTCGCTCGGCGCTTCGAAGAAGCTTAATTTGCCAATCGCTTAAGCAGCCTCAATCCGCCCCGCTCAATGAATCGACGGGGCTTTTTTGTGCTTCATCGTCGATTAGTGGCTAAAGGAGGGAGGGCGACTCGCCCTCCTTTGCAGTCACACCGCATCAATGTGGGCGAGT
>DJBY01000135.1:7290-8146 GCA_002430605.1 Opitutia bacterium UBA5964 | reverse complement strand
AATGTGGGCGAGTCGCCCACACTCCGATCTCGCTCAAGCGATTTGCTCTCAATTAGCCGCACCAGCGGCACTACGCAGAGCCAGCTCAGATTAGTCTTTGACTCTGATTCGGTTTTTAAACAAATGTTTAAAACGAACGACCCCACTCACAATGCCGACCACCACCGACCTGCCCAAAGGCGACAAGACACGCAGCGAAATTGTCAGGGCCGCCGAGCAGCTATTTGCCGAGCAAGGCTTTCGCGCCATGACGCTGCGTGATGTCACTCGTGAGGCACAGGTCAATCTCGCCGCGGTGAACTATCATTTCGGCTCCAAGCGCAAGCTGATGCTGGCCGTGATCCGCAATCGCTTCGAACCGATCAACCTCGAGCGCCTCAAGCAACTCGACGCCTTGATCGCTGCGTACGCCGCCGATCCTGTGCCAGTCGATGCCATTTTCGGAGCACTGTTTCGCCCTCTGTTTGAGAGTGCCCACGCAGAGAAAGACCAAGTCCTAATGCAAATGATCGGCCGTGCCATCACCGAACCCGCTGACTTTATCCGCACCATCCACAAAGAATTCTTCACTGAACTTTCCGCCCGCTTTATGACCGAGCTGCAACGCAGTTGTCCGCACATTTCAACGGCCGCTCTGCAATACCGCTTCTTTATGGCAATTAGCACCATGATCGGTACGATCATCGAACAAGTCCTGCTCCAAGAGTTGTCCGCGGGAACACTTGACCCCACCGACTTTGAAACAATCGTAGACGAGCTGATCGCCTTCACCGTCGCCGGATTCATCCAAGCCGAACCAGCTGCCTAAATTGATCCAGCAGGAACCAACTTGCCGCCAACAGCACTCACTCTCACG
>DJBY01000135.1:4658-7017 GCA_002430605.1 Opitutia bacterium UBA5964 | reverse complement strand
CTAACCAGTGGCTTGGCTGCCCAGACCAAGCAATCCAACCTCGATACCGAGCGCCTGCTCGACATCAGTCAGCGCGAGCAAAAGATCTATCAACAGCTCGCCGCCGATCCCGAGTATTATTCCGGCGACGATCTAGAGCGCCACTTGAACGAACTGATCTTCTCGTACCGCACCTATCTGGCCGAGAACCCTGACGACCTCAGCGCGCTCATACTCTACGGAAAACTACTCCGCCGTATTGGTAAAAACGACGAGGCCTTTAAAGCCTTCCTCAGGGCCGACGAGCTCGATCCGCAGATCGCAGTGGTCAAGCAGCAGATCGGCAATCACCTCGCCGAGACTGGCAAAGGCAAAGCGGCGCTCACCTTCACCCTCAACGCCATCACGCTCGAACCCGAGGTGCCCGCTTACCACTACGCACTCGGCGAGATCCTCTACACTTTTCGCGAGCCATTTATCGAACAAGCAATCTTTAGCCGCGACGCCCTCGACCGCGAAATGCTCAAAGCCTTCCAAACCGCGGTGCGCCTAGAGCCGGACAACTTCGACGCACAAATGCGCCTCGGCGAGGCCTACTACGACCTCGCCAGCCCCGACTGGAAGGCAGCGCTGCTGCATTGGAACAAAGTCCGCAAGGGCAGCCCCAACGATGACTTACTGCGCCGGCAGATCCTCGATCTCCACAAGGTGCGCGTGCTCGGTAAGCTCGGGCGCAGCGAAGAAGCCACAGCACTGGCAGCCACTATCGTCCAACCCAGCCTGCAGCAATCCAAACAGCAAGTCCTCGACGAAATGAGTGTGTATTAGCGCCCGCATCTGCAGATGCGCAAAGCGCGAGCGCCACTCGATCAATCGCCTGGTGCGAGCTGACTGCAGCATACCTCAATCCATTTTGTTAGTCGCCTAAAAATACCACGCATTTCTAATGAGCTACGAAGGATCTTCTTTTTACGATGACGCCAATGTCTTCGACACTTACTCGAAGCATCGTGAGCGCCCAGACAGCGCCAACAACACACTCGAGCGTCCAGTCATTATCGAGCTTTTGGGCGACGTCCGCCACCAGGACTTTCTTGACCTTGGCTGTGGCAACGCCGAGTTCGGCAAAGAACTGCTCGCGGCAGGTGCCGCGTCCTATCTAGGCGTTGACGGCTCGCAGAACATGATCACTCAAGCCACTATCACCTTGCAAGCGACCAAAGGGCGAGTCGTGCGCTCGCAGCTGCAAGATTGGACCTTCCCCGCTGCCAGTTGCAGCCGCGTCTGCTCACGATTGGCACTGCATTACCTGCCAGACCTAGAGCCACTGTTCCGGAAGATCCACGCAGCGCTTCGGCCCGATGGACTGTTTGTGTTTTCGGTCGAGCATCCTGCCATCACCTCGCGCATCATGCCGCAGTTGGAAGGCTTGCGCCAGGACTGGATCGTCGATGACTATTTCAAAACCGGCAAACGCGTAACCGATTGGATGGGCGCAAGCGTAGTCAAGTATCACCGCACAATTGAGGATCACTTCGCTACCTTACGCGCTTGCGGATTCCAAGTAGAGAGCATCCGTGAGGCCAAACCCATCAGGGAAAACTTTAAGTCCGATGAGACTTTTTTTCGCCGTCAACGCATTCCGTTGTTTCTCTGCATGGCGGCCAGAAAGGCGCGAACTGATCAAGCCGAGTAGCTGCTGCCAACGGCTAATGCCGCGGCAGGCCTCAAACGGTATGCACCAATAAATTAAAAGGAAAATGGGCCTACTTACCGATCACTACAAAACGACCTGTTAACTACTGAATCACAATGATTCAAAGGTGGTGCTCCCGGGCAGATTCGAACTGCCATTTGCGGCTTCGGAGACCGCCGCTCTATCCATTGAACTACGGGAGCAAATCAAAGTGGGCTAGATTTATGACTAGCTGGCTGGGGTCAACGTGAAAAGCGTGCAGCACGGCGATTCGCTCGATCTTCAGAGTCGCACAACAAATACTGATAGGGTCAATTAGCTAAAAGAAAATGAGACACAGTATCAAAAAGAAAGTTGACAGGCCGCACTGCCGTTATTGAGACTCAGTCCCAACATGAAGCCAGCTAAGCAATCTCCCATGAAACGACACAAAATAATCACCCTCCTCACCCTTTGCAGCGCGGCCTTGGTGGGCACGCTCGCAGCCCAAGAGGCGCCACAGGAACTGCCTTCGCAAGCCGAGATGTGGCAAATGATCCAAGCGCAGCAGCAACAAATCGAAGCACTTTCTGCAATCGTGCGCGCGAACCAAACCGCAGCCGCCACGACTCGCACGGAACTCGCGTCTGCCAAGACTGCAGCCGCGAGCGCCAAAGCTGAAGCCAGCACAGCGATCGCTCAGCT
>DJBY01000135.1:4380-4557 GCA_002430605.1 Opitutia bacterium UBA5964 | reverse complement strand
GCCTTCAACCTGCCCGCGTGGTATACCAACACCTCGATTGGTGGTTACGGTGAGCTGCATGCCAATTTCAATAACGGCGCCGACAACGAAATCGACTTCCACCGCTTCGTGTTGTTTTTCAACCACGAGTTCAACGACTGGATCACACTCTATTCTGAGATCGAGCTAGAACACGGC
>DJBY01000135.1:3560-4180 GCA_002430605.1 Opitutia bacterium UBA5964 | reverse complement strand
CTCGAGCAGGCCTTCATCCGCATGGATTGGACCGAGAAGTTCAGCACTGACGTTGGTGTGTTTCTGATGCCAGTCGGTATCCTCAACGAAACCCACGAGCCCAACACCTTCTACGGCGTCGAGCGTAACAACGTTGAGAAATACATCCTGCCAGGCACCTGGTGGGAAGGCGGAATCAAGGGCAGCTACCGCACTGAAACTGGCTTCGCCTTCGACGGCAGCATCACCTCCGGCCTCAATGCTCAAGACGGTTACATCCGCGGCGGTCGGCAAAAAGTATCTGAAGCCATCAACGACGAAGCCGCACTTGCCGGCCGGGTCAAATACACCGGCATCGCAGGGCTCGAGATCGCAGCCTCGGTACTTTACCAAGATGACCTCGATCAAAGCAAAGGCGGCAAAGACTACTCTGGTCTACTCAGCACTGCGCACATTCAATACACCACTGGAGGCTTTAGCCTGCGAGCGCTGTATGCGCGCTGGGACCTCGACGGCGATATCGACTCCGACGCAGAATCGCAATACGGCTACTACATCGAACCTTCCTACCGTTGGACACTCAGCGAAAAGTATGGCGACATTGGTATCTACGCGCGTTTCAGCGACTACGAATACTTCGA
>DJBY01000135.1:1893-3366 GCA_002430605.1 Opitutia bacterium UBA5964 | reverse complement strand
GTGTTCAAGCTGGACTACCAAGACACCAGCGATGCAGATCAATTTCAAGACGATGGCATTGACAGTGTCGTCAATCTTGGTGTCGGCTACCAATTCTAAACGAGCTTTCAACTACCGGCGCTTGCACTCTTGGCAAGCACCGGCACTTTTCGCAGTTTCACCCTGCTATGCAACGACGCCTCACCACTGCACGCCTCGCACTCATGCTCTGGCTCTTCTCCAGCACGAGCAGCCATGCGCTTGAGTCTGTGTATTTGCAGCCCGAGGTGTTTATTGAGCAAAGCTTTGCAGGCGAGCCCGAGCAGAAAGTGCTATGGCTGACCAAAGACACCCAGGCATCGATCAAACAAGTTCTAGGGCACGACTACCGCGGCATGCGCATCCGCTATTGGCAAAGCGGCGCACGCACCGCCTGGATCCTCGAAGAAATCGGTAAGGTCAAACCAATCACCACAGGCTTTGTGATCGAAAATAATCAAATGCTAGCGATGCAGGTATTGATCTACCGCGAGAGCCATGGCTGGGAAGTGCGCTACCCGTTCTTCACCGATCAATTTAAGGGACTCGAACTCGGCGATAACAACCGACTGAATAAAAAGATCGATGGCATCAGCGGTGCAACGCTCTCTGTCAACGCCCTGACTCGACTCTCCAAACTCGCACTTCACCTACATCAGCAGGCACTCGCACAATGAGCCTCCAAATCCCACGTAAACGCACGATCCTCGCTTGGCATCGCTGGCTGGGCATCACCTCCGCAGTCTTTCTGTTGAGCCTCTCCATCACCGGACTGGCGCTCAACCACACCGAGTTTCTCAAACTCGATCAGATACAGATTAAACACAGCTTTATCCTGAATCGCTATGGCATGGCCAGCGGCGCCAGCATCCAAGCATACCGTATCAGCCAATCAGATACACTGGCGCATCTCGACGGACAACTTTTCTACAACGCCGCGCCGCTGACCAGCGGCAGTCAACCGCTCGGCATCATCACAGGCGACCCGATCGTCGTAATCGCCACTGACACACAGCTGATCTACTTAACCGCCAACGGCGAGCTAATCGAAACCGTCGACAGCAGCCAACTCCCCTACACTATTTTAACCGCAGTCGGCACAACCATCGACGACAGGCCGGTGCTGATCAGCGCCGATGGCAATTGGACGCCCGACGCAGATTGGCTTCAGTTCGACCGCTTCCAAGGCGCTTACGGCGTAAGCCCGCTCAATACGATTGAATTAAGCCCCGCCGACCGCAGCGCCCTACTCGAATCCTTTCAAGGTGGCGGCGTCTCACTCTACCGCGTGCTACTCGACTTGCATGCCGGACGCCTGTTCGGCTGGGGCGGCCGCACCGCAATGGACCTGTCCGCGGTCGCCATCATCATCCTCATCACCTCAGGCATCGGCGGCTGGCTACGCAAATCGCGCCGACCCTAAGACATCTCACCTCAAGTCTCAGCCCTCAGCCC
>DJBY01000135.1:0-1674 GCA_002430605.1 Opitutia bacterium UBA5964 | reverse complement strand
ATTTATTAAGATTTTGGCCGCCAGTGCGGCGGGGCTAAACCTCGGACAGATGGCCTCAGCCAGCAGCAGATTGCAGCCTGTCACATGGCGCGGCTATACGCTGGGCGCTGAAGGCAGTTTTACACTCTATACTGAGGATCGCGCCAGCGCGCAAACAGTCCTCAAGCATTGCTTCGCAGAAATCCGCCGCCTCGAATCATTGTTTAGTCTCTACCAGCCAAACTCCGAATTGTGCCAACTCAACCGAACTGGCCGACTCGATGCCCCCGCGCCCGAGTGGCAGGCACTGCTCGACGCAGCAGGACAAGCGAATCAATTGAGCCAAGGTCTGTTCGACCCCACCGTACAACCGCTGTGGCAAGCCTACGCGCAGCACTTTGAGCAATCTCCCCATGCCACCGCAGGGCCAAGCGAAGCAGCGCTCGGCGCAGCACTCGCCCGCACTGGTTGGCAACATCTGAACTACGATGCCGGCACGATTCAATTTAATCAGCCAAACATGCAATTGACGCTCAATGGCATCGCGCAAGGCTTCATCACTGATCACATCAGCAGCATCCTCAAAAATGCAGGCTATCAGCACGTGCTGATTGAGCTCGGCGAAACCCGCGCCATCGGCCCACATCCCGAGCAGCGCCCCTGGCGCATTGGGATTAAAGACGCACAGCAGCCCGAGCAAATCCACGAAGTTGCCGAGCTCGACAATCAAGCACTCGCCACCAGCGGCAGCTACGGCAGCCTTTTTTCGACCAACGGCAACTACCACCATTTGATCGATCCAATCAGCGGCCGACCCAACACACGTTGGCAGAGCCTCAGCGTGATCGCCCCAACCGCCACTCAAGCGGACGCACTCTCCACTGGCCTGTCGTTTGCCAGCGTAGCACAGATTTCTCAAATTGAGCGGGCGCACTCGCAACTACGTATCCTCAAGCAGCAATAATCATTCGTTGCCTTCAAGTATCATCGCCCAAAGCGAAGTTGACGGCCTCGATCCCAGCGAGAGAGCAGGCATCCATCACTTTGACGATCTGCGCATGCGGCACTGCATCTGCGGGTGAAATCGTGACAATGGCTTCGACCTTATTAGCGCTGCTGGCTTCGCGAAAGCGACTCAGCATGGAAGCGAGCTCATTGAACTGCGACACATCTGGAGCGTCATACGGATAATCGTTGACCACGACTTGGCCGTCGGGGCGAATTTCAATGATCTGCTCATCAGGTAAGTCCAGTGGCTCGGACTGCTCGACCGTACCAGGCAACTGAAACGAAAGGTCGGCCTCTTGACGCTCCAAGGTGGACGCGACCATGAAGTAAATAAGCAGCAGAAAAACGACATCAATCATTGGTGCGATCGGCACCCCGCCCTTCTCGTCTGCTCGTTTTCTTAATTGTGCCATTTTTCAAATTAATCCTCACCGAGATTGATAGGTGGCGTAAATCACTTCGTAAGCGCCGACTTCGGCACACGAGCGGAGCACCTCTTTAATAGTGTGGTAAGGAGTGGCGCGATCGGCGCGGACGTGAATACGCAACTCAGGATTGTCGGACAAGGACGCCTTGATCGCGGCCTGCATCGCTTCGAGTGTTTGTGGTCGCGCGCCCAGGAAAATCTGCCCTTCGGCATCGAGCGAAATGGTGCCACGATCTCCAAGGTCTTCGGGGACATCGCTA
>DJBY01000082.1 GCA_002430605.1 Opitutia bacterium UBA5964 | reverse complement strand
ACGTATGTTGAGGATCGTAATATTATTCGGATTAAGAGTATCGAAGAGCTGACTACCGAGCCCGTCGATACCCGCGTCTTCGTTTTAAATTATGCGAGTGCAGCAGAGCTGCAAAACTCGATCGCTCCGCTGATCGATACCGCTGCCGGTGGTCGTGTGCAAGTTGATGCACGCAGTAATGCGTTGGTGATTACCGAGCGCCCGTCGCGGATGAACAAGGTCCAAGAGATCATTGAACGACTCGATAAAGCGACAGCCCAGGTCATGATCGAGTCGAAGTTCATCGAGGTCACGAATACGGATACAAAGAATGTCGGTATTGATTGGGCTTCCCTCAGCGGCTACGGCGTCTCCGCGGGGCCGTTCGAGCGTCAGTGGTCGCGGAATCGGAGTAGCGATGATAATTCGGCACGTGATTATACGAGTAATAATAGCTCTAATTCTAACAGTTCGAGTGGCTCTAATTCTAGCAGTCGGAATGGCTTTAGCTCTGAGGATGGACTTTCATTTGTCTCTGAGAATGGAGTTTTTTCTAACTCTGGGAATGGAGTTTTATCTGGAAATGGCACTGACCTCACTCGCACAATGACGAGTTTGGCCGGCACCAGTCGCTTGGACACCGCGGTGTTCTCTGCAGGCCAGTTTGAAGTCGTTTTGAGTGCATTAAATCAGAAAGACGACATTAAGTTGGTCTCAAATCCCACCGTGGTGACGCTCGATAATACCGCAGCAAAAATAGTCATTGGTGAGCAGTATCCGCTGGCTCAATATACATATTCTCAGGAGGGTGGAGAGAGTGTGCGGCAGCTTGACGGGTATGAGTTCTTAGATATTGGTATTAAGCTGGATGTGACTCCGCATGTGAACAGTGCCGGTTTCATCAATCTTGATATTGTTCCCGAGGTGTCTAGTATAATTGGATTTGTAGATCTTGAGGGCACCGATGCTCCAAGAATTGCGAGTCGCCGTACCGAGACGTCGATTATGGTTAAAGACGGCTTCACTTTAGCGATTGGCGGCCTAGTTGAAAATATTGTAACGAATAGCGGATCAAAAGTGCCGATATTGGGCGACCTTCCGGGAATCGGGCGCTTATTTAGCAGTGACTCCGACAAGATCGAGCAACGTAACCTAATTATCTTTATCACCGCGAAGACGTTGAATCCGGATGGCAGTACTTACCGCGATATCATCGACCCACGGGTGCTCAACCAAATGGGCGTGGTGCCAGCGGATGTGCCTGGATATGAACTGGCGCCGGAAGATTTGAAAACGCTGCAGGACATAGAAGATTTCCGAGCGCAGACACGTCGAGCCGAAGCGATGGCGAAGGAGCGCACTGAACTCAAGGTAATCGAGCGCGCCCGCAAGCAGGCCGAAGAAGATGCCAGCAAGCTAGCCGACGAAGCTGCCGCAGCGATTGCCAAGGAGCCCTCTGAACTCAAGGCAATCGAGCGCACTGGTGAGCAGGATGAAAAAGATACCAGCAAAGTTACCGCCGCCGACGGCGCAGCCGTTGATACCTCGAGTCGCAGTAATCGCCGCCTTCGCTAATTTTAACCCGAGCAAGAGAGATTCCTCATGGATACTATACTTAGACTCAAAAAAGTCCGCCGCTTCACGCGGTCTGCTCTCCTTCCCGTATTATGGTTTTTTGCGGCTGAGATCGGCGCGCAGGCGCAGACCCAGGATTACAGTATGTCCGTCGGCGACGACTTCGGTGCTGTGGTTGATGCCAATGGCAATCTGTTCGTCTGGGGCGCCATTGCGACCGCGGTTGCGCCGGGCGAAATTCAGCAAATTCTGCCGCCTGAGCAGTGGAGAGAGGTCTCGGTCAGTCGCACGCCCGCAGCATCGGCTCACGTGCTTGCGATACAAAAGGACGGTACTTTGTGGGCTTGGGGCTCGAATACGCGTGGCCAGCTTGGCGATGGAACGACTACGGATCGTGTGGATCCGGTGCAAATCAGCACCGCCACCGATTGGGCTGAGATTGCCGCTGGGGAATTTCACTCGATGGCGCGTAAGAGCACCGGTTTACTTTTCGTCTGGGGCGGCAATAGTTACGGGCAGCTTGGATTCGGCCCTATTTTTAATGATCCTGATCTGGATATTCGGACGAGTATCCAAGCACCTTTTGACGCGAACCCCTATATAGCGATTGCCGCAGGCAAAGCGCACTCGCATGCGATTCGCTCGGATGGCACGCTGTGGACATGGGGCAGCGGTAATTCTGCCCAGAATGGCGGGTATGAGTTGGGCATATTAGTCAATGGCAACCCCCCAATCGGGGTGGTTGCTCCGACTCAAGTCGGCACGGCCGCTGGATGGAGCGATCTTTTCGGTGGTTACAACGCGACCTTTGCCTTGCGCAATACCGCGACCCAAACGGGGCAGTTGTGGGTGTGGGGTAGCGGTATGAATCTCGGCACCGGCGGTAATGGTTTAGAGAAAACACCGGCTCGGGTTGGCACGACCGTCGGCTGGGTCGATGTTTCGGTTGCATCGACTTCGAGCTCCGCGCATACGCTCGGATTGAAGGACGATGGCACGCTATACGGCTGGGGCTTAAATCATGAAGGCGGTCAACTCGGGTTGCCTCTTTACGACGCGCAAGGAAGCTTCCTTTTCCCGAATGTCAAAAAAGATTTGCCGACCGCACTCGAAGTGTCGGACAGATTCCTCGCCATTGGTGCGGGTGAAGAGTTTTCTGCGGTCGTTGACGCTGACGGATTTCTACAGACTGCGGGTATCAATGATGTGGGCCAGTTGGCGAACGGACAAACCGACCCGTCCCTACCCGGGCAGGATTTCTTTGCCAATTCCAACCTCGGTGTTGCGGATCTAGTCGCAATCTCGGTGACGGTGAATGAACTCCCCGAGGATGTTGGAGCTGGTGAGACGATCAGTGTTTCTTTCGAGGTTCAAAACACCGGTACAGGTCCGATCACGGACACTTTTACAATCCAAGCATGGCTCAATACATCTCCCAATGTTGGAGGAATCGCGCTCGATTTCGATCTGACTGCAAGTGTGAATACTTCGCTCGACATTACAGATGATTTTGTAGCTTCGCAAAGTCGTAGCCTGCAGTTTCAAGTTCAGCTGCCGAACGATATCCCACAAGGCAGCTACTATATTGTCGTCGATGCGGATACTGGCCCGACACAACCAGTTGGGGCAATTGAGGAAAACGACGAAACGAATAATGATGCTGCAACGAGTACCACCTTCGATTTCCTCCCAGACTTAGTCGTGCCTACGGGTCCGAATGGCTTAACTGTGATCAATCCACCATCAGGTGGAACTTACGATCCTGCTACGAGTGATACCATCGATATTGAACTACTGGTCGAGAACATCGGCAACGGCACATTGCCTTCTGGTAGTAGCTTTGACGTTCGGATTTTTCTCTCCCCTGATCGCAGCACAGATAATTCTGCAATCGTCGAACTGAATGCAGAAGAGCCAGTAACGCTAACTGCAAATCTCGATCCGGGTGCGACTCTCGCGACTGCACTTTCATTCAGTTACGACGTGCCTAGAATGCCAGCAGGCTTCTTCTTTGTGGCTGTCGAATTAGACATTAATAATACGATCGCAGAGCAGCCTGAAATCCTCGACGACAATGATATCGTTGTGCAGCCGAATGGTGAGGCAAACAACGCCGCATATACAGATGCACGCATTGAAATCTCGGGTCTCACCATCATCGAGGCGATTGATCAGCAGACGTCTCCGCTAGTTTTTACGACGGATGGCGACGGCAACTGGTTCGGCCAGTCATTCATCTTCAATGCCGATGGTGATTCTGTGCAGAGCCCATCGCTTGCTGTTGCTGAGAGCGCTTCTTTCAGCACATCTTTCAATGACTACTTCGGCCCCACGCCGACACCAGTTGCCATCTCTTTCGATTGGCGCTCTGAAACCAGTAGCGCGGATAACCGCCTCTTTTTCAGGGTCATCAACGGAGCCACTGGCGGTAATAACAACGAGATTTCAGGTAATACCAACGGTTGGATCGAAGATGTCACTCGTGTGATTCCGGTGAATGGGCGTGCTGAGTGGGTCTATGAGCAAGGAGTCGAAGGAATCGGCGATGCTGTCTATGTCGATGACCTTCAGGTGACTGAGATCGATCAACCCGATCTGGTGATCGACGATATTTATTTGCCCGTGGATGCCACAGGCACATACGTGCTTCAACGTGATAGCTTGGATTTGACCGTTAACAGTCGCAACCAAGGAACCGACACTTCTGTAGCCGAAGACTACGTCATCTCTATTTACCTCTCTCCTGACCCGATCTTTGATCGTCCCGACGGAGATCCGTTAACGCCTGATGATATCCTCGTTCGCCAAGTACGAGTCACTAAGCAAATCTTCAGTGGCGATCCTGCTGTCAATGGTCTGTCTATCACTTTGGACACTGATATCGATCCCGGGCTCTATTATGTAATAGGCTACATCGATGATTACACCGATGCAAACGGAGATCCGCTCGCGATATTTGGAGATCCGGTGGTGGCAGCGACGCAGCCATCTGCGCTTCCAGTAGAAGGCGAGTTCGTCGGCTATGTCGATGAGTTTACCGATCCAGTTGGGACTGCGGGTCTATTCCCTGGTGAAGATAATAACCTCTTCATTGCTGGCGGTCCGATGATTGAAATCGTGGCATTGCCAGATTTGCAGACTTCAGGGCTTACGTCAGTACCTAACTATTATTTTATCAACGATCCAGCGACAAATTATGTCGAGCCCAACTCACTTCCGCTCAACTTTACTCTGACCAATCAGGGCTTGGGGGCAGTCAACGAGCCAATTCAAGTTGCCGCATTATTCTCTCGTGATAAGGATATCGAGCCCGACGCCGACTACATGCTGCTTGATTTTAACTACAGTGGTAATTTCGGTTCGATCAACGCTGCGCCAGCCAACACCCGTTTCGTCAATCCCGATGAAGTTGATTTTCGCGATAATCTTGTGACAGAAGGCTACATTGGCGAGCGTCTCTTCCTTGGAGTCTTTGCTGATAGCACGGAGTTGATCACTGAGTTCAGCGAGACGAACAACAGTTTCTACCTATTTAGTAATGACTTCATCCTCAGTGAACTGCGACTCGTTGATGGCTTAGATCTATCCGCTAGCACCGTAAGCGATCTGAGTCTGGTCATTGTTAATGATGAACTGGCACCATACGATAATGACAATGTACCTTGGGTAGGGCAAACTACTGAGACTTTCGACAATGTGGATGCCGTCAGCAATGTTCGCGTTGCAGATAATCAAACCTCCAAGTTTAGTATAGATATAGACCCTGCAAATGGTGTGCGTGTCTCTTTCTGGTGGAAGGTTAGTTCTCAAAACGAATTAAACGCGGGCGTCCTGCAGCGAGACCTTCTTCGTTTTGAGGTGGATGGAGCTGTGGCAACGCCAGACATTTTTGGCACTGAAAACGAAGAATGGCGCCGTGTTGAGGTCGCCTTGACTCCTGGCCAACAACGTCTGACTTGGTCCTACATTAAGGATGACGAGGGTTCTGGCGGTGAAGACCGCGGCTGGGTGGATAACCTAACAATTACAGAGTTGCCGAACCTCAAAGCAAATGGAATCAGCGTGGATGGCGGCCCCTCCTATCAGGCGGGTGGCACGATAGAGGCTTGGTCCTTCGATATTGTAAATACTGGCAATGCGATTGAGCCGGGTGCCGCATTCGATGTAGAAGTCCGTCTTCTTACAAATAATCAATGGGCGGAAACGGATTCAGTCGTTCTCCTGACGTTTACCGATACCGCTGGTATCGCTGCGGGGGCAACCAGAACCTACGATCAAAATTCCATTGGTTATCTTCCGAACCCTCTCGGTGCACTCACCTTGCCCGTAGTTACATATGCACAAGAGTTCTATTACTTTGGAGCGTATGTCGATTGGTCGGCTGGCGATCCTGCAAATGGGCAGATTTCTGAGTCGAACGAGAGCGATAACAATTCACTTACGGGTGAAGCTTCCATTCAAATCGGACTACCTGATTTGACCGGTGATTCCAGCTCGATTACAGGTTTGAATCCTTCCTATGCGTTTGGTGATTCTGTCGATATTGATCTGACTTTCACAAATTCGGGAGATGGTAGTTTAGCGGTCGGCAGTGATTTTAATTACACCGTATATATTGCACAGATAAATGATGACCTATTGCTGGATACGGCCTCAGTCGTCGTACTTGGCACAGGCACCGCTACCGTCGCCACCGAGGTCGCTTCAGGCGCAGATCTGGATCCCGCCAATTTGGTTGCTACTCTGCCATTTGGTTTGGCCGAGGGTAATTACTATCTGGGTGTCGAAATCGACGTGAATACTGAAGTTGAAGAGCAGGGCTTGCGTCCGGATGGCACTGGAGTAAATGGCGAGGCGAATAACTTATTCTTCTCTCAGATCGCAGTCTTCCAAGTGACAGGTATCAGCCTGCAAATAGCCTTGGACGACGCCACTTCGCCGATTGCATTGGGCACATTTGAAAACGTGCTAGATAGCGCTGCGTTCTGGTTTGGTCGAGATGATGCGGGGAATACTCCCGTTGATGACGATCAAATTTTCCTGGAGAATGAGGGCGCGCAGAGCCCTGCACTTAAGCAAGGAGATGAAGCTTCGTTCCAGCTGCGGGTCCCTGTCTCAAGTCTAGTGAAGTTTGATTGGGCGATTTTTAGTGGCAGTGATCTGAACGTCCTCTCTGTTTTGGTGGACGGCGTTGTGATTGACTCGATCTCTGGAAATGAACCATTTGCTGAGGTAGACCCTGGTATTCTTGTCCCAGACAATGGAATCATCGAATGGCGCTATTCACAGGGAGCGGCAACGCAGGGCGACTTCGCGGTGATCGATAATGTCCGAGTGGAGACGAATTCTCAGCCCGACCTAATTGTTTCCGCAATTAACTATACACCTGGCGAGTACGTTTTGGATGTGGCTGGTATTGCTGGTGCTCCGAATCAACTACTCGGCACGGAATATTTGGATATCACGGTTGAAGCGACCAACCAAGGTGTGGATGTGATCGCGACTGCGACTGCATTTACCTCTGCTGACTTGGAGATTCGCCTCTCGATTGACCGAATCTATGGTAACAGTGACGACATCGTTCTAGGCACTGTCAGCCAGGTCGAAGGCAACTTCGACTCTGGAAATCTCGTGCGCTTCATCGGGCCAGTTCAACTGGGCGATTCGATACCAGAAGGCTGCTATTACCTAATCGCTAAGATTGATACGAATGATGCCCTCGCTGAATTTAGTGAAGCAAACAATATCTTGGTTACCGAGAATCGCGATGTTTGTATCACGCGCTTGCCCGCTCTTAGGATTTATAACCCGAATCCACTCGCGTTGGCTGAGAGCAGCGACGGTGTAAATAACTATCTCGACCCGCGCGAGTCAGGTGTGGTCGAAGTCGCCTTCGATCTCGATGAAGACTTGCAGTATTACAGCGAGGCGCCGATGCGCCTGCGCTTTAGCGTACAGAATATAGGCTTGGGTAGTATTGAAGCCGATGAGACTTGGACCACCCAAGTTACTTTGTTGGGTGCTCGGCGCGAGAGTTTGGCGCTTTCCCAAGAAGTAGCGGAAATTCTTTCCGAGACCGAAGCTGAATTTGTGGGACGCTTGAAGGCACGTTTCAGTGTCTCGATCAACCTCGGGGACTTTACTATTCAACAGCTGATGGAAGGTCGTAGTGAGGCCAAGCCTGATGGCGATATCCTATATTTAGATCTGGATCTCGCCCTGCCAAGTGGCGCTCGACTGAATGACATTATCCAGGGTTTCGAGGAGGATAGCGTCCTCGACGAATACCTGTGGATAATTTCGATTGATCTGGATTCCACCAATGCGGTTCAACAGTCGCAAATTATCGGCGAAAGCTCGGCATTGGTCGCAACTGCCGGCAATCCCTGGTGGATCATTAGTCCGGTAGAGGCCAGAAGCACTGATATGTCTGCCACGAATACCACTGACGACGACGGACTGTTTGGGATTAAATTCCAGCCGTTGACTGTCAGCGAAGCTGATTGGGAAGCTCAGTATCCTGGATTCCCTGCGGATGCTGCTGGGACGGATGAGGAAATCGCGAACTTCTTGGCCTATGCCTTCAACCGGAATCCTGCGGATCTTGATACAGAAGCTGGCCAACTCCCTATCACATTTGGACTGACGGAGTTCGAAGGGTTGGATTACCAGTATGTAGCGTTCGACATCGTGACACGTTCGACAGACTTAATTTACACAGTGCAAGCGGATGATAACGAGGCGTTCAACTCGCCTGAGACATTGGTGACGATCAAGGGCCCCTTTGACCAATTGATAGGGATGGATTCGCTCACCGGAGATGGAGGATTAATTGATAAGGTCAACGTGACCAGCGTGCTCGACCAAGGCTACACCGCGCGAGTGACTGTGAAAGACACGGTGGTTGTTGAGCCCGGCACGATACGCTATCTCCGCATTGTTGTTAGTGTTGATCCTGATCCTCAGGGCACTCCAGTTGATTCGTTCCCTGCCGTTGCGATTTCTGAATCGCCCGAGGGCTCGGTTGTCTATGAACCGATCGAGTGGGATGGGCCAGCCCCAGTCGACCCCGTGGATACTCTGCCAGCAGCACTCTCTGAGGCAGTCAGCCTCGGCAGTAGCTGGTATTATCTCGATTGGTTTGGCTATTTTGGTTATGATAGCGCATCCGCGGCGTCATGGGCATATAGTCTGGATCTCGGTTGGATCTATATCGCTTCGTCCGGTAGCACTGAGCAATTCTGGTTCTGGTCGGACAGCTTATCGACTTGGCTGTGGGCTACTAAAGCCTCCCCATCTTATTTCTATCACTGGAACTACAGTAGTTGGGCGTACGTGCAGAGTAAAAGCGGTGGTGGTGCTTGGCTGAATCGGATAAGCACTGGAATCTGGGAGGAAGTGACGCCTTAGTTGTGTCGCCTTCAAGATGATTCGGTGAAAGCCATTCTCGTTGATCGCTTATTCTTGTTTCAGAATCAACTCTACGCCTTTGGGCGTAGAGTTTTTTGCGTCTAGAGCCTTTGTGGCTGGCACGTCTGCCTCAAGTACGTGGAAGCGACAAGAGTGTCGCTTTGTTCGGCGACGGGTACAGTAAAAAAGCGACACTCCTGTCGCTTTGTTCGGCGACGGGTTCAGTGAAAAAGCGACAAGAGTGTCGCTTTGTTCGGCCACGGGTTCAGTGAAAAAGCGACAAGAGTGTCGCTTTGTTCGGCCACGGGTTCAGTAAAAAAAGCGACAAGAGTGTCGCTTCCACTTTGAGGATCCCAGTTTCAACTCTTCTCCCACCTAGCGGAAAATCGCCATTGCGGCGGCACTTTCGTAGATCAACCAGCCCAAGGTCAGCACCAGTAGCAGCGTGAATGCGATCCGCAACCAGCGTTTGCGTTGTCTAGGCAGGTCGAAATGTGAGAAGTTGCGACCTCTGACCGATGGCTGCGCTAGATAGCTGCCGAAGTTGCCGCGAAATGCGTGGCCGTGCTTGGTCTGCTTCGGCAGCGTGAAGGCCCCAGCATATTGGGAGCGGCGGTAGCGCCACTTGTAATAAAAGTGGATCATTAAGGGGCGGCGGTCAATTCAGCTGGTATTTGCGATACTTTGTGGTGATAACCTCTGCGACGACAAATGATTGTCTAAACTGCGAAGTTGACCATGATTTGTGGCTGCTGAACTTTTTTAATCAATGTAAATTCCTTAATCGTGAGAATTTCTACACAAACTATTTCCCTGCTTAAGGGTGAACGGCCGATTGTCGCTGTCACCGCATACGATGCGATCATCGCTCGCTATGCGGACGAGGCGGGCGTCGACCTGATTCTAGTCGGCGACTCGGTTGGCACCACACAATTGGGCTTCGAGACCACTATTCCGGTGACGCTAGAGATGATGCTGCACCACACCGCGGCGGTGGCGCGTGCCAAGCCGAAAGCACTGCTCGTCGCCGACATTCCCTTCGCCGTCGCGCATGGCGACTTCGCCGACCTGTTGAGTGCATGCTGTCGTTTGATGCAAGAGGCCGGCGCAGAGGCGATCAAGATCGAAGGCGGCGCAACGATGGCCCCTACGATCGAGCGCCTGACGCGCGCGGGCATCCCAGTGCTGGCTCATATCGGCTTACTGCCGCAGCAGTTTCATCAACTCGGTGGCTATCGTAAGTATGGTCGCAGTGAGGCGGAGAAGGTCATATTGGTGGACGATGCCTTGGCATTGGAGCAGGTCGGCTGCTTCGCAGTGATCTGTGAGATGGTCGATGGCGCCGTGGCAGGCGCGATTGCGCAGGCGCTGACGGTGCCGCTGATCGGTATCGGTAGTGGCCCGCATTGTGATGGCCAGATCCTAGTGACCAATGACTTGCTGGGCATGACCACGGGTTATGTGCCATCGTTTGTAAAGCAATACGCACAGCTGGGTGAGCAAGTGAAACGCGCCTTCGCGGAATATGCCGAGGAGGTCAAAAACGGGAAATTCCCATCGTAAAATATCCGCAAGCTGCCGCAGTCGGCATTGATCCATATCTCTTCATCGCCTTACAGGGCACCCGCGGCAGTTACCCCTTCCGGGCAAAAACGTTTCGATTCTCCCTCTCCGCGCTACGTCCTAATTGTTACTTCCTAATTCCTTACCTATGAACTGTTGTATTCTCGGAGCCGGTGCCTGGGGCACTGCCATGGCCTTGCATTTAGATCGTTGCGGACATTCCGTGACATTAGTCCCTCGCCGTATGGAGCACGCCTTGGCGATCGCCTCCACGCGTGAGAATGTGGACTACCTGCCAGGCTATAAGCTGCCGCATGCGATTCAAATCGGTTGCGAGCTTGCGCCCGTGCTGATGGAGGCGGAGGTGGTCTTTCTCGCCTGTCCCTCCAAGGCGCTGCGCGACTTGTGCCTGAGCGTGCGTGCGGCCAGCGATGTCGCCTGGCAGTTGAAGCTTTTCCTCGTAATGTGCAAAGGCCTCGAACTCGACAGCTTTAAGACGCCGTCCGAAATTGTGAATGAGATCTTTCCTGAGGTGGCATGCGGTGCCTTGTCTGGCCCGACCTTTGCAGGTGAGGTCGCTGCGGGTAATCCTACGGCTGTGACGCTGGCAGTGGACGCAGACTTCGCGGCTGCGGAGTCGTATCAACAAGCCTTTAGCAATGCCTCGCTGCGAGCGTATCTGTCGAACGATGTGCGCGGCACCGAGCTGGGCGGTACGCTGAAGAATGTCTATGCCATCGCCTCGGGGATGTGTGACGGTTTGAAACTGGGCGACAATGCTAAGGCGGCGCTACTTACGCGCAGCCTCAATGAGCTGGTGCGGCTCGGTCAATTGCTCGGCGGTCAGAAGGAAACCTTCTACGGCTTGAGCGGCTTTGGCGATTTGGTGGCGACCTGCTCCGGCAGTTGGAGCCGCAACCGCACCTTTGGTGAGCGTGTCGGGCAGGGTGAGACGCCTGCGTCGATCGTCAGTGGGCAGAAGGCGGTGGTCGAAGGTTACCGTGCCACAGACTGTATGAAGCGACTCTGCGACGAACAGGGTATGGACGCGCCAATCCTATCGCAAATCCACGCCATTCTGTATGAGGGTCAGGAGCCTTTGTCCGCATTGCAGGCATTGATGAACCGTGGGCTCAAGGCCGAGTAGTTTTTAAATTTATTAATCAACAATTCGTTATTTCAATGTCAGACCAACCGCTTTGCAAAGTTGACCAATCTTCGATCCACCAACGTGGCTTGTTTGCCACGTGTGATATCGAGGCAGGTGCCGACATCATCCAATACGTCGGAGAGAAGATCTCCAAAGAAGAGTCCAATCGCCGTGCGCTAGAGTGGGAGGAGCAAGCGCGCACCACTGGCGAGGGCTTGGTGTATATTTTCGAGCTCGATGATGATTGGGATATCGATGGACGTTTGGGTGAGAACCCCGCGCGCTACATGAACCACTCCTGTGATGGGAATTGCGAAGCGCTGAATTGCGAAGGGGAGATCTGGGTCGTCGCACGTAAAGACATCAAAAAGGGCGAAGAACTTGTTTATGATTATGGCTATGATATGGAGCATTTCTTGGATCACCCCTGTGGCTGTGGTACCGACCGCTGCATTGGTTACATTGTCCGCGAGGACCAACGCAAGAAGGTGAAGAAGCTGATTAAAGGGCTGAAAAAGAAGTCGAAGAAGCTCTCGAAGAAAGGCTAGGCTGAGTCAGCGTATCCAGTCGCTGCGGACCATCAGCGGCTGCGGATTTAGCATGTCTTGGCACGACAGCCTACGAATCACGGCGAAGTTGAATTTGGTTCTCGGCATTCTGGTCTGTTCCAATATGACACTATTGCATTTATTAATGCGGGTAATGGACTGGATCAATTCTTGCTTATGCCGAATGCCAGCCCGCATCGATCAAGAGGCCTAATATGCACAGCCAAGACTTATTAATGAAAACAACGACCAACCAAAAATTTCTAAAACTTGTCGAACAGGGCCTCAATCAGGTTGAAGCCGAACACACTTTCCTGGTCGATGCATTCGTTGATGTACTGCAATCGATGGGCCAGGAGCAGGCTGCCGGTTTAATCAAAGGCCGGTTGAAACGCGTCTCTCCCGATCATTTGGACGATGCCTGCGTGCAAGCGATTTCTTTTTATTTTCAGCTACTCAACCTAGCAGAAGAGCATGTCGCCAACAGTATGCGCCGCACGCGCGAAGCCACTCTCGGCGCAGCCTGTGAGCCTGGGCATTGGGGGCACTATTTGAGTCGCCTCAAAGAGGCCCGGATTAAACCAGCAGTTGTACGCAAGCAAATCAGCGAGTTGTGGGTCGAGCCTGTCTTTACCAAACACCCGACTGAAGCGAAGCGCTGGTCGGTACTCGGCATTCACCGCGAAATCGTGCGCCTACTACGCCACCGCGAACGCGAACGCACGCCGCGTGAAGCCGAACAAAATGCCAACGAAGTGCGCGCCATCATCGAGCGGCTCTGGCTGACTGGGGAGATCTACATGCACAAGCCGCAGGTCAAAGACGAGCTCGAGAACCTGCTCTACTATCTGCGCGAAGTCTTCCCCTCGGTGTTCAATCGTCTCGACGAAAATCTCGAATACGCTTGGCGCGAAACATGGCCTAAGGAAGCGCCACTTCAACTTGAAGAGCTGCCACACCTGCAATTCGGTTCATGGGTCGGCGGTGATCGCGATGGCCACCCGCTCGTCACCGCCGAAGTGACTGCCGAGACATTCGAAACGATGCGCAGCACCGCAGTGCAGATTATTCGCACTCGGTTGCAAGAGCTCGCGCAGAGGCTGACCTTCTCCGAGGCACGTAGCGAAGTGCCAAAGCCCTTGTTAAAACAGCTTGAGGCATGGGGCGCCGACGCTTCTACGCAAGAGCCGTGGCTCAGTTATGTGACGCTGCTCTCTGAGCAGATTGACACGCTGACGGAACAAGCGCTGCGCGATCATCTCAATCAACTCTCCGCATGGCTGGACGAAGCCAGAGCGACACGTAGCGCCAACAGCTGTGTGCGCCCTCTGCTGCGTTTGCTCAACAGTATCGGCTTACACCTCGCGCGTATCGATATTCGTCAGAACAGCGAGTTCTATGAAACTGCACTCAGCCAAATGATGGCTGCGGCCGGTGTCAATGACGCCAAGAATTTCAGCACATGGTCGGAGGCGGATAAACTCGCCTTTCTGAATCATGAACTCTCGACGCCGCGGCCACTGACGCACGCCTCGATGTCGCTACCGAAGGAAGCGACTGAAGCACGTGACACCCTCGCAGTCGTAGCCCGGCACATTCGTAAACATGGTCCCGCTGGAGTGGGTGCACTCATCGTCAGTATGACGCGTAACCTAGTCGACCTCTTGACAGTTTACGTACTGGCGAAAGAAGTCGGCCTTACCTACCAAGAGGATGGCCAGCTCCGCTGCATGCTGCCGGTGGTGCCACTCTTCGAAACGTACGAAGACCTCGAACGCGCGCCCGGCATTTCAGATGCATTCCTCTCGCACCCTTGCACGCGCCATAGCCTACGTATTGGCGATCCGGATACGAAGCCACGCTTCATCATCATGCTCGGCTATAGCGATAGTAATAAGGACACCGGCATCCTCGCCAGCCAATGGATCTTAAAGAGCGCTCAGAGTAAGCTGTTTGACGTCGGCGAAGATCACGGTGTCAAAATCGCTTTTTTCCACGGTCGCGGTGGCACTGTCGGTCGCGGCGCTGGCCCAACACACCGTTTCCTCGAGGCGTTGCCCGAGGGCTCTCTCAATGGTGGCATCCGTGTGACTGAACAAGGCGAAGTAATCGCACAGAAATACAACACGCCAGCCACTGCCACTGCCAATCTGGAATGGCTGCTCGCCGGTAGCCTCGGGGCGCAATTGCTCGCTGCAAAGCAAACCACCAACAAAGTGATTGATGGCGCTATGGAGACCTTAGCGAAGCGCTCCAGAAGTGCCTACCGCGAGTTGCTGGAAGCCCCAGGCTTTATAGATTTTTACCGACAAGCCACACCGATCGACGCCATTGAGCAAAGTCGCATCGGCTCGCGTCCATCGCGCCGCACTGGCAAGGCCAATATCGAAGACCTGCGCGCGATCCCCTGGGTATTTAGCTGGAATCAGTCCCGCTTCTACGTCCCTGGTTGGTATGGCGTCGGCAGTGCCTTAGATGCGCTCGAAGCCGAAGCACCCGAAGCTTACAAAGCGATGCAAGACAATCTGCAAGCCACTCCGTTTTTACGCTACGTGTTCTATAATATCGAAAGCAGCATCAGTAGTTCCGATGAGAAATGGATGCGCACCTATGCCGACCTAGTAACAGACGTGGCTTTGCGTAAACGCATCCTCGGCCAGATTCTCGACGAGCGCACACGGACCGTGCAACACTTGGGTAAGTTGTTCGCTCGATCGCTGCCGGAACGTCGCCCGCGCTTCTACAAGACGCTGACAGAACGCGACGTGCCACTCGCCGCCTTACATAAAAAGCAAATCGATCTACTGCAACAGGCACGAGCCAGCGAAAATCTCGACCCCGCGACCACCGACAATCTGTTGCGCGTCGTCAATGCGATCGCTGCAGGTCTACGTACGACTGGCTAGCAATATTGAGCAGAGGATTCAGTAACGGTAGTGGGTATTTTTTGTGTTAAGCAGAAGCTACTCAGGAATGTTGCGTAGATAGATCGAACGCGCTTCGGTTGTTTTCGAGCGGTACCGTCGATCGCCAGTGTTTCGCTTCGGGGGAGCATTTGGGAGCCTCTTTGGGCTAGGTGGTAAGCTGTGCTGCAGTCGTTGCATCGCTGCCGCCGAGCCTTTGAAGCGTATCGCTTAGTCACTTCCGCTAGATTTGAAATTAAAACGAATTTTAGATTTGAATAATTCGTTGCATAAATTAGCAATGATTACATGCGAAATTTAATGATAAGCATAATCTTTTTGGCAATCGTGGGGTATTTTGGATCGATGCTGTATGACCAGGCATTTCTCAGTAAAGCTCAGGCTGGCGGCCATGCGTATGCCTATCCTTCTGCTGTGAACATCAAGAACGCAGTGGGTCGCGAGATGAGTGTGACTCTACTTGGTAGAAGTGGAACGCACATCCAGTTCACACGGCCGGACGGCCAGGAGTTTGTCTATCCGATTAATTCCTTGGATTTAGATGCGCAGGCCTTGGTCGGTAAGTATCCGAACGACGGGATTAAAAATGCAGTCGTATCTATGGACAACGGATCATTGGAACTCGGTGATCTATATGCACAGCAGTTGGAGAAGGAACTTAGGGGAATTGATAAAGAGGTCGAGGATCTCTCGCGGGGATATGCCAGTAGTAACGGAAACACTGAGAAAAGGACAATGGACCGCGAGATGGAAAAACTGCAGGCGGAGAAGATGAAATTGCAGGACAAAATTCCAGAGCGACAATAATATATTATGAGAAGTCTTTTGTTTTTGATCCTTATTTTGGCGTCCAGTTTTTGGTGCTATGAAAATTACGGGCAGAATCTGCCGGTTCGCACGATCTTGTCGCATACGGATGGCCGTTCGATGGAGGTCGTGGTTTTATCTCGAGAGCAGACGCAGGTGACTTTTAAACGGCAGTCGGACGGTCGGCGCTATAGTTGTGAGATAGGTGACTTAAGCTTGTTGTCGAAGTGTAAGGTTTATTGGCATTTTCGCGACAGCAGCGGTGCGGGAACTGTGCGGGGAACTAGTCAAGATCTTCACTTGGAGGGGATTCGTGACGAAATGAATCAATTGGCAGAAGATTTGAGCTTGGCTCCATATCGATTTAATGCGTCTCAGACGAATGCCCAAAAGCGCACGGTTGAGAATGAAATCGAAGCGCTTGAGCTGAAAGTAGATAAGCTTAAGCTAAAGGAGGCTAAGTATTTGAGCGGTCGGAACTAGCTACGGTTCCACGTAGATCGGCATGTTGACGTGCACGGCGTCGAGCAGGGTTTGGGCGTTCCAGTTGGCGAGGCGAAAGCAGCCGCTGGATTCGGTGCGGCC
>DJBY01000051.1:9252-10541 GCA_002430605.1 Opitutia bacterium UBA5964 | reverse complement strand
GCGACGATGAAAGTGCCGGCTTCGATACGGTCGGCGATGACGGTGTGTGTGCAACCGTGCAGTTTTTCAACGCCAGTAATGATCAGCTCAGGGCTGCCGATGCCGTCGATTTTGGCGCCCATCTTAACGAGTAGGTTACAGAGGTCGACGACTTCGGGCTCGCAGGCTGCGCATTCGAGGCGCGTGCTGCCGGGGGCGAGTACGGCGGCCATAACGATGTTGGCGGTGCCCGTGACAGTGCTGCCGCTGCGGCCGCCGAGAAAAATCGGACCACCTTTGATTGCGGAGGCATCGACGTGCACATAGCCGTTGGCAATAACGACCTTACAGTTGAGCTTTTTCAGGCCCTTGATGTGCAGGTCGATCGGGCGGGGGCCGATCACGCAGCCCCCGGGGATCGAAACTTCAGCTTTACGCATCCGCGCCACGAGCGGGCCTAGCAGGCAAACCGAGGCGCGCATTTTACGCACCAATTCATACGGCGCAATGTGGGTGATCTTCTTGGCGGTGATCTCCCATGTGCCCGGTTCGGGTTGCACTGTTTCGGCGCCGACGTGCTGCAGGATCTCGATCATGAAGCGCATATCGCTCAGATCGGGGACGTTCTTTAGAATGACCGTCTCGTCGGTTAGTAGGGTGGCGGCGAGGATCGGCAGGGCAGCATTTTTTGCGCCGCCGACTTCGATCGTGCCATTGAGTGGTCCGTTCCCGCTAACTTTGAAGACATCCATGGTGTATGCGCTGTGCTGAGGTTAAGATTCGTTGCTGAGTGACTTTGCAGAGTGGGGCTTTTCGTTGCCTTGGCGACGACCTTGTCCACCGCGACGGTTTTCTCCACCGCGATTGCCGCCTTGGCGATTTTGTCCGCCACGGGTGCCATTGCGATTGCCGCCACGGTTACCGCTTTGGCGGTTTTGTCCGCCGCGATTGCCGCCTTGACGATTGTTGCCGGCACGGTTGCCTGTTGGCTTCTTCTCTGGCTTGCTGCCAAAGAGCTTGCCAAAGAATCCAGCGATCGCCGCGATTAGGCCGCCTTTTTTCGCTGGCTTATCTTTACCCTTGGGCTGTGGCTGGTTGCCACGTGCGTCTGGCTTGCGCTCGCTTCTCGCAGGGCGATTGGCATCGCGATCCTTGCGGCGGGTGTCGCGTTCAGCACGGCGTTCGGTGAGTTTGTCTTCGACGCTCTTGATCGAGGCGAGGGTCTCTTCACTTGGTTGAGGGTTGGTGATACGCTCTTCACGAGGCTCGCGCGGTGCGCGTTCCATGCGTGGTTCACGCTCTGCACGTGG
>DJBY01000051.1:4916-8980 GCA_002430605.1 Opitutia bacterium UBA5964 | reverse complement strand
CGTTCTGCACGTGGTTCACGTTCGCGTGGTGCACGTGGTTCGCGCTCTGCACGAGGGGCACGCTCTTCCTGTGCGGTGTCGTCGGACGAGTCTGTACTTTCTGGGCGTGGCTTGCGCTCACGCTGTGGGCGTTCTTCACGTTCTTGTTCAGGACGTGCGCTACCGCTGAGTTTTTCGCCCTTCAAGGCATCTGTTGCGCTGACTTCGCCCATTCCGGCTCTGCTGGAGGAGGCGACTTCGGTCTTAAATCCACCGCTACGGCGGCGGCCACGTGGCTTCTTGGAAGCATCTGAGCTAGGTGTGTAGCTGTGGTTTGGATTTGGCTGTGAATCAGTTTCTTCGAATTCTGGCATCTTATGTATGTGTTACTTATGTTGTATTGGTGTCTGGCTTGCTAGAACAGTCATAGCGTACCAAACACATGTGTTTGACTCGATCATACGGACTCACGGTTCAATCGCGGCGATCTTCAGGGAAGTCGCATAATTCGAAGCCGAGTAGCTGGATTCGAGGCGAGTCACGTATCGAGACAAATAGGGCTAGCCTAGTTATTTTTATGCGGCAAGTTTTAAAAATTCGGCGGCTCGGGGTTGGCGAGAGTGAAAGTAGTAGTGAGGAGTGGCAGTGTTGTGGTGCGCGCTTTACCTGATTGCAGGTGAGCGTGCATTGGTTGCCGCTCAAACCAGCTCCCTTCGGGAAGCTCGTTCCACATCTCAATCTGCTGTGTGCAAAGCGACTGAAAGTCGCTTCTACTTCGGTTCTTAATCGTCCAAATCGAGCCCAAACACGTCGTTGACCGCATCGCTATCCAAGGTGCGGCGGCGTGAGGCCTTTGTCTCGGTTAGGTCGCTGACGGCGGTGCCCAGCGTGATGAGTTCGGTGTGATCGACGCCGCGGAGTTTAAACAGCAGTTCGGGGAACTCATCGAGGCGCACACCGACGCCGTAGAGTGAGGCGGCGACGTGCTTACACATGTCCGCCCAGTCGGGGCAGTTGCAGTTAAAGTGGATTTCGCCGGGCTTTGGGAAGAGGCCGCCCTCGGAGTCTATGACTAGTGACATGATTTCGTCGGAGAGCGTGCCCTGCAGTAGTTCGACCAGTGAGCCGATCTTGCCTTGGCAGCGTGTTTTAATCGCCGCCCATTTGCTGGGCTCAAGTGCATCGATGTTGACGGTTAACTGGTAGAGCTCGGAGCCGTTGACCAGGGCGGTGATGGTTTGGGGCTCGATCTTTAAGTCCACCACTGCGCCGTTGCGCACATAGCTGCGGCCGCGTGGCAGATGATATTCGTAATCGCTGAAGGCTTCGAGGTGTCTGCACCATGCTTTGCCCCAGAAGCTTTTGCCGATCGGGCCGTTGCGTGAGCCAGTGGGGATCGGAGTTAGCTGGTAGCCTTCATCGGTGAGGAGTTGGATACGTTGTTCGGCTTGAGCACGCAACTGCGCTGCTGAAGGAGGCTTGTGGTCACTGAATTCGTCCCAGCTCATAGTGTGGTGTTGGCGTGTGATAGGTCGAGGCGGATGAGGTCTAAGAGTTCGTCATTGTTGAGCTCGGTCAACGATTTCTCGGCGCCTCCAGTTAAAATTTGGTCGGCGGTGCTTTGTTTCTCCGAGATCATGCGGTCGATTTTTTCCTCAAGTGTGCCGCGGGTGATAAATTTGTGCACCAGCACGTTGCGCTGCTGGCCGATGCGAAAGGCGCGGTCGGTAGCTTGGTTCTCGATGGCGGGGTTCCACCAACGGTCAAAGTGCACGACATGATTGGCGGCGGTGAGGTTGAGCCCGGTGCCACCGGCTTTGAGCGAGAGAATGAAGAACGGCGGGCCGTCTTCGCGCTGGAAGCGCTCGACCATTTGTTGGCGTTGTTTAATCGGCGTGCCGCCGTGTAAGATCAGGCCGCTGCGACCAAAGATGGCGGCGAGGCAGTCGGCCAGCGGGTCGGTCATTTCGCGGAATTGGGTAAAGATCAGCACCTTCTCGCCGCGCGATTCGATCTGGCAGCCAAGTTCGGCCAGCCGCTGGAACTTGGCGCTGTGTTTGGCCGCGTATTCGCCGGCGCCTGTCAATTGGTCGGGGTGATTGCAGATCTGCTTGAAGCGCATCAGGTAGCTGAGTACGAGTCCCTTGCGCTGGATGCCTGTGGTGGCTGCCAGTTCTTGTTTGAGTGTTTTGACGGTGTGCTGATAGAGCTTCGCTTGCTCCGGGCTGAGCCCACAAAAGACTTTCATCTCGGTCTTATCCGGTAAGTCACTGATGATTGACTTGTCGGTCTTGAGGCGGCGCAAAATGTAAGGGCTGACCAGTCGGCGTAGTGGCGCGTAGTGCTCGCTGTTGGCTGTGCGCAGACCTTGGGCGAACTTCGTAAATTGCCCAGAGCTGCCGAGTAGGCCGGGGTTGATGAAGTCAAACAAGGACCAGAGGTCGCCGAGGGTGTTTTCGATCGGTGTGCCAGTCAGGGCAATGCGTGCGTCTGCTTTGAGTGCGCGGACGGATCTGCTCTGGCGGGACGTGTGATTTTTGATCGCCTGCGCTTCGTCCAGCGCCACCCAGCTCCAGTCGATCTGCGCTGGCCAGTCGAGGCGGCTGAGCATGCCGTAGGTGGTGATCACGAGATCTGCGTTCGCGAGCTGCTCGGTGGGAGCGGTTTGCAGCATGGCCTTGGGGCATTCGGACGGGTGAGCGATGAACAGACGCAGGGTGGGCGCGAATGTTTCGGCTTCGCGCTGCCAGTTGCCAATCAGGGAAGCGGGCACCACCAGCAGTGCCGCTGCGGCGTGTGGGGTTTGTTGCTGTTTGCGCAGTAAAGCCGCCAGTAGTTGGATCGTTTTGCCGAGGCCCATGTCGTCTGCCAAGCAAGCGCCGAGGCCTGTTTGGGTGCAAAACCACAACCAGTCGAGGCCAGCTTGCTGGTAGGGGCGCAGGGTGGCATTGAGCGTGGCGGGTGGAGCGAGTTGCGCGGGGTCTTTAAGTTGCTGCAGTAGTTCGGCCAGCGCTTCGCCCGGTTCGGCAAAGGCCCATTCGTGGCAGACTTCGCTGACATCGCCAGCGGGTAAGTCGGCTGGGACACCAGCCAGCCAACGCATGCCTGCGGCGAAGGAGATGTCGCCGTGCGCTGCGATTCGGCGCCAATGGGCGAGGGCTTGCTGTAACTTCTCGCGGTCGACTTCGACCCATTGCCCGCGCAGGAGGATCAGTCCGTCGTCGCCAGCCAGCAGCGCTTCGACTTCTTCGGCACTGAGCGCGTGGCCATCGACCACCACATTGAGTGTGACATCGAGTAGGCCGTGTTCGCCGACGGAACTACGCTTGGCCGAGCCGATCTTGGCGGCGACTTGTGCGCGGCGGGTGCGCTTTTTCCACCAATCTGGCAGTCGCACCAGCAGGCCGGCGTCTTCGAGTGCGGGGACGCTTTGCAGAAACTGGTAGGCTTCAGTGGGAAGCCAGGCGAGTGGATGAAAGATGTCCTGTGTCTCGACTAGATCCGCGAGGAATTTGCACTGTTTGCTGGCGGAGTTAATCGGTGCGAGCAGTTTGAGTAGGGCGGCCTTGTTGTTGGCGCCGGCGTATTCTTTGAGCGCTTTGCCGAGGGGAAGTTGCTGCAGGCGACCGCTCTTGCTGAGGCCCGATGCATACGATGCCATGAAGGCAAACGGATAGTCGGGGTCGCTGTTGTTCTCCGCCAGATGCAGGGTGACGCGGCCGACGCGCGACCACAGCGGGGCATGCGTTGCGAGTAAGCTAGTTAAGTCGGGCTCGATTTCGAGCTGTGCGTGGGTCCAGTCGAGCAGTCGTTGCCAGAGCGCTCGTAGCAGATCGAGGCTCAGGTATTCCGCGCCGCGTATGGGGGGTGCATTGAGAATGATGTCGGCGAGTTCGTCTGCCGTGGGTGGATCGAGCTGTAGTTTTTTTTCGCGATCAGCAGGGGCTTGGCAGAGCGCGCGGATGAAGTGCTCAGTAAATCCCTTCCAATACAGCACAGAGGCATCGACTTCGGGCGACAGCTTCTGACCTGCGATACGGAGGAGGCCTGCTGCTTCCGAATCGTGAAACACGGCTAACTCTTTG
>DJBY01000051.1:1269-4604 GCA_002430605.1 Opitutia bacterium UBA5964 | reverse complement strand
GTGCTTAATCTTAATCATACTCTTAATCTTAATCCTACTCTTAATCGTAATTCGGGTCATCTTTACATCTCAAGGGACGTTGCGTGGGAGATTAGGGTTACGATTACCAGTGGGGCAAACTTGGCAGCCTCTTTGAACTTGCTTGAGGAGAGGGGTGCGCCTAGGCATTGTACATGGATAAATTTGACGAACTTTTTGACCTTCAGAACGCGTTGAACAAGCGCATTGGCGTAGACACCGACAATATGTCGGACGAAGAAAAGACCAAGTGGGTGCTGAACTATACACGCGCGATGCAGCAGGAAATGTCCGAGCTGATTGATTCGGTACCCTGGAAGTGGTGGGCGAAATATCAGGAATTCGACGAGCAGAATGCCAAGGTCGAAGTGGTGGATCTGTTTCACTTCGTAATCTCACTGGCTCAGGTGCTCGGTATGACACCGGAGGATGTGCACGCCGCCTACACCAAAAAGAACAAGGTCAACCATGATCGCCAAGAGAGTGGCTACGTCGCCAAAGACGAAGACGACTCGCGGCACATTTAGTCGCGAAGCGACTAAGTGATAGTGAGGAGTGATAGTGAGGAGTGAGTGACGGATTAGGTCTGAGCTTTTATCAGCCATCATTTATTATCTATTAGCCATCGCGCAGCTATGAACGAATCCCCCTTTATGATCTTACTCTACGTCGGCGTCGCTGCCTACGTGGGTTACATGTATTGGGGGGACTATCAGTCGAACCAGTTATTGGTGCAACCGGATCCACGGGGGATGCCTGGTGCGACCTCGGCTCGGTGGGGGCTGTATGGGATCGGTGTGATTGGCGCGTTGCTGATTTTGGCTGCCGAGACCGGCGGAGAAATTGCTTTGGGTATCGCCGCAGAGCAGAGCGAGATGGTGTGGTATTTGGTCTTTGCGATCCTCGGTGCGGGGATTGTGGAAGAGATTATTTTTCGCGGCTACTTGGTGGTGGACGGCAAAGGTCGTGCCGCGCTGATCGGCAGCTGTTTTGGATTCTCACTAATTTTTGCCATCATTCATGGACACTTCTGGAGCAATGAAGAGGGCCAAGCCTTTGCGTGGACTTTCACGACCAAGGCGTTTTTCACGACCGGTATTTTACTAGCGAATTCGCTCTGGTTTTACGCACTGCGCTTTGGCCCATGGAATAAGAACCGCTCGTTGTTTCCGTGTATGCTGGCGCACGCGGCGAGTAATCTCGGGGTCTTCTTCGTGAAGTGGGCGCAGGGCTTTATTATTTGAATCTGACTCACGACTGCGCAGGCGGACGTTCTCTGTTTAGTTGAGCTTGCCGCCAAGTCCGTCGCCGTATCCCGCGAGTTCCAAGTAGGCTTGGCCGATGCGCTTGCCTTGTGCATCGAATACATCGCAGGCGCCCTCCCAGTAGGCGTTGCTACTGTCATTGCCAGTAAACTCTTGGTCGTCTAGCTTGGGCTGTAGGTGGTAGGTCTCCAACTGGTTGGAGGTCGGATTGCTGGCTAGAATCTTGACTTCAGTTGGATAGCGAAGCCCAGTGTGTGGGCTGGTCCAAGTGCTGACCGTTTGCCATTCGAAGGCATCGGCGTAGACTGAATGGTGCTGGCCTTGAGCATCGATCCAATACACCGCGGACCATGGATCGCTGCCGCCATTGGGACGGCGCAGCCGGTAGGCTTTTAACTCGGTGCCATTGTCCAATTGAATCGCAGTCCAGTCCCAGCCCTGCAAATCGCCGCCCAGTTGACTGGATGAAATTTCGTGGTCCATCCATGCCGTGCCTTTCAACGCGATGGTCGTGTCGCCACGTGTGAGGCTGCCTGTCACGTCGAGTCGCGAATACGTCCAATACCAACTCACTGCTGCGGGGTCTGCACCTTTGCGGCTCAAGCCGCGTTCGCCAAAAATCAACATGGGTTTACGCGGCGTCATCGTCAGCGTTAAGCGCGTGTCGTTGGGATAATTGAGCTGCATCTCCATCACCTGCGCAGGCTCATTCCACTGCGCGGTGATCGGCCCAGCGGCGATCTGTAGGCCGTGCTCGGCGACATTGGCTTGCCAGCCATTGCGAACGATTCGCTCCGTGTGAATATAGCTTTGCTGGGAAATATCGCTCAAGGCGAGGTGCGACATGTATAACTGACTGCGCCCGAAATGCGCGTCATCGTCGTCATCTGACTGCTGCGGATCGCCCGCCAGTCGGAACACGGTCGATTGAAATCCGAAGGTCTCGTCCGAATCGATTGCTTCCAAATGCCCCACCCAATACCACCATTCGATGGCATACTCTGGATGAGCGCCGAGGTCTTTGGGGAAGTTCGGTTGATAGTCGGGTTGTGGGACGCGATGGCCTTTGTCCGTAACGGCGGGCGGTTGTATCCACTCCAACTCCGCCCAGAGGGAGTTGAACGCCAATGTGTATAGAATGATTAAAAGCCGCCACATATGCATTATCTCTTTTTATGCCACCAGGCTGCTGCGCCGACTCCGCAGATAAAACCAGCCGCGACCATCACGATTCCTAGAAGAGCAAAACTGCCGAGCGGTAGTTGCCAGAGCAACGACCAGCCAAAGGATTGCACATTGATTACTTTGATCAAGATCGCACCCAGTGCGAGGCCCATCAGGGTGCCGCTGACGCATGCCGCGAGCGCGATGCCAGCGCCTTCGATGCCGGCGGTCAGCAGTAGTTGTTTATAACTGATGCCGAGTTGTTTTAAAGTGCGCCAGGTTTGCGCGGATTCTTCGAAGATCGCTATCAGCCCCAATAAAAGCCCGATAAAGGCGACCGTGATGCCGATCCCATTTAAGGCGGCGGTGACTCGAAAGGTATCATTGAAAATCCCCAACGCCAAGGTGCGCAGCTCCTGCGAATTGCGAAAGTCCAGCCCGGGATATTCTAGGCGCAGGCGATCTCTGACTGTATTCACTGCAACATCAGCCTGTAAATAAAGCGTGGTGTTGATGGCGCGCTGGCGCTGAGTCCATTCCTGCCAGATGGGTACATCGACCACCGCCGAGCCAAACTCGTTGCCGTAATCCGCGAAGATACCCATCACTGCAATTCGTCGTGGTCCAGTCGCGGTCGATAGTTCGACTGTGCCACCGTCCATCACAGCAAAGCGTCGTGCAAAGGTTTCGCTGACGTAAGCCGGTTGCGCGTCGGCAATTCCAGTAAAGGTCCCCGGGGCACGCAGCCAAATCTGTTGTACGCGGCCTTCTTGCCAAATTGCAAAATCAGCCCCTGCCAGCGTCGTCACCCCAACGGGGCCTTCGACTTGCTCGATGTAGAGCGCATCCATAAATGCCAATTCCGGAATCGTTGACAGTGATTGTAGC
>DJBY01000051.1:867-992 GCA_002430605.1 Opitutia bacterium UBA5964 | reverse complement strand
TGGCCAGTGACGCCGCGCTCGGAAACATATAGGTCGGCTTGAAAGCGAACATCGAACCACACCTCAATCGTACCTCTGAAGCTGCCGACCATCTGAAACATGCCAGTGACCATGCTCACTGCGAC
>DJBY01000051.1:0-518 GCA_002430605.1 Opitutia bacterium UBA5964 | reverse complement strand
GCCAGTTGCGAGGGCGGTATGAGTAGTGCCAAGCCACCAAGCGCCAACAAACTTAAGCCAATCCGGGGTCGACGTAGCCATGCGAAGCCCGGCGACCAATCGCCACGCGCCAGAATTTGCGCCGGCGGTGTTTGCATCGCATCACGAGCTGGTAGCCATCCTGCCAACAAACTGAAACACATGCCCAGCGATAGCCCGATCCAGCAATCTTGAGCGCTCAGTTGGATCGCATGGGTCGAGGTCGCGAAATACAGCGCATTGACTGTGTCGGCGAGCAGGTGCACCGCGCCCCATGCGAGCAAGTAACCGACGGCCAAACCACCGATTGATCCGAGTAAACCGATCAGGCTGGCCTCGAGTAAATTCAGGGCAAACAGCACACGAGCACTCAGCCCTAGGCTCTTCAATGTGGCCATCTCGTGCCTGCGGCGAACGACCGCTGCATCGAGTGCCTGTAAAATTAAATACGCCGCCACTAACATCGCGATCAGCGATAAGATCACCAAGTTCAGGCGAAA
>DJBY01000012.1 GCA_002430605.1 Opitutia bacterium UBA5964 | reverse complement strand
CTATTTAATCACGACAACCGCAAGAAATTTAGAGGCCGGTTCGGCGCGCGAATTGCCGGACCGAATCCGACCCCGGAAGATAAACTCAAGCTCTATCGGGAAATGAGCCCCATCAATTATCTGACCCAAACAAGCCCGCCGTTGCTGATGCTCCAAGGCGATCAAGACACCACGATCCCCGTTAAGCACGCCTATCACATGCAAAAGAAGGCTGAAGCATTGGGTGCGCCTGTCGAAATTGTCATTGTCAAAAACGCGGGGCATGGCTGGCGAAAAGTGGGTGCCCCAATTAACCCCTCAACCGACGAGATTGTTGAACGAACCATTCACTTCTTTGTTGAGCATGAGGATGAAACGGACGTAGTCGAAGAAGTGAATCAATTCCCCGGCAAGAAAACGGATTTCCGAGGCTTTGAGCGGTATGAAGTTCCGACCACGAAGGGCATCATTTCGGTGGTTTGTCCGAAACAGGCCGCGCCCGGCAAACCTTGGCTCTGGAGGAGCATGTTTTGGGGGAATGCAGGCGCGGTGAAGCCGTTTCTTGCAGGCGACCTCCAACTCTTGGAGCAGGGATATCATGTGGTGATAGTTCCTGGTAATGTATCGGGCCACCCCAAAGGCAATGAATCCATTGATGCCGCCTATCATTTATTGACGCAAACCTACGGATTCTCGAAAACGCTCTCCATGGCTTCGATGAGCCGCGAGACGCTGGCGCTCTTTCGCTGGGCGACTGAGAATTCGGAAAAGGTGGAAAGCATCTATGTGGATAACGGGGTCTGCAACGTGCATAGCTGGCCGGGCGGAAAACTCGTTCCCGGCAGCCATTCGAACGGTGTCGGTAGTGCCAAGTCTTGGAATTTGCTGAAGAAAACATATGGTTTTAGCTCCGATGAAGAGGCGCTCGCCGCCAAGGTGAGTCCTATCGATCTACTGGAGCCGCTGGCCCGAGCCGGGGTTCCCATTCTAATGCGCTGTGGCACAAAGGACAGCACGGTGCCTTATGAGGAAAACGGTGCCATCCTAAAAGAGCGCTTCGAAAAACTTGGCGGGGACATTCAAATTATTTTCGAAGAAAAGGATCATCACCCGCACGGACTGAAAGATCCAACACCCGTACTCGAATTTATTAAAAAGAACACAAATACAGGCAAATGAGTGATTTATGTGAGCAATTTTTTGCGCAAGCCAATCTTTTGAGTAATAATTTGCTCAAGTAGGCAGGGGGGAGAGAAGGTTTTGAGGACACCCATGTTTAAGGCACTGGAAACGTGGCTGTCCTTAAAATTCCTGCACCATCAAGCCTGCGTCTCATCACGCGATCACGTGATGGTAGGGATTGATTTTCTGTGTTACATTCGTGCGCATACGGTCACAGCACCCAAACCTTGCACAGCGGCGCGGTCACCCCGCACGCTCAAATACCAACAGTCAATGAAGCGATTTAACATGAAACAAGCCATTCCTCTACTTCTGTCCTATCTGATTTTGTCGAATGCCCAGCTTGCTCAGGGGCAAGCTGAGGCTGATTTTCAATACGAACAGGCAATTAGCAAGGTCACATTCGGCGCTTGCTTCAATCCCAGGATGCAAAAGCCTGCCATCTTCGACGGTATCCTCAAGCAGGACTCGGCCGTCTTCGTCTTTATCGGGGACAATATCTACGGCGACACGACGGACATGGAACTGTTGAAGCGCAAGTGGGGCAAACTCGAGGCTGTCGAGGGCTTCCGTCAGTTGCGTGATTCCACCACACTGTTGGCGACATGGGACGATCACGACTATGGTGTCAATGACGGCGGCAAGTCCTATGCGAAACGCGAGGAGTCCGAAGCGATCTTCTTGGATTTTTTCAAGGACCCGCAGGACTCGCCGCGGCGTCAGCGGGAGGGTGTCTACGGCTCTTATGTCTTCGGCCCTGCGGGGCAACGTTGCCAGATCATACTGTTGGATACCCGATACTTCCGGGACGAATTACCGCACACCAAAGCGAAGAAAAAAAAGGGGACCGTCGGCTGGTATGAACCCACCGAAGATCGCTCTAAGACCTTGCTCGGCGAGGCGCAATGGGCGTGGTTCGAGGCGCAGTTACAAGTTCCGGCCGACATCCGTATTCTCGCCAGCAGTATTCAAGTGCTGGCACAGGACAAAGGCATGGAAAACTGGGGCAATGTCCCGCACGAGCAAGCGCGACTCTTTGAGCTGATCAAGAAACACAAGGCGCACCACACATTCGCGATCTCCGGAGACGTCCATTTTTCGGAACTCTCTCAACGGGACATCGACGGCTATTCGTTCTACGATTTCACTTCCAGTGGCATGTCTCATACCTCGAAAGGCTGGGCCAACTGCGTCAATCCATACCGCGTGGGAAAAGCAATTTGGGAACACAATGCCGGACTGATCGAGATCGATTGGGCCGCAGAAAGCATTCAACTATCCGCCATTAATTCCAACGGGGACAAGCTGTTTACCCACCAGCTAGCATTTGCTGCACTCAAAGTTCACTGATGCCAATTATTTTACCACCGATCACACGCCGTCAATTTATCCAGCGCTCACTCGCGCTGGGAGGCACGGCACTGATGTCGTCGCGCGCCTTGCTCGCTTCGGACAGTGCAGGTGTCGGGGTGGATCCCAACCGAGTGGCGTTGCTTGCGGATACACACATCAGTGCCGATCCCAATCTTGCCTACCCAGGCACGAAGTGGCCCGGTTCGCCCGTCAAGGAATCCGAGCATGAGTCGGTGAACATGGCGGATGCCCTGACTCAGGCGGCCAAGGATGTCATCGCGCTCAATCCTCGACCGGCTCACCTGATCGTCAACGGCGACTGTGCGCTCAGCAATGGTAGTGAAGCCGAGTACAATGAGTTTCTCAGGCTAGTTGAGCCGATCCGTGCTGCGGGCATCACCGTTCACGTGACGATCGGCAATCACGACAATCGTGAGAATCTATGGAAATTACTGCCGTTCCTGAAACAAGAGCAAATGGGCGTTCAGGCGGACGTGATTGAACTGCCGCACGCGAACCTCGTGCTATTGGATTCTGGAAAAAGAGGAATACTGGGAGACCAGCAGTTGGACTGGCTCGCCAAACAACTCGACGAACGAGCCGATAAGCCAGCCCTCATCTTTGGTCACTACAACCCGTATCCCAATCGCGGGGTGCGTCCTATCAAGGGCATGCGTGATGGGCCGTCGCTATTGAAGCTGCTTGATGAACGAAAGCATGCTAGGGCCTATTTCTATGGCCACACGCATGAGTGGCAATACGATCGACGGGACCATCTCGATTTAATTAACCAACCGGCAGTCAGTTACTATTTTGGCAAAGGCCATGCGCATGGCTGGGTCGATATGAAGCTCACGGAAACCTCCGCTGACCTAGAGTTACACTGCATCAACCGCAAACACCCGCAGCACGGTGAGCGGAGACAGGTCAGCTTAAAAGACCAGCCCATTACGGTTCGCGTTGCCTCTTACAATGTTGAGTTCGGCAAAAGCGCGACCCCTGAACAAATTGGGGAGATGTTCAAACCATACAACTTGGACATCATCGGCTTTGACGAAGCACCAGATGGCGATTGGACAGCTCGCGTCGGCAAAGTGCTGGGGATGGAGCACAGCTATGTGGGTAAAATTTCATCGGCCAATCATAAGGACAAATACAAGTCGATCCTCAGTCGGACACCGCTAGAAGGCATGACAGAGCATGAACTGCGGGCTGAACGCCGACGCTGCTGGAACCCTGCGTCGGTGGTGAGAGCGGTGACAGAGATCGATGGCATTTCAATCGCATTTTACTCGTTGCATATCTGCAGTTCGCGCGATCGCGAAACGATGGGTCATGCCTACCAGCTGGCAACCGAGGTCTTGCCGAAAGAGACGACGGAGCGGGTGATCGTTGTTGGAGATTACAACAACAATATCGGCGATATTGCGATGAACACCATCGAGGCATCCGGATTTAGCCACACGTGGAAGGATCTAAAGATTGATGTCTCCAAGGAGTTCACCTACAACGCCCAGGATCCAAAAAAGAGCCTCGGGGTGATCGATCACATTTTATACAACACCTCGGCTGGAGCCAAGGTAACAGAGGGGGGCATCATCGAACTCGAAAAGCCGTTGTCGGATCACAAACCGATCTGGGCGGAGATCGTGTTCCCTCGAAAACTCAAGAAGGTGCAGGGCTCCTTGCG
>DJBY01000085.1:2614-5582 GCA_002430605.1 Opitutia bacterium UBA5964 | reverse complement strand
TCAAATCACTTAGCGCGCCGCGCAGCTCGTTGAGCTTGAGCGTGTATTCTGGATTGTGCACGAGATCGTTCATCTCGTTCGGGTCTTTCTTCAGATTGAATAGACGCTCGACACCAATCGTCGGGTAGGAAATCAATTTCCAATCTCCTTTGGTGACCATGCGCTGGCGGTCTAAGTAGGCTCCGTAAATCGCATCGTAGTGCCCCGCCTCCTCATTCTTCAGCAACGGCAGCAGGCTTTTAAAATCAACTCCGTCCACCGGTGCGCCCGCCAGTTCCAGAGCCGTAGGCACCACGTCTTGCAAGTAGATGGCAGCATCGATTTTTGAGCCCGCTTTCACATTGGGCCCAACCACTAAAAAGGGCACGCGCACACTGTGGTCGTACATGTTCTGCTTGCCAACCAAGCCGTGATGGCCGACTGCCAAACCATGGTCGGCGGTAAAGACGATGTAGGTATTATCGGCTTTGCCAGTCGCTTCCAGCGCATCGACAATGCGACCAATCTGATCGTCCATGTGCGTGATAATTGCAAAGTATTCCTGGCGATTGATCTTCACCGAATATTCCGTGCGCGGATAGGGCATCAGCCGCTCATCGCGCAATCGCTTGCCGCAAATGGCATTGGCGTGCGGATATTCGGGCAAGAAGTTTTCGGGCATTTTAATGCGATCAAGCGGATAGCGATCGACATATTCCTTCGGTGCCTGACGCGGATCGTGGGGTGCGTTAAATGCCAGATACATAAAAAACGGCTTATCCTCTTGCGCTGCAGCAGCCAGGAAGGCGACGCTATCATCGCCGACCACTTCGCTCCAATGCTTCCCGCCTTTCCAATAGCCACCGTATTGTGGATCCCATGGCTTCCAGCCTGCGGCGTAATCCGCTGCATCCTTGGGCCGGTCGTAGCCCTCTGGCGTCTGATTTGGCATGCCGGCACGCACATTTTGCACCACATCAAAAATCTTATCTGCCTTTGTACTGACGTGCCATTTTCCCGTCATGTAGGTGCGATAGCCCGCCTGCTGCATCCGTTGCGACCACATCTTATTTTCGGCAACAAGGGCTTTCTGATCGGCAGTTCCTGCCTGCCAAACAAATCGCCCGGTGTTGAGCATCGTACGACTGGCCTGGCAAACCGCCGCACTCCACGAGCCCATATTATAGGCGTGCGTAAAGCTTGCGCCACGCTCAGCCAACTTATCCAGATTCGGTGTGTCGATATCCAGCATACCGTGCGCAGCGATCGTCTCGTATGACATATCATCCGCAAAAATATAAACTATGTTCGGCTGATTCGCCGCGTTCACGCATGCGGCGATACTCATTAATACCAAGAGTCCTGATGCTTTCATTTTCATATCAATAATTGTTTTAGTTTTCTAATCATAGCGATTTAGAAAAAACTGTCTATCACGCGATTGCGTAACACAGCCGATTGGGTGCGTCTATGGTTTGACCAGCTCAATGCGCTTGAGAGCCTCGGTCACTCCGAGGCTAGCGAGATTAATTTGCTGTTTGGTTTTAGTGTCGGTCAGTGTGATGGCGAAGCTTGTAATTTTTGACCACTCCAGGGGTTTGTTGTTTTCTTTTTTGCTTCGTTCTTTTTTTTTGAAGTCTTTGGTTTCCAGCGGTTCAAGTGAGCGGCGGCGATCAGCCGGGCACTACTTGCGGGTTAGCTAATTGGTCTTGGCAGGCTTCCTCCGCTGGCTTTTCCAGAGCACAATGTCATCAACGTCATTCTTGGCTTCCGGACCGTCGGTGCTACGGCCGCTCTGAACATCCGCAGTCAGGTCGGCCAGCAACCGCTGAGCCACCTCAGGGTGCGTGAGATACAGGTTGTTCTGTTCGCCTGGGTCGTTCTCCATATCGTAGAGCTGTGCCTGGGGTGCATCGGCCTCGGCTTGGTTTTCCTTGGGGGATGTCCAACCGCCAGAGGCCTTAGCCAGGATCAATTTCCATTTGCCCTCGCGATAGGCGAAGTGGCCGGAAATCGAATGGTGTATTACGCCCTTGCGGGTGGATGCGATGGGCTGACCGGAAAGAGCGGGCAGGAAGCTCACGCTGTCTTCGCCCATGTTCGGGGCTGTTTCGCCGGTGATCTCAGCGGCCGTGGCGAAGAAGTCCACCAAGGTGATGAGCTGGTCACAACGGGAGCCCGCCTCAACCGTGCCCGGCCAACGCACCAAAAACGGCACCCGGTGTCCGCCCTCCCAGATGTCGGACTTGGAGCCGCGGTATTGGCCGCTGACATGGTGGCCTTGCTGGCGCAGCCCGGGGATATCAGCAATCTTCGAAGTGCCATTGTCGCTGGTGAAGATCAGTAAAGTATTATCTGCAAAGCCGTGTTGCTCGAGAGCGGCAGTGATGGATCCGACCGTGGCGTCGGTCTGCATGACAAAGTCCGCATAGTCACCCAAACCGCTCTTACCCTGCCATTCCTTGGTGGGCAGAATCGGGCTGTGCGGTGAGCCGAGCGGTACGTAGAGGAAGAATGGCTGCTCGGGCGACTCGGCACGCTCCTTGATATAGGCCACTGATTTTTCGGTCAGACGCGGTAGATTGCTAATCTCATCAAGGCGCTCGATGACCTTGCCGTTTTCGATGATGGTATCCATGCTCTTGGCGTGATGATTGCCATGAAAGGTGTCAAAGCCGCGGTGGGTGGGGCCGTCTGGGATGATGGTTCCAATCGGTGCTTTCCCTTTCCTAGGTAGAATCATGCCTGTCTTGGGATCCTGATACTGGAAATCCAGATGCCATTTGCCGATGATGCCCGTGGCGTAGCCCTGCTGCTGGAGCAACCCGCCCACCGTGAGGCGGTCCGGCGCGATCAGGCAGGGAGCGAATCCGTTCACCACGCCGCTCTGCAGCCGCGTCCGCCAGCTGTAGCGGCCGGTCAGGAGTCCATACCGCGTGGGTGTGCACACCGATGATCCCGAATGCGCGTCGGTAAAGGTCATACCTTG
>DJBY01000085.1:0-2419 GCA_002430605.1 Opitutia bacterium UBA5964 | reverse complement strand
GCCACCGCGCATGCGCTGAATGCCAAGAGTCCCGCGACGGCACATAGGGCGGCTTTAAGAATTCGTTTTTTCATATTAGGTTTCCTTACGAGAGAATAAAATTGGGTGTTCCAAGCCCCTAGAGTAACACAACACACACACCCTGCCAATCACGCGATCACGTGATCACGCACAAAAAGTGTAGACCGAACAGCGGAATGCGCATCGGGAGTCATTGAGGCCTGCTACGTCTCGAGCACAATGCCATTACATATTTCATCTCCAGCCACTCATGTGCGCTTCTATCAGATGAATGTGCTACAACCGCAGCGTAAAACGCTACGCGCACGCGGCAGGCTGCGCTAGCACCCAAGGTCTAGGTCGAGCGGCCGGTTACCCGACCGTGCTCCTACAGACCCGTGCGAGCACGATTAATGCACACGGTTCCTCAAGTTATGGATTCGCTAGGAGTAGTGATGGACAAATGCACAGTGAATCGCATCTTATTCTGGGGGCACCACGACCAGTTTCCAGAAGACGCTGGTGCCATTACGGTCAAAAATCTCAAACAGCAGTACATGGTTCCCTGCCCCGTCTGTGGAGTCGGAGAGCAGCTTTACCCCGTCGGTGGTGAGGGTGGCGACATTCCAGGATTCGAGCAGGTCATCCGTGAACCACAACTCGACCGCCATGCCGTCAGCAATCGCCTCATTCACGACCGTAACGGTCATCGTGCCATCCGCCTGACGTTCGGGCACCACGGTTTGCCCAATTGAAAATTCGATCACATCTGGAACGCCGTTGCTGTTGTGATCGGCCTCCGCCGCAGCAGGGATGGCGCGGAGCTGCATCGCACTGAGGTGAGCCTGTCCGAAACCACTTGCCAATAATGTAAGGTCTTGAGTGGTGCCGCTGGCTGTGAATGTGCCTATAGTATATTGACCATTAGTGCTTAAGAGACTGACGGTGGATGGAGATGCTTCACCATCACCAAAAATCATGGTGCGACCAGGGGTATTATCATCAACATACCAAAGTTGGAGTTGGTAATCCTGTCCATCAAGCAAGGCCACCCCGCCAAGAGCCGAGACGTCACCGAGCGTGATTGTGAACGAAGATCCACCACCAAGACTGAAGTTAGCTTCACTGAGTAGAGCATTGTATGTAGCGTCGCCAGAGTCACCGCCATCCCATAGGTCAGCCCGCCGCCATTTCCACCGCCAACTCCTGTGAATAGAACTCCGTTGACGGTGTGATCGGAAACGCTGCCACCGCCGAATTCACCGGCTACGGCGTGGTGAAGGGTGCCATCCAGACTGACGTCGGATGAATTGCCAGTGGTAGTAGACACCGCTGTTGCGGCTCCCCATGTGATGGTGGCCGCCCGGGTCGCTGTGGTCAAACTCAGCGTCGCCAATGACGGCGATGCCTATAAGTGTGTATATCTTTATTATATGTTTTTTATTATTTGAGGTTAGGGTATAAAAAGCTTATAAATATCTCCGTTGCCGCCCAATTTACACATTTTTTAAGATTCGTCTATCACGCGTTTGCGTGATACCGAACTGGCGAACTTGAGTCATTTTGTCTCAAAGTGCTTCCCGATTTCTAGGATTAGAGCCAACTGCCCCTGCAACCGATGCCAGATCGCGGTCGGTCATGTTTCTGTCACATCAGTCCACTTCCTCAGGGCAGATCATACCAGGTCGAGTAGACAACGCCTAAACGACACGCCTATCAGCTACGTTGGGTGAAAGAAAACTTGAAAAGAAAAAACAAGTGCCTATACTTGACCTATTATGAGTCCTATATTAAGTCCATTTTCAGCAAGTATTTCCGAACTGAAGCAGAACCCGAGCAAGCTGATCGAACGTGCGGGCGGCGAAGCAGTCGCCATCTTGAACCACAATAAACCAACCGCTTACCTAATTCCTGCGGAGACTTACGAATGGATAAGCAATTTGATCGAAGATCAAGAATTGAGAGCCATCATCGAGGAAAGAGAAGCAGAGAAGTCATCCGCCAAAGAAGTGACTCTGGATGAGCTATAAACTTAAGTTTCTTCCGAGCGCTCTGAAAGAATGGAACAAGATCGGATCCACGATTCGAGAGCAACTGAAGAAAAAACTGAAAGAACGACTGGATGATCCTGTTGTTCCAGCAGATCGACTGACGGGATTCAAAAACCACTATAAGATCAAGCTGCGCTCTGCGGGCTACCGACTGGTATACGAAGTGGATCGAGGAGAGATTTCAGTGATTGTGATCACGGTTGGAAAACGAGAGCGCTCAAACGTATACATCAAAGCAAAGAAGCGAAGCCAGTGACCCAACCAGTCGCTGCTGGTCAACGTCGCTTCCCGGCTTCTAGGATTAGAGCCAACTGCCCCTGCAACCGATGCCAGATCACGGTCGGTTGTTTCTGTCACATCAGTCCACT
>DJBY01000070.1 GCA_002430605.1 Opitutia bacterium UBA5964 | reverse complement strand
GCAAATACGCCGTGGCTGGCACCTTGATCGGCTTGGATAATCACAGGGATGTCTTCCTGCAGGGTCAGGCGTTTGACGATCGGGGCGACGCCACTGACGCCGATATCGCGGCCACCGTAGATGACTTTATTGTTCGCGGTGACCGCGATCAGAATGCTGTTTTTCTCAAGTTGTATCGCGGCGGATGCTTCGGGCTTGTTGACCTCGACGCCGGTCTCTTCGACAAACACGGTGGTGACAATAAAGAAGATCAACAGAATGAAGACCATATCGATCATCGGCGAGAGGTTGATTTCGACCTCGTCTCGGTCTTCGGATGCTAGGTTGCGGCGCATGATAAGAAGTGGAAAAGTTGGAAACGTGGAAAGGTGAAAACGTGTTTAATCTAGTTTTAACCTTGTTAAGCTTAGGGCTTCGATGCGGGCGAGGGCGGCTTCGACTGCGTGCTTACGGCGGCGTATGATGAGGACGAGGAAGATGCCAGGCAGGGCGATAAAGAGCCCGGTTTGGGTGGTGATGAGTGCTTCGGATATGCCGGCGGCGACCATGGCTGCGGTTTCGGCGCCGCCGCCGCTGGAGATCGCGGCGAAGGTGCCGAGCATGCCGATGACGGTGCCGAGCAGCCCCATCAGTGGTGCAGCGGCGACCAGTGTATTCAGAAACGTCATACGTCGTTCGATGGTGTGCAGCATACTTTGGCGCACTTCTTCGAAGCGGTTGCGCACGTGTTTGGACTCGGAGATGTTTTCTTGTGTGTAGCGAATGATTTCGCCCGCGCGACCTTTGGCTTGGGAAGGGTCGCAGATCCAGCCAACCCATTCACTTTCGTGACCGAGCTGAATATTACCTTTACGTAGAAAGAGTAATAGCTGGATGCCAGTTGAGTAAATGAACACGGCAAGCAGTGCCAGTGGGATCATTACCCAACCGCCACTTAGCCAAATACCTATGATTTTATCGAACATTAAAGAACCCAATTAACGCTTACTTTTCGTTGTGCTTGGAGGCGACGACGCCATTGATGAAGCCGACTGCGGTTTGCTCCATGTCACCGATCTTTTGGCGAGCCATGCGTGCGAGAAGTCCGTGTAGGATCAATGCCGGAATGGCGACGATCAGGCCGAGCTCGGTGGTGACGAGTGCTTCGGAGATGCCCGATGAGAGGCTCTTGGCATCGCCGGTGCCGAAAATGGTGATCAGGTTGAAGGTCTTGATCATACCAGTAACGGTGCCGAGTAGGCCGAGTAGTGGTGCGGCGGCTGCGGTGAGTGCGATGAAGGGCAGGAAGCGTTCCAGCTTCGGACGTGCCGCGAGGATTTTTTCGTAGAGAATCTCCTCGAGCGTACCGCGCTTTTCGTCGGCATGCTCGACGCCGGTTAGCAAGAGCACGCCGCCTGCTCCGGAGTTGAGCGCGGCTGCTGTTCTTGCATTGGCTAAATCGCCGTTTGCGAGATGAGTGAGCACATGCTGCACGTCTTCTGGCTGAGGCGTTTTAAACGAGAGCACTTCGTAAAGTTTAAACAGACCGAGCAGTAAGCAAACGATGCCTAAGCCGATGATGACGACGCCGACGCTGCCACCTTTGGCTAAGTGCTCTACAATGCTATCGTTGCTTGCTTGAATCTTGAGTGCTTTACCGAGAGTGGCATCGGCTGGGATTTGACCTTCGCCGCTCTCGATGAGTTGACGAATGCCGATGGAGAAATCGCCTGGCACTGCGATGGCGGCTTCGGCAGCGTTGAGCTTGTTAAAAGTCACGCCAGTGAGCTCAGATTGCTTGGACGCGAAATAGACGGTCGGCCCAAATGCGGCAAAAGTGCCTTCTTCGATTTCACCAGTGGGTGCGAGCGCGCGGCCCTCAAAGGTGTAGCCGCCGACGAGTTGCTCTAGACGATTCAAAGCGACGCCGATCACATCGATTTGTTTCTCAAATCGCTCGGTGGTGGACATGTTGGAATCGTCGAGTGCCAGGCGTGCTTCTTCGGCGGTTGCTGCGTAGAGCTGCGTCTCACTATAGTCGATGCGTGTCTCAAAGGAGCGCACAAACTCATCGAGCAGGCTGCCAGCGTATTCGTTTTGCGCTTGAATGGCTTCGACTTGTTCGCGCAGACGGTTGAGACCGAAGTCGCTGTTGTCGCGCATGCGACGTAGGCGATTGAGCTCGTCGCTCTTCAGGCGAACCTGATCTTCGAGAGTCGAGACCTCGCTGATCAGCGGAATTTTCTCGGCGGCGATGGCATCGCGCACCGTGGAAAGTTCGCTGAGCGCGGCTTTTAGATCGGCGTCGGCTTGGTTGCTGGCGGCGTCAAACGTTTGCGCCTGTGCACTACATGGCCAAGCTAGGGCGAGTAGTGCGAGAGCGAGGAGCGTTTTGGATATGGCTTGCATGTTGATCGCTGAATAAAAGGGCTTTAGTTGATGCGGGCGGGGACTTCGACAAACTGAATCTCTTCGCTGCCTTCATAGACCGCCAAGAGCTGTTTGATTTGTGGGCCGGCACCTTCGATTTGTGGCCATTCCCAGCCATCTTTCCCGGGGAATCCGATGCCAGCATATTTACCTGCGGCATCGACGTAGTAGGCCATTGCCAGTCCCCAGTAAAGGGTGCGCACCTCGACGACTTTGCCGCTGTTGAGTTCGCGGGATTCACTGGTCTGGGTGAGGGTGGCGTTGAACTTGTCGGCTTGGCTGAGGATGCCGACGATGTTTTGCACCCGTTCGCCGAGCGAGAGTTTGGTATTGGCGGAATCTTCCGGCAGGCGACGGATCAATGGCTTGATTCGATCGACTAATGGCGCGGGGAGGGTCTTAACCACTCGCTTAATCTGTGTTTCGAGTGCGTTGATGCTGCCTTCGACCACCGCAGAGGCTTCTGCGATCTCTTCTTTCCGTGCGGTCAACTTGCTGCGGTCTTCGTCGGCCGCAGTAGCAGAGTCTTTGAGGTCTTCGAGTGAGGTGTCGAGACGCGTCAGCTCGCTACTGAGGAGCTTCAGAGTGTCCGATAGGATGGATTGCTCCAGCCGCCAATCACTTTTTTCCTTGGAGGTGATTTGCTTGGTCTGCACCCATTGGTCGAGCACGTCGCGTGTCGATTCTAAGTTGGTTTGTGCATTCAGGTAGAGCGTCGAGAGGCAGGCTCCGAGAGCGACTCTGAATAGGAGTTTGGTTTTCATGATGTGCTTATGGCAAAATGTTGGCTGCGATGGCAGTTCAATGTTTTCCGAGTCTAATAATTGTATCGGGTGTGAGATGCTAGTGGTAAGGTTGCGTGCCCCAGTCGGCGCTCGTATGTAAGCGATCACGATGATACCGCTTAAAACTTCGCTCTCGCGACTTACATGGACGCATCTTAAGGCGACTGCTCCTGCCGTGATTCAACTGAATGAACGTTTAGTGATATCACCTCAGGTTGCTTATTCGCTCTCGTCGCTGCCGATTTCAGCGAAGCGCATGACTTCTTCAAAGGTCGTGGTGCCTCTTTTGATGTGCTCCCAACCGCTTTGCTGCAGCGAGCGCATGCCTTGGCCGATCGCGGTCTCGCGGATGGTGCGCGATGACTCGCGTTTCACGATGTGCTCGTGGATTTCTTCGGACATGCGGAGGATTTCGAAAATCGCGACCCGGCCACGGAAGCCGAGCTTGCGGCAGCGCTCGCAGCCGTTGGCTGCTTTGGCCAGATGGCCATGAATGGCCTCACTGCGGTCGATGCGCATCGTTGTGAGGCAGCTCTCAATGTGGTGCTGCTCGTAGTTGGCTGGTTGCGCGCAGTTCGGGCACAGGCGACGCACGAGACGTTGCGCAATGATCATCTCCACCGAGGAGGCGATCAGGAAGGGCTCGATGTCCATATCAGTCAGACGGGTAAGTGCGCCGGGGGCATCGTTGGTGTGCAGTGTGCTGAGCACCAAGTGACCAGTGAGTGAGGCGCGGATCGCGATATCGGCGGTCTCGCGGTCACGGATTTCTCCGACCATAATGACGTCGGGGTCTTGGCGTAGCACGGCGCGCAGAGAGTTAGCAAACGTAAGGCCGATGTCGGCATGCACCTGTGTTTGGTTAACGCCGGGCACTTCGTATTCGACCGGATCTTCGACGGTGATGATGCGCCGCTCGGGGCGGTTGATCAGGCGAATGAAGGCTGTGAGCGAAGTGGATTTACCGGAGCCTGTGGGGCCAGTGACGAGCACGATACCGTGCGGAGCGGCAAGGGTACGGGTGACTTTTCCTTCTTCCTCTTCTGTTAAGCCGAGCTCACGCATCGAGAGCGGCTTCGATTTCTGGTTGAGGAGACGTAAACTGACGCTCTCACCATACATGGTCGGGAAAGTGGAAATACGAATGTCGAGCTCGGTATCGCCTGCACCAAATGAGATACGACCGTCTTGTGGGCGGCGTTTTTCGGAGATATTGAGCTTCGCCATGATCTTCAGGCGCGAGATGATCGCATCTTGGAAGCGAATCAAATTATCCGGCACACGAATCGCAACCAGCTCGCCGTCAATACGGTAGCGAATTTGTAGGGCATCGCGGTGGGGCTCAAAGTGAATGTCGGTCGCGCGGTCGCTGACCGCTTTTTGCACGACTTCGTTGACAAAGCGAATGACGGCTGCGTCCTCATCCTCGTCTTCCTCTTCTTCAGCCTCATTGGTAGCGATATCGGATTCATCGAGGCTGCCGGCGCCTACGCCGAAGCGTTGTGTGATGGTATTGATCACTTGCTCGGGATCGCCCAGGTGCCACTCGGGCTTACGACCACAGGCTGCAAAAATCCAGCGATCCATTCGGTCATCAGGTGGCCATAGTGTGACGAGCGGGATGGGCGTATTTTCGGTGACAGGTGTGTCGTCGAACTCGTTGTCTTGTGCTGCTTTACGCACCGGCACGCACTGATACTCATGGATGAGGCGCAGGGGCAGGGTGGCCGTGGGATTATCGATTAGCTCGATTTCGTTGAGCACGGGGAGATTGACCATCTCCGCGATTTGAGCGACGAGCTCACGTGTGGAACGGTTTTGTAGGGTCGCAATCTGAACGAGTCGTTCGGCGCGAGGGAGCGCTTCGATCTCTTCTTGGTTAAGGTCGCTATAGAGTGGGGATAGATCCATTTTGGGAAAATACTAAAAAGTTGACGGAGCGCGAGGTGTGCGGAGACGATGAATCGGAACGATTTGCCTGGAAGGGGTGAGTGACGTGGATGCCCTTTGGGTAATTGAAGGAAGCACTGAAACGCTGAAAATCTAATAGAGTTGAATTAATATTAAAAAGAATAAGTTGCAGGCAGTATCGACTATCAATCTTCAATCAGCAACTCATCCTTTTCCCAATAATCTTCGCCGTAGTCGAAGACAATCTCTTCCCCAGGCTCAATCACGCATAGGGCTTCGAAGCGAGCGCTCTTCCATCTGGAAGAGACGGTTAGAAAGGCATTCGGTGCGTCGCTATGATTGATGAAGCGCGTGTAATTGGCCTTCGGGCCTTCGCCGACGATGATGTGTGAGTGACACACCCATAATACATAGGCTGAGAAGGGTCGCTCGGGATGATGAAATTCGTCCGAGGTGATCACCTCGCCGGTATAATAACCTATGGTATCCTCGGGTTCGAGGCGGACCTTGGCAAATAAGCCTTGTCCAGCGCCTTTGATGCTGGAGGCTTTCACTTCAAAGTCGGCTACGGTCCATTTTTTCGGTTTAGGCATAGCCGATGAACGTTGTTCAGAGTGCGAAAGCACGACAAGACCGGATTTGACAAAGTGAAAGACCAGACCAGCGCCGGTAAAAGTCCCATTGTGGGATCGCAGCAATACACATAAAAAAACCGAGCGCTTAAGCTCGGCTTTAAAAGTGGTGGTCGAAGGGGGACTTGAACCCCCACGCCCGAAGGCACGAGTCCCTTAAACTCGCGTGTCTGCCATTCCACCATTCGACCGAATTTACTGCGCTTGCACGCGGTGAAGTTGGAAGGTGATAGGTGAGATTTTTAAGAGATCAACCAAATTTTTCAAAAAATAGAAATTAGTTCAAAAAAGCCTGCTCGCAGGCTTGAATGTTGAGATTCTTTCCCTTACCACATTATCCCACCTTACTAACTAGATCCACGTGGCCGTTTTTTTCGGCTCGTTCCCCAGATAACGCTATGGCTGAAAAACCAGCAGATAAACCTCAAGAGTCCTCTAAAAAAGCACTCGATCTTAATACACTTTCCGGTCTCGATTTTGGTCCTTCATGGGCAGACGAGAACGCGAAGCGCCCATCGTTGAAGCAGTTTGAATCTCGTGGAGATTCGCGCGGCAAGGGTAAGCGCTCGGGCGGTGGTGGCTCTCGCGATCGTCGTGGCCCCAGTGGCGGCGCACGTCCGAGCGGTCCTAGCGCTGGAGGTCGTCCTCAAGGTGACGGCCCAGGTCGCCCGCAGGGTGAAGGTCGCCCACAGGGTGGCGGTGAAGGTCGCCGTCGAGATGATCGTCGTGGTGAGGGTCGTCCAGAGCAAGCGGTGTTTAATCCGACCGTGAAGGTGGACATTTATCCGCAAGACGAAGCCTTCGAGGCATTGGTCAAGCGCCTGCGAGCAACTGTTCGCACTTATCAACTTTTCGAGATCGCGCATCTCTTGCTGGATAAACCAGAGCGCTACGTTGTAGTGGTTGAAAACAAGGCGAAAGCTGGCGAGAAGCCGGCACCGCTGTTCTTCGCCGTCCCTGGGCATTTGCCTTTCGAGACCGAGGAAGCTGCGATCAATCATGTATTGGGCAACCATCTCGATCTATTCTTCGACATGGAAGAGATCGAAATCGAAGCACCGAAGGGCAATTTTCAGATGGTCAATCGCTGCTCCGTGACAGGTGACTTACTCGGACCGCCAAATTACCACCTCTATCAAGAGACGTTGAAGCGCCACTACGCGGCGAAAATCACAGGTATGTCCTTCGATCGTTTTGTTTCGAAGGTTGAGACAGTGAAGGAGCAGGAGTCGATTGATGCATGGGTGGAGTCGATGAAAAAGGGTGCGCGTTATATACTTAAGGAACGCCAAGAAGGTGAACCTGAGTCGCTTGAATCGCTTGAATCGGTGCGTTTCTTCCTGTTGCAGCATCGTAAAGACAAGATCGTCAGCTCCGGCGAGACTATCCGTTTTGCTGGGCGCGACATTGAGCGCCTCGCAAAGGGCGATATTCGTCGTTCAGTCGAAGCGTATGTTGAGCAGCAGCTTCATTTCCCGCTTGATTCTGCGAACAACATTCGCGGTCGCCTACGTCGTCATAAGTTTGCCGTCTATAAAAAGGGCTCAAAAGGCGTCTCCTTTGTGTGTGCGGTGAAACGTAAATTCCGCGACAGCAAGACAGTCTTCACGCCTTCCATTCAGGGGCTGATCGAATTTGTTGAGAAGCATCCAAACACGCCTGCCTCTAAATTGCCTAAACTGTATATTGATATTGATACGGAGAAACAGCAACCCGCCAAACTCGAAATGACCGAGGCCGAAATCGCCGCTGCAGCCGCGGTTGTTGAGGCTGCCAAACTTGCTGCTGCCGAAGCTGCCGAAGCTGCTGCGGCAGACGAAGGCAGTGCCGAAGCGCCTGCCGTGCAAGCCGTCGAGGCTCCTGCACCTGCGCCAGATGCGACTGCCTCGACTGAAGCGATGGCAACGGTTGAACTCAGCGAAGACGAGCAGAAGCGCCTGAATCAGCTCATGCGTGATTTGCGTTGGTTGATCGTCGAAGGCTACGTCACCGAGTACGGCGATGGTCGTCTGTTTGCAGCACCGCCGATGCCGGAAGCAAAACCGAAGGAAGCGAAGAAGCCTGCTCCGAAAAAGCCGCAAGCCGAAGCAGTAAAAGCAGAGCCGACGGCTGAAGTGGCCGCCGTTGCAGAAGCAGTTGCCGTAACTGAAGTAAGCGCCGAGCCCAAAGCCGAAGTGGCAAAATCAGAGCCGCAAGCCGAAGTAGTCGTGGAAGACACTCCAGCCGCTCCTGAAGCAGTTGCAGCCGAGGAAACTCTGGTCGTCACTGAAGTCGCAGAAGCTGAGCCAAAGGTCGAAGTGGCAGCTGAGGGAACTCCAGTTGTAGCAGATGCGAAGGCTGTTGAGTCAGTTGCTCAAGCCGCTCCTGAAATGGTTGAAGAAAAGCCCGAAGTTGCCGAAGTCGAAGCTTCTGCAACAGAGGCAACCGACGAAGCGGAGTCAAAAGCGTAGTCACTGTTAAAATTTGCGGGCATTTGGTGAGCGTTAAAGCTCGGCCGGATGCCCGTTTTTTGTGTCTGAATGTGGTGCGAGCGTGACGCTCGTCTCAAAACATACGATAGTGGTATCTCTTGTTTGTTGAAGTGGAGGGACGCCGTCCCCCGTGTCCCGAGTCAGAGTTAGCACGCTGCTAGAGTCAGCAATGAATGCGGACTTACCATCCGCTCGGACGCCGAGGTCGGCGTCCCTCCATATTGAGTCTTATAACCGAAACGAGGCATCGCACCAGCATGCTAAATGGCTTCACCTGCTTGCTGGTGAGGATGCCTGCGATATTGCAACAGACTCCTAATGAAGGGCGGTCTGCGCGACCAGTCTGTCTAACTAAGTTAAGTAATTTACACAAAATTATATTTTTCTCCGTGGAAGCGACACTCCTGTGCTTGAATTACCGCAGCTGAGCACAGAGCAAAGCGACAGGAGTGTCGCTTCCACGTTTTTTGAGACAGTCTCCGAGCACCGCCGCAACGTTTGGCAGTACGGCCTTATTCTCCGTCGCGTTCAGCGATCGCTCGAACGTAGAGCTCGCGGCTAATCCATGCGTCGGTGGCGGCGTAGCGGACTTGCTTTATGTCGAGCTCGGGGCGGGCCCAGTTAGAGACTTGGGCAGCCTTACTGATACGGCCTTGCATGAGTAGGCCCGCGAGGGCGCGGAGGCCGCGATTTTCATAGCCTAGTTTGAGAGTAATGTCGGCAATCTCGACAAAACCTCCAGCTTGGAAGTCTTCCATCGCACGCAGTTCTTTGACATCGTCTTTGATCGCGACGCCGGTCTTGAGAATCGATTCCGACTCTAAAATTGGCAGGAGCGGGGCGAGGGTCTTCGTGACGCAGATACGAAATAAATAGACGCAGTTCGGCGTGCCGAGCTGGATGAGTGAGGGTGGGTAGTAATCACCTTTCTTGAAGGTGGGGCGCGTCTCGGTGTCGAAGCCGAGGACTGATTCGTGTTGCAGTTTTTCGACGGCTGCGGCCATTTCTCCTATGGTGTTGAGAATCTCGATACGTCCTGTCCAATTAATGAGTGGGAGCTCGTTGATTTCGGCTTTAGAGATATTGCGTGGCTTGGTTTGCGAGGGGGCGATATTTTCAGACATTTTATATTAGGAGTCGGTGACTCTGTAACGCGAAGTGACAGCACTTTAGGCTTCGATCACTAAGCCATCGTAGGCAATGGCGATGTGGTTTGGGAAGAAATCCTGATCATTCAGGTTGAATTTTTGATTGTAGCTACGGCGATATTGAAGGGTACCTTCGTGTATTTTTTCGATATCGCGATCGGCATGGGCAGGCTCGTGGTGAAAGATCACCAACTGCTTGACCCTTGCGCGGGCGGCCAGTTCGACGGCGGTGATATGGTTGGAGTGACCCCAGTTGCGCTTGTCTGTGGTGGCCTCTCGAAATGTGTATTGACCGTCGAAAATGAGCACGTCGGCATTGCGGAAGAAATCGACGAATGGGTAGTTGGGCTGTTTAGCCTCTGGGCCATGCTCGGAGTCGGACGAGTAGATCACAGATTTGCCATTGTGCTCGAAGCGGTAGCCCCAGGAGTCGCCGGGGTGTTGTTGCTTGATGGTGGTGATGGCCACGTCGTTAATCTGAAACGAGTCCCCTGTTGCACGGATATCGAACTCAATCTCTGCTTGCATCGTTTCGAATGGTACGGGAAAACACGGGGCCGCCATTTGCGCACGCAGGGTCGCCTCGGTCTCAGCGTGGAAACCGTGGAAGATGATTCGATTACCTGGGATGTAGGCAGGGGTAAAAAAGGGAAAGCCCTGAATGTGATCCCAATGCAGGTGGGATATAAATATGTGGTAGGTCTTGTGCGGTGTATCCGCTGGTAGTGAGAGAGCGTAATCACGGATGCCGGTGCCAGCATCGCATAGGATGACGTCTTCGCTGCCGGCTTCGATTTGCACGCAGGAGGTGTTGGCCTTGAACGTGCCCCGCATGTGGTGCGGTAGGGTGTCGAGGAAGTTATCGACCTCTGTTTCGGAGGTGAATGTTTCGTCGCGGGCGGACCACAGCGCGGCTTTGAGCTTATCTCGGATGTTGGCCGAGGATGTGGGAGAGGGAATAGAGCCACAAGAGCCCCAGATGATTGCCTTAATATTCACGGGTGAGATCTTTGAAATACAATGTCGGTCTTTTTCTTCGAGTCAAAGCAAAGGGAGAGGCTCAGCGGGAGATGGATGTCTGCCCACGCGTTGCCAGCGGTAACCATTGCGTAATTCTAGATATAGAACCCAAACACCGACATTCCGGTAAAGGCTAGCCAGATCAGGCCAATTGCGACGAGTCGTGCGACGAACGTAATTTGAAGCGCGACCGCCCATTCATGCGCCTCGGTGATGAATCGTATCAGCATCAGCATGATCAAAGAGCTCAGAGCGATCTGCATCGGATTCAACAGGCTAATGCCGAGAGTGATGTGCAGAAGTGCCCCGACGAATGCGACAGCTAGACTGATCGGCAGGACCTGATAGAAGCAGTAGCGGAATTCACCCACCAAGAAGGTAATCTTCAGTACAATCAGTGTAATGGCCACCTCGATGATGAAAACAACTAGGATGTTGAGCAGCTGTTGTCTTTTCTGGGACTGTTTGTTGATGCTGAATCCAGCCGTATCATCGTCGAGTGTGGCGGCGAACTCTTGCATTTTTTTGCCGTAACTGAAGTGAAGGTCTTCGATGTCGACTGATAAAGCCTGGGCACTTTCGGTGATCGTGAGTTGATCCCGCATCACGGGGAGTTTCAATGTGTCTGCGATGAAAAGAGTGGTGCCTGCGTCGGCAGATGAATCCGCTTCGCTGGTCGTGCCCGGCTCTGTCGCGCTCGCTGCGGCATGACTGAGGAGCTTGTCTTGTCCGTCTTCAACCGCTGAGGTATTGCTCGTCAGGGTTTGGGCGCCGACTTCCAACAGTAGGCTAAGCAGTGCGAGGATCGCGTAGGGGAGGGCTTTCATGCTAACTAGTAAAAAGGGGTAGGCGCATATCGAAGGTACTATGCGGGGGGAGGTCAACCTTGTAGGCGCCGAATGTTGGGATTACTCGCGGCTGATATCACGAGCGGCGGGTGAGGCCGAATGCGTCGAATTTTCTGGGCACGCATAGTTCCTTCGCCATTCGCTTGCTGTGCGTCTGGGGCATAATCAGCAGGCAGGTGAGAGGCTATCAGTCACTAGTCGCCTGTAATATCACTACTATCAGTCGCTCAAAATAATTCCGATATCAGTTGCTAGGCCATTACTCCTCCGCACTCACATCAATGCCGTGAAGCGCAGTCAAATTAAGCCCTTTATGCCAATACATGATCCTCTCCCTCTGTGCGAGTCGAACGCACCGTCATCGGCCCGCACCCTACTGACTTGCTGCTTCTTCGCGGGCGGCTTTGGTCATGCGGACCACGTTGCGGACGGAGTTTTTCGTGATAACGTTGCCACCGGTACCGCGGCCGCGCACCGCTAGATCGCGGAAGAGAATTTCTTCTTCGGTCTTACGTAGGCGCGGGGCGGGCTTGAGATTGACCTTCACGGCGTCGGCTTCGCCGCCTTCGGTGGCGTAGCAGGAAATGTAATACACGCGGGAGCCAGGTTTGCCCTTGGTGAGGTCGTATTCCTTGTCACGCGTGACGCCGCCGACGGTGAAGTGCTTCGCGATTGTCGGGCCGGTGCGGCCATCGCGATAGACCATGCAGTAGGTGAGGGCGTTGGGCTCGTTGCGGTTGAAGACGTTGAGGTGCAGGATGTTCTTACCGAAGAAGGCTTTTTCGCTGACTTTAGAGACGATTAGCTTGCCTTCTTGATTGATGGAAATGACGTCGTCGATGGTGGAGCACTTACAGACGGATTCATCCTTCTTCATGCCATAACCGGCGAAGCCTTCCTTGTAATCGACGTAAAGGGTCTCGTTGGCGATGACGACTTCGTGCGCCACGACTTTATTAAAAGAGGCGAGCTCGGTCTTACGTTCGCGACCTTTACCGTATTTCTTAATCAACTCCTTGAACCAGTGAATGGTATATTTGGTGAGTTGTTTGAGGTGGCGTTGCGTTTCCTCGATGGTTTCTTCGAGGCCCTTGATCAGTTCGTCGGCTCGGATCGCATCGAACTTTGAAATACGCTTAATTTTGATTTCGAGCAGGCGCAGAATGTCATCGCGTGTGACTGTGCGTTTAAAGATTTTTTGGTAAGGCTTGAGGCCGACGTCGACTGTCTCGATCACGGCTTCCCAAGTCTCTTCGTCTTCGATGCGGCGATAGATGCGTTTCTCGATGAAGATTTTCTCAAGTGAGGAGAAGTGCCATTTCTCTTCGAGTTCGCTGAGTTCGATTTCGAGCTCCATCTGCAGCAGCTCGCGGGTCTTTTCGGTCGCGAGGTAGAGAAGGTCGAGTGCGGAGTAGAAATTGGGCTTGTCATTCTCGATCACGCAGATGTTGGTCGAGATCGAGACTTCGCAATCGGTAAAGGCGTAGAGGGCTTGTTCGGCGGTCTCAACGTCCACCCCAGGGGGCAGGTAGATGAGGATCTCGACCACGTTGGCGGTGTTGTCCTCGACGCGCAGGATCTTGATTTTGCCCTTTTCGTTGGCCGAGATGATGGAGTCGATTAGCGAGGTGGTGGTCTTGCTGAAGGGGAGCTCGGTGATGGCGAGTATGTTCTTCTTACGCGCTTCGATGCGGGCACGGCACTTGACGCGACCACCGCGCTTGCCGTTGTTGTATTCGGAGACGTCGGCGATGCCACCAGTCGGGAAGTCGGGGACGATCACGGGCGTCTCTTTGCGTAGAAATGCGATACAGCCTTCGAGCAGCTCGATGAAATTGTGCGGCAGGATCTTACAAGAAAGGCCCACGGCGATGCCTTCGGCGCCTTGTGCCAGCAGTAGCGGGAATTTGACTGGCTGAGTCTCGGGCTCTTTGTTGCGGCCGTCATAGGAGGAGAGCCAGTTGGTGGTCTTTGGGTTGAAGACTACTTCGAGGGCGAATTTGGACAGGCGTGCCTCGATGTAACGAGCGGCCGCGGCGGAGTCGCCAGTGAGGGTATTGCCCCAGTTGCCCTGCATGTCGATGAGTAGCTCTTTCTGGCCGAGTTGCACCATGGCGTCGCCGATCGAGGCATCACCATGCGGGTGGTATTTCATCGTGTTACCGATGACGTTAGCTACCTTGTTGTAGCGGCCGTCTTCCAGCTCGCGCATGGAGTGGAGGATGCGGCGCTGGACTGGCTTAAGACCGTCGTTGGCGTGCGGCACGGCGCGCTCAAGGATCACGTAGCTGGCGTAATCGAGGAACCACTCGCTGAACATGTCGTCGACGTGGCCAGAATCCGGTTTGTCCTCGAAGATGTCTTCGAGCTCGGTGGCATCGGTCTTCGGCTCGCTGCTGTTGCCCTCAGCAGGATCATCGAGCGGGAATTCTAGGTTGTCGTCGTCTGCGGGCTTTTTGTTACGAGGCATCTTTGGAAAGCTAAAAGTGGAGTCTGTCGAAAAGTTGGGCTTCGATCAAATCATCGTTTCAGAGATGGAGACAGATGGGCGTGGATCAAGAGTGAAGTGTCGGTTTGTTGTTTTTGAGGCTATTTTTTACAGGAATGTCCTCAAGAGTAGTAGGAATGTATCTATAAGTGGCTGTGTTTGCGGCAAGTAGCGTTTTTTTATAGCGCCCAGGCAGTGTGGGAGTGGGCAACACGCGCGCGAGTCCTTGCCGTTGATAAAAGTGTGATAATTATGTCACTTTTTGCTTATCATATACATACATTTATATACGTTATTAATATGCCTAAAAATGATACCCCGAAGACGACGCATAAGGCCCTGTTAAAGTGGGCTGAAAAAATGATAGCGCTTTGCGAACCAGCCGCCGTTCATTGGTGTGATGGTTCGCAAAACGAAGCCAATCATCTCTTCGCCGCGATGGTGCAGCGGGGGATGTGCGTGAAACTCAATGAACAGAAGCGCCCCAATAGCTATCTGTTTCGCTCCGATCCAAGCGATGTCGCACGTGTCGAATCAAAGACCTTTATTTGTTCGCAGAACAAGGACGGTGCAGGCCCGACCAATCATTGGGAAGACCCGCGTAAGATGCGCCGTAAGATGAAGCAGCTCTTCAAGGGCTGCATGCACGGGCGCACGATGTATATTATCCCCTTTAGTATGGGACCAGTTGGAGGGCCGATCTCGAAGATCGGTGTCGAAATTTCCGATTCGCCCTATGTGGTGGTAAATATGCGGATCATGGCACGCATCGGCGATGCTGTGCTCGAAGTGTTGGGTGAAGACGGCTTTTTCGTGCCCTGCCTGCACTCTGTCGGTTGCCCGCTCGATGAAGGCGTTGCAGATGTGACTTGGCCCTGTAACCCCAAAGAGACACATATTGTGCATTTCCCCGAAGAGCGTACGATCGTCTCTTACGGTTCTGGCTATGGCGGTAATGCCTTGCTGGGCAAAAAGTGCCTCGCGCTGCGCATCGCTTCGACCTTGGCCCGCGATGAGGGCTGGATGGCCGAACACATGCTGATCCTCGGCGTCGAAGAACCGGATGGGCGTAAGACCTATGTCACCGCCGCGTTCCCGAGTGCCTGTGGCAAGACGAATTTTGCCATGATCATTCCACCCAAAGAAATGGAGGGTTATAAAGTGACCTGTGTGGGTGATGATATTGCTTGGATTAAGCCAGGGCCAGATGGGTTCCTTCATGCGATCAATCCCGAAGCCGGTTTCTTTGGCGTGGCACCAGGCACTTCCTATCAGACCAACCCGAGCGCGATGCTCTCCTGCTCCAAGGACAGCATCTTTACCAATGTCGCGTTAACAGACGATGGCGATGTCTGGTGGGAGGGCATGACGGAGCAAGCACCGACGCATTTGATCGACTGGAAGGGCAACGATTGGACGCCGGACAGCGAAACGCCGTCCTCACACCCGAATAGTCGTTTCACCGCACCTGCAGCCAATTGCCCCGTGATCGATCCCGATTGGGAAAAGCCCGAAGGTGTGCGTATTCATGCGATGGTGTTTGGCGGTCGCCGTATGAGCGATGTGCCGCTCGTCACGCAAGCGTTTAACTGGGGGCACGGTGTTTATCTTGGCGCCACGATCAGCTCTGAAATGACTGCGGCTGCCGAAGGCACCATGGGCGCACTACGTCGCGACCCAATGGCGATGCTACCTTTCTGCGGCTATCATATGGGCGATTACTTCCGCCACTGGTTCAAGATGCAGCGCGGCCTAACAGAGACGCCACGGGTGTTCAACGTCAATTGGTTCCGTAAAGATGCCGAGGGCAATTGGCTATGGCCCGGGTTTGGCGAAAACATGCGCCCGCTGCGCTGGATTGTCGAACGGGCAACGGGCCGCACTGGTGGCAAAGAGACGCCGATTGGCTGGATGCCGCGTTACCAAGATCTCGATTGGCGTGGCATGAATGACTTCAGCGAGGCGGACTTCGACAAGCTGATGCATATTGATCGCGACCGCTTGAAGATGCAGACGCTGCAGCATGAAGAGCTCTTTCTTAAGCTGTTTGAGCATTTGCCGAAGGAAATGATTTTTGAGCGTGAGTTGCTGATCTCACGCTTATAGCAATTTGCTGCCTTGGCGTATCGCGGTTGCGCCAAGGCACGCGGCGATAAGTGCTGGCACAGAAGCGGGCAGCACAATCGTAGCGACTGGTAGCGTCATTTATTAGTCAACGAAATGCCTTGGCACGGTCGCGGCGTACTCGTTTGATCAAGCGCACTATGCGATCTCTACTCTGCCTTCTGACGCTCCTACTGCTTGTTGCTTGCAGCAGTACTTCATTGAGACCGATCAATACCGGATCTGATCCGACATGGGAGGGCGAGGAACAGTATGAGGTATTGGTGGCGATCCGCTTATACAACCCTGAGATGCGGGTGATGTTTGAAAAACAAATGGTCGATGCATTAAAGAAACAAGGGGTCAACGCAGTGCCTTCGTTTTCAGTTTTACCACAGTTGTCGTCTCTGAATGTGCAGACATTTGCTCGGTTTCTCGACGCGAGTCCTAAGTTAGCCGTTCTCTTTGCTCAGGCGACGACGGTCAACAAGGAGCAGACCAATTCAAATAAGGAGGAAAACTCTCTGTTTGCCAATTTACTCGGCGGTGGCGAGTGGGA
>DJBY01000010.1:5856-7676 GCA_002430605.1 Opitutia bacterium UBA5964 | reverse complement strand
CCATCGTGGCCATGCACCGTATACGGATCGAGCGCTAGGTCCGTGATCACCGCCATCTGCGGCAGCTCTGCCTTGATCGCCCGAATCGCCCGCAACACCAAGGTCCCAGGGTTCAATGCCTCGCGACCATCGTCGGTCTTCAACGAATCGTCCAACTTCGGAAACAGCGCCACCGCTGGAATCCCCAACGCAATCAGCTCACGGCACTCCGCGATCAATAGCGGAATCGTCAGACGCGAAATACCAGGCATCGACTCGATCGGCTCCGCAGCACCGTCGCCATCGATCACGAAAATCGGCTGGATTAAATGATGCACCTGCAGCTCCGTTTCATTTGCCAACGCACGCAAGGCAGCAGTGCGGCGCATACGACGTGGGCGATGTGTCAGGTCCAAACGGAAGTCAGAAGAAGCAGTCATACGCAGCAACATGACGACTCCTTCACTCATTTCAAGCCGAACTCTTTTATCCTCATTTCAAACTTCACACATCAGTTTTCCCCCTTCACTCTCCCCTTTTAACTTTTTCAGTTTGTTCCTTCACTTGCCCAAAGGGCACCCAGTGCACTCAGCCCTGCGGGGCCAACTCGGCAAACCTAGCAGACCATCTACGCGCGACTCGCGCTTCGTCCCACTTTCCAACCTTCACACTTTCCCACCTTCACACTTCATCAAATGTCCGTTCAACTTTACGACACCCTCAGCCGATCCGTCAAAGCACTCGCTCCCTCGAGTGACCAACCGCTGCGATTCTACTGCTGCGGCCCCACGGTGTATGGCCCAGCGCATATCGGCAACTTCCGCACCTTCCTGATTCAGGACGTGTTACGCCGCGTCGCCGAAGCCGACGGCATTGAGGTGACGCATGTGCGTAATATTACCGACGTCGACGACAAGACGATTCGCCGCTCGATCGAAGCAGGCCTTTCCTTGGGCGAATTCACCGCCAAATGGACCGCCAAATTCCACACCGATTGTGAGGCGCTCAACATGCGTCCGCCGAGTATCGAGCCGAGTGCCGTCGCGCATATTCCACAACAAATCGCACTGGTTGAAACACTCATCGAAAAAGGCCACGCCTACGCGACCGATGACGGCTCAGTCTATTTTCGCGTTAATTCCTTCGAAGACTACGGACGCCTCTCCCGCCTCAAGCAGCGCGAATTGAAGACTCAGGCCGAAAACTCCGCTGGCGAAGTCAACGACGCCGACGAGTATGATCGCGAGTCCGTGACCGACTTTGCTCTCTGGAAAGGCCGCAAGACCGAAGATAAAGCCAACTACTGGACCAGCCCCTGGGGCGAGGGCCGCCCTGGCTGGCACCTAGAGTGTAGCGCAATGGTCGACGCAGCTTTCGGCGGCGAAACCATCGATCTACACGGCGGCGGCATCGACCTGTGCTTTCCGCACCATGAAAATGAGATTGCACAGTCCGAATGCGCCCACGGCCACGACTTCTGCAAGCATTGGTTCCATAGCGCTCACCTGATGGTTGAGGGTGCCAAGATGTCCAAAAGCCTCGGCAACCTCTACACTCTGGACGACCTTCAGCAAAAAGGCTTCAGCCCGATGGTCGTACGCTACACACTGATCGCCGGCAGCTATCGCCAGCAGCTCAACTTCACTTTCGACGGTCTGCACGCCTCACACAGCGGACTCACTAAAATTGAGCGTTTCGCAGAGTCACTGCTCGCCATCACAGACGAAGACAAAGCTGCAATGAACAGCTACATCACCGCCAAAGCCCCCGAAGACTTTGGCCGCCTTGTCAAGGCGTGGGACGCTCTGCGCAACAACCTCAACACCGCAGCCTGCCTGGGT
>DJBY01000010.1:5163-5646 GCA_002430605.1 Opitutia bacterium UBA5964 | reverse complement strand
TACGCCCTCGGCTTGGAACTATTCACAGTCGACCCAACCGCGGTCGACGCACCAGAAGAAATCGTCGCACTCGCCCAAGCCCGCTGGGACGCCAAGCAAGGTAAAGACTGGGGTAAAGCCGACCAACTACGCGACGCCCTGCTCGCGCAAGGCTGGGTAGTGAAAGACAAAAAAGACGGCTTCGATCTAGAATTGAAATAAGAAACTTGCATCAAACTCGAGTTGCGATGGATCCAGATTGACGCCGGCAGAGATTCCGCAAACGACTACAAAACATTCCCAGATAAATGGGATGAGCACAAAATCAGCAGCGACTGCGTCTCCGTCAAACGAATCAACGGTGGCCACAGGTCAGAAACCTCGGCGTCCGCGCGCAAACCCATCGCTGATAAAAAAGATTCATCGTCATTTACCGGAGAAATACCACTCTGAGCCTAATGCGGCGGCTATTCTGTTGGGGAGGGTCGACCTCCGTGTCGACCG
>DJBY01000010.1:0-4987 GCA_002430605.1 Opitutia bacterium UBA5964 | reverse complement strand
TCAGCCTCTCCCGTATTGGTACCGGACGACACCGAGGTCGTCCCTCCGAAGAGCCAGAAGCAAATGCACCGCCCCCAGCGTCCATCTATGCCTTTCCCGCTAATCGACGATGAATCTACAAAAGCCTCGGCCGTGGCATAGTGGTTGCACTCCTAGAGGGCGACGTTGAGTCCTTCGTCCGTAAATACGGCACCGAGAGCGAACGCACTCTGGCGGCTCCGAGAAGGTCGAAAAAACGCCTAACCGGCATCTTGCATCAACCGAACGCGGGCACGTCGATGTCGATGAATCTGGCGAAGCGCACGTGCTAATCCTCGCTCACGTCGATGTTGCCAAAGGCGCGATTCGCTATGGCGACGGCGGGTTCTGTTAGAATGCCCATATCAACCTCCTAGGTTAGCTTCCCAAGTAATCAATATAAGAACAAATTCCCCCGATTTCAAATCGCCGCTCCCATTGATTTACGGAAAATAAAGGGTACACTGCACTAATCAAGCAAGCGAAAGCTATTTAATCACCTAACGGACGAATTACCATGATCAAACAGCCCGGCAATTGGGGCCGCAGACGGGAACCAGTAAACATGCGAACATTCAACTGAAGGCTGCGTGAGTCCTCTAATTCGAATCCGTTTTTATTTTCAACTGATGCCAAAGATTCTCCATATTTCAGATCTGCACTTTGGGCCAGCCTATCTGCCTGAGGCAGGTGAGGCCTTGCAAGCGATCGCCCCCTCCCTATATCCGGACGTTATTGTAATTAGCGGAGACTTCACACAGCGAGCGAAACGACAGCAATTTGAGGAGGCGCGGCGCTTCGTCGACCGTCTACCTAAAGTGCCGATGCTGCTGATCCCAGGTAATCATGACGTGCCACTCTACCGAGTCGCGGAGCGCTGGTTGAGGCCACATGATTTATACCGCGAACTGATCTGCCCCGACCTTAACCCAGTGTTGCAACTCGACGGCTTGATATTGGTGGGCATTGATTCGACTTCGCCGCGACGCACTATATCCAACGGCCGCGTGCATCAGGATCAATTGGAACGATGCGCGGAAATATTCGCCGAAATGCCCCCCGAAACCATGCGGATCGTGGTGGCGCATCACCACTTCGCGCCTTGTCCAGACTTCATCCATGACCGCACCATGCCTAAAGCGCGACGCGCGATCGATAGTTTCGTCGAACAGGGCGTGGAGATGATCCTCGGCGGGCACCTGCACCGGTCCTACATCGGCAACTCGCTGGATTTTTTTCCGGGTACCAATCGGGACCGCGGCATCACCATCGTGCAATGCGGAACCACCACTTCCAGCCGTGGCCGTGGCCGCGAGCGCAACGAAAACACCTTCAACTTGATCGATATAGGACCTCGCCTATTGACCGTCATTCATCACCTATACTTCGAGAAGATAGGTGAGTTCGCCCCGATCAGCCAACACCTCTTTCCGCGAATGGGAGGGCCCTGCGGGCCAGCACATTTGGCCGCGGCTAACCTCTTCACAACAACCGCATCATGACTGCGCCCAAGAAAGTTGGGAGCGGAAAACGAAAGCTGGTTATTTTCGCGGTAGCGGTGGCGGTCGGCGCGGCGCTCACTTGGTATGTGAAAAACTATGTTTCGCTGGAGGAGCTGATCGCACAGGAAGAGAGGGTACGTGAGGCGATCGATCGACGACCATGGCGTTCGTTCGCAGTGGGCCTCGCCATTTACTCGGTCGTCTCGCTCGTGCCTGGCACCTCAGGAAAGTCTGTCGTGTTCGCTTGGCTCTATGGATTCTGGCAAGGCCTAGCTCTAATAATCCTCGGCCTTACCGCCGCCGCCATGGTGATTTTCAATCTCAGCCGCTACGTTTTCCACGGCTGGATCAAGCGCCGCTATGGACGATTTCTCGCGGGGCTGAACAGGCACCTACACCGGGAAGGCGCCTTTTATCTGTTAACGCTGCGGATGGCGCATTTCCCGTTCTCCATCGTCAATCTCGTAAGCGGCGCAAGCGGAGTGCGGGCCCGAACCTTTTGTTGGACTACCTTCGTCGGCTTAGTCCCCGGGTCTGCGGTGTTCGCATATGTCGGGATCCGCATGCCCTCGCTTAACGAACTGTCTACACACGGCGTCGGATCCTTGTTCGACAAACCACTCATCGCGGCGCTCGCGACATGCGCGGTCTTCCCTTTCGCATTCCGATTCGTCGCTCGGAAACTGGGGCTACTGAAAGATAAAGACGGCGGTCCCGATAGTCTGGCCACCGACCAATCACCTTAACTTGAATGCTTATGATCACGCTCCCCTCAATCACTCTCCTCTGGCTTCTCGGGGCACTGCTGGCCGCTCTCGTCGCGGGGTCAGCGGCGCGTTTTGCCAGTCTGCGTAATGCCGACGAGACTTTGCGGCGCAAGCGCCTTGCCAGCCTGCGCACATGGTGGGTTCTTGCTATCGTGTGGGGCGGTTGCCTGCTGCTCGGTCACTTCGGCGTCTGCCTGCTACTGACTGTCGCCAGCATCGTGGCCTTCTACGAATACGCCGGACTGCTCGGCATACGCGAAAGCGAACGCCCCGCGGTGTTAGCGGCCTATGTTATAGCGGTGATTAATTATTTGCTCATCCTGTTTAATCAGGCGTCGGCCTTTGTCGTCTTCGTTCCCCTCGGTGCCCTCGCGATCATCTCACTGGTGCAGATCCTTCAAGGGCAGGCCAAAGACTACATCCGCATCACCAGTGCGATCTTCTGGGGCATGATGACCTTGTTCTATGGAATGGGCCACGCGGCCTACCTCTTTATCCATCCCGCTTTCGCGGGCGGCCCCGCCGGCCCCGCCGGTTGGTTTCTCTATCTGATGATCCTGACTGAGTCCAACGACATTTTTCAAGCACTGGTCGGGCGCTCAATCGATGCTCACAAGCGGCACCTAATTACGCCCACCCTGTCACCCAACAAAACATGGGAAGGGTTTTTCGGCGGCCTGGCAGCGACCCTCGCTCTGGCGATCTTGCTGGCCCCCTGGCTTACCACTCTCAATAGCATAAAAGAGCCGTTGGCGGTGGGACTGGTGGTTGCGATCGCTGGCTTTTTTGGCGACATCAACATGTCGGGCATCAAACGAGACAGCGGCGTCAAGGACGGCAGTCACTTACTACCAGGCATGGGCGGGTTGGTCGACCGAATCGACAGCCTCACCTTCACCGCGCCAGCCTTTGTTTATTTACTGGGAGCGTGGATCCTATGAAACACGAGGAACGCATAGACCGAGTCGTCACGATCCCGAATATGATCTGCCTGTTCCGCATCCTAGGATCCATCGTGTTGGTGGTGCTGGCGGTCAACGGCCGCGATCAGGTGTTTTTATGGCTGTTTGTAGGTCTTGCGATGAGCGATTGGGTCGATGGAAAACTGGCGATCTTACTGAACCAGCGCTCAATATGGGGACCGTGCCTCGACAGCTGGGCCGACGCAGCGCTCTACCTCGCCTTGCTGATCGGCTCGGTCTTACTACGCGGGGATGTGTTGCAATTGGAGTTGCAATGGATCCTCCCCGCGCTGGCCAGCTACGCACTCTCTACGCTTGCTGGTTGCTGGAAATATCGGCGCTGGCCAAGCTACCATACCCGCGCCGCCAAGACTTCGTGGTTTCTTATTTTAGTCGGCGCCGGATGCCTGCTCGGGGGTTGGAACTTGTGGCCACTACGCATCGCGCTAGCCGCCGTGATCCTGACCAATCTCGAAGCATTGCTCATTACCACTTTAGCACCAGGCTGGCGGAGCGATGTGGGATCCGTGTTCCAGATCCTGCGTGAGCGAACTCAGCACACCGTGAAAAAAAAGCACTCGCATCGATGATAATTATTTACCTGGGCGATTCCGCCGATTGACGCAGTGCCTAGAATGCCCCATGAAACCAGGATGTCAGCACTTACACTCCAAACTATCGGCACACGACTTTCCAAATGGGGCGAAGGCCCGATCTGGTGGCAGGATCAACTTATCTACGTCGACACCGAAGCGCACACACTTGTCACACTCGATCCAGAGAGCGGGAAAGAGCAGACTTGGGATGTCGGCGAGCGGATTGGCACCGTCGTGCCGCGTGTCAGCGGCGGCGTGCTCTATGCGGGTGACACTGGCATCGTGGCGCTCGATTTAAGCACAGGCGCCAAGCAAGCCTTAGCCGATCCCGAGCCCGAAAAACGCGCGACCAATCGCTTCAATGATGGCAAGTGCGACCCTGCGGGGCGCTTCTGGGCTGGCACCATCAGCCTCGTTAAGAACATCGGCGACGCCAACCTCTACATGCTCGACACCGACGGCACGCTGCAGCTCAAAGTCGACGAGGTGACCAATTCGAACGGCATTTGCTGGAGCGCCGATGCCACCAAGATGTATTACATCGACACCATGACCAAACAGATCCGCGCCTACGACTACGACAACGATAGCGGCGCCATCGCCAACGCCACTATCGCCGTCGATACCGGTGATCACGGTTACGCTAGCTCTCCCGACGGCATGACGATCGACGCCAACGGTAACCTCTGGGTGGCGTTTTGCCACGGTGGCTGCGTCTCTTGCTTTGATCCGACTACCGGCAAAGAACTTCGCAAAGTGGAACTACCTTGCCTCGAAACCACCGCCTGCGCCTTCGGCGGGCCGAACCTCGATCGCTTGTTCGTCACCACCGGGATTCACAGTAAACTCGAAGAAGTCGACGCCGGCAAAGTCTTCGTGATCGACGGCCTCGGCGTACAAGGCGTGCCCGCGTTTGCTTACAAGGGCTAAGCTTAATCGGGGGTAAACCCGCGCGCGACCACTCAACCATCGTCAATCACGTAACAGACCGTAGCGACTGGCTTTACGCCAGGAGTCACATAACCCAAGGTCAATCACCTCGCACAACAGATCCCCAATCGCGGGATCAACCCGCTCGCTACGATTCAATCGGGCTGGCACCATTTCTTGAAGATACCGCGCATGCTAGCTGCATGACTCGA
>DJBY01000014.1:9023-14334 GCA_002430605.1 Opitutia bacterium UBA5964 | reverse complement strand
TTATGGCAGGGCACTCCTGTCCCGTTACGTAGCCGCATGCGACCGTATGCACCTGCAATTTTGATAGACTGGACTGTCCATCCTCCTGCTCATTGACTCTACATCGCTATTGACGATGACGTTCAGGCAGAGCATGGTGCGCGCACAATACAAGAGTTGATTCAGACTGACTAAATATGAAGATGATTTATAACTGGTTAATGCTCGCCGTCCTCTGTGGCCACGCTCTGTCGTCGCTGTGTGCGGGGGAACAAACGCTGGCCGGCCGGCGCCCCAATATCATTTTAGTGATGACCGACGACCAGGGGATGGGTGATCTGTCCTGTATGGGGAACCCGATCGTACGTACGCCACATATTGACCGGTTTTATAAGCAATCCACTCGCTTTGCCGATTTCCATGTCAGCCCGACTTGCGCGCCAACGCGGGCCGCGCTGATGAGTGGGCGCCGCCCTTTCGAGGTCGGGGTAACACACACGGTGTTGCAACGCGAACGCATGGCATTGGCTGTGATCACCTTTCCGCAAGCGTTGCAAAGCGCAGGCTACCACACCGGACTGTTCGGCAAGTGGCACCTCGGCGACGAGGATGCGTATCTACCGCAGAACCGCGGCTTTGATGAGGTGCTGATGCACGGCGCCGGCGGCATCGGTCAGTATATCTATGGCGATTTTGAGCCGAATACTGAGAACACTTATTTTGACAATGTATTGCTGCACAACGATACCATCGTGCGCACCAAAGGATTCTGCACCGATATCTTTTTCGAAGCCGCGTTGGCGTGGATCCATGAGCAACTGACAGGGGGCAGGGGACAGGAGTCAGGGCAGGCGGATGCGCCATACTTTGCCTACATTTCTTTGAACGCACCGCACGGACCTTTCATCGCACCGGAGTCGTATAAAAAACGCTTTCTGGATTTAGGCTACGACGAAAAAACCGCCGGACGTTATGGAATGATCGAAAATATCGACGATAACTTTGGTCAAATGATGGAGCAGTTGAACGCGTGGCAGGCGCTCGACAATACGCTGGTGATTTTCATGACGGACAACGGTATGGCCATGCCCGTCATTCAACAAGGCGAGCAACGCATCGTGCCGCACAATGCCGGTCTCAGAGGTGGCAAGAATTCAACTTGGGAAGGCGGCACGCATGTGCCCGCTTTCTGGCAGTGGCAGGGCGTGCTCGGCGAAGGTGTCGACATTCCGGCGCTTACCGCGCATGTGGATTTGTATCGTACCTTCTGTGAACTGGCTGGCGCAAAGATTCCCGACAGTAAATTACCGCCAGGTGGTCGCTCGCTGCTGCCGTTGCTGGAAAACCCGCAGGCCGAGTGGTCGGATCGCAAGCTGTTTATGCATATCGGCCGATGGGACGATGCTCGGTGGAATAAACAAGATAGGGAAGCCAACAAGTATCATGGTGCTGGCGTGCGCACGCAACGCTGGCGCCTCGTCTATACCTTGCACAATGGAAAGGTGCAGGCTCAGCTGTCTGATATTTCCGCTGACCCAGGCGAAAGTAACAACGTCGCCGCACAATATCCAGAAGTGCTGCAGGAGTTGAGCACGGCTTTTGATCAGTGGTGGGAATCATTGCCGCCGTTGCTGGTCAATGAAGACCTTGCTTGGGTCGAAGCTGCAGAGCATCCGTTAACCATTCGTTACAACAAACAACTGCAAGAAAAGGGCATTCCCGAGTGGCGCCCAGAACTTGAGTCATTGTCGAAATAATAAATTTAAGTAGTTATGTTTAGGACAAATGATAACTTCAAATGGTTGGCCTTAGCAGCCTCACTGGTGAGCGCAATCAGTCCGCTGCGCGCGGAGGAACCGACGCTGGCGGAAGATCCGTTTGCGCTGGCAAAGCAACAACATCAACAGATTGAGGAGCAGCCGTGGGTAAGTCGTACGCCGCAAGAGTTGCAGCTCTGGGCCAAGGATAATTTACACTTCAAGCTGCGGGCTCGCACGGTGATCGATGCGGACGCGCACCCGCAGTGGCAGTGGTTCCGCAAGTCGGGCTTAGGGTTGTTTTTGCATTGGGGGCTGGCGAGTGTGCCGCCGAATACGGGTGACGCTTGGGCGATGGTTTATTCGAAGGACCGTAGCAAAGAGAACGGCATGCTGCGAACGCCGGAGGAAATGTTTAGCGTCGCTGATACTTGGAACCCAGCAAGCTATGATCCAGGCAAGTGGATGGCTGCCGCATCTAAGGGCGGGTTTGGCTATGCGGTGCTAACCACTCGGCATCACGACGGCTATTGCCTCTGGCCGAGCGAACAAGGCGATTGGGATACCGGGGAGCATATGAACGGCCGCGACCTGGTCAAAGACTACGTCGAGGCATGCCGTGAAAACAATATCCGGGTCGGCTTCTACTACTCTGGTCCCAATTGGCATTTCGACTATAAGAACAAGGACTTTTCTTGGCCGCCCCAAGGCTATAATTACAAGCATGATAAGGTCGAACTTGACCCGCCACTGGCTGCGATCATGGGCTATGATCCGCCACTGCCCGGCGACGGCGATCGCCTCGAACAAGCAGAGTCGACCGAGCAGGTGCGCGAGTTAATGACTCGGTATGGGCCGATTGATATGATGTGGTGGGATGGCAACTCCATTATGACGGAAGCCGAACTCGCTGAGATTCAGCCAGATATTTTCGTTGCGCGTGGTAATATTGCCACGCCGGAGGGGATCCATCATGGAGCCAGTGAAAACGTCAAAGTGACCAATCAAGCCGGCTGGTGGTGGGAGCTTTGTATTAAGAGCGAAGTAACCGGCACGCCTTACTGGCACTACAACAATGAGCTCGAAACCAATCACTGGAATACTGCTACTATCCTCTCCGAATTGGTACGCTGCCGTTCGTTGGGCGGCAATTTGCTGGTCAATGTCACCCCGCGTCCGAATGGCGAAATGATGGACTGGTTTTACGACGTGTGTGACGAGATGGCTGAATGGATGCTACACTCCCGCGAAGCCATCTATGACGTGGATTTAGATGCTCCGCTGCCGACGCTCGACAGGACGCAGAACTTCACCACCAAAAAAGGCAATTCCTGGTATGCGATGCCAAACCAACAGGGCGTGGTTTTCATCAGCGATATCGCCGCACCGAAGTCGGTCACCTTATTGCGCACTGGTGAAACGTTGGCCTATGAATTTCGCGACAACGCGTTACGCGTGGAGGTGCCGGCAGCGATGCGCACAGAACTTCCAGATATGATTAAAGTTGTCTTTACTGGAGGAGGAAAATGAAGGCGTCATCGTGCTTTATTAAGTTTTAGCTTCTATGGTATGATCCGAGGACATAGGTAACAAATCTTCGAAGGACAAAAAAAAGGGGGCAGAGTCGGAATGGCAGTGTCTGTGATTTTTCACCGTCTGCAACTCCTCGCATGTCATCTTGTTGGGTGCCCGCTACGAAAGATGAGGCTATAGCAGGGACAGACAGCCAAAACGTGGTCAGTCTAATTTTTAATGTATTTTAGTTTGGCAGTGACTATTCTGCATCCTCGAGGGCCCTCGACATTTGACAGGAACAGCCATTGCCTCTTGGATCAGTGCAATGCTAAGGCAAGTTACGCCCGAAATACTCGATTCGCTACCCGACCAACATCCTGATGCTCAATCGAGTCGTCGTGATCTGCGTATCATCAATCGTTTGATGGGTTCGCATAAATGGTTTCAGCAGCAAATTAGTCGCTTAACTCAGGATACAAACTATCTGGAGATTGGAGCGGGCGGTGGGGATCTAGCAATGTCGCTGGTCGATCACTTTGAAAATCTAAACTATACCGCAATTGACCGCATTGATCCGCCGAATGATTTGCCCCCTCAAATCCAATGGTTGAAAGAAGATCTTTTCAGCTCTACGGGCTATGAACTTGCTGACACACTGTTAGCCAACCTAATCCTGCACCATTTTGAGGATGCTGCTTTATCTGAGCTGGGTGCGCGAATCCAAGACTCCCCAATCCAATCGATGCTGGTATCAGAACCCTGCCGCCGACAGTTGCATAAATACCAATTGGCCGCGGGTCGATTAATCGGGTTCAACCACGTCACTCTGCATGATGGGAATGTGAGCATCGAAGCGGGATTTGTCGGCGACGAACTGCCGAACTTACTCGGCCTGAATGCCAAGCATTGGGACATCAAAACTGCCACAAGCTGGATGGGCTGCTATCGCATGGTCGCCACTCGCCGATGAAACCAATTACTATAGCAGGTGCGGGTCTGGCCGGACTGAGTTTAGCCAATACGCTGCAAGCTGCCGGTGTGGCGACGACGCTGCACGAGGCGCATACTCTGCCGAGACATCGTGTCTGCGGAGAGTTTATCTGTGGCAAAGGTGCCGACTCGCTGGCGAGGCAAGGCCTCAGCGACGCGATTGCAGGCGCACACCCGCACCGCAGTATCGAATGGTTTATGCGCGCGCGCTGCGTGCTCAAATCCACCCTGCCGAGTCCGGCCTATGGCATCTCTCGCTACCAAACGGATCAGAGACTCGCCAATCGTTTTGAAGCCGCAGGCGGTCGCTTGATCTGCCAATCTCGTTGGTCGGTCGCGCCTGAGGAGGGAGTCGTCAATTGCAGTGGTCGCCAATCTACTCGCTCCGACTGGATCGGACTGAAACTACATTCGCAAGATTTCGTCACCAGCGCCGATTTGGAACTGCACATGGGTGACCAAGGTTACATCGGCTTAAGTGGTATCGAACATGGTCGCACCAATATCTGCGCGCTCTTCAAGCTCCGTCCAGATGTTCGCAGTTCCAAGGAGACGCTGCTACTCGCTTATCTCAGAGCCTGTGGTTTGACGCAGTTGGCCGAACGCATCGGAGCCAGCCAGATTGACCCGCTGAGTCACGTCGGAGTGGCCGGCATCGCCTTCAGTCAACTGCCCGCGCCCCGACCGGCGAGTCTACAACTCGGCGATGCTTATAGCGTGATTCCTCCCTTCACGGGTAACGGCATGTCCATCGCGATTGAATCCGCAGAAATCGCCCATCCCATTTTGATGGACTATGCTAATGGTATGCTCAGTTGGAACGATGCTTGCCGCAGTATTCACCTCGAATGTCGGCAGCGCTTCAAATCACGTCTCAAGGTCGCTCAAGCGCTGCACCCATGGCTAACTCAATCGAAGCGTCACAAAGTCCTAGCGGCTCTCGGCACCGCTAAGATGCTTCCCTTTCGACTGCTCTACGCTCTTACACATTAACCCCCGATCCTGTCATCGAGTTTCCCGAACACGCATGCTGGCAGTGCTAGCAACATTCATCCTATTTCATAATCCGA
>DJBY01000014.1:2840-8802 GCA_002430605.1 Opitutia bacterium UBA5964 | reverse complement strand
TTAAACCAATCTGAGGCTTTAAACCATCTCACGCAGCGATCCGTGCTGATGTTGGAAAAAATCCTGTTGGGCGATTCCGGCATCGAACGTCGGCACTTTGAGACCGACTCGGTCGAGACCTTATTTTCCCTCGACGCCGAGTCCTTGAATCAACAATTCGAGCGGGCCGCACCTCAGCTCGCCTCTCAGGCACTGCGTCAAGCGCTGAATGCCGCCGAGCTGCAGGTGACTGACTTGGACGCACTGTTTATCTGCACCTGCTCCGGCTACCTCTGCCCGGGACTCAGTAGCTATGTCAGCGAAAAAATGGGCCTGAAGAGCAATGCCTATTTGCAAGACATCGTAGGCCTCGGCTGCGGAGCCGCCATCCCCACACTGCGCAGTGCCGCAGGCTTTTTGGCTACTATTCCTGAAGCGAAGGTGGCCGTGATCGCAGTCGAGATTTGTTCGGCCGCTTTTTACTTAGACAACGATCCCGGCGTACTGATCAGCGCCTGCCTGTTCGGCGATGCCGCTTCAGCCTCAATTTGGAGTATGGATCCAAATCGGACGGGGTATCGCATCAGCAATTTCGACACGCTACATCGCCCCGAAGAACGAGAGCTGTTACGCTTTGTAAATTCAGGCGGCAAACTTCGCAATAAACTCCACCGCAGCGTCCCCGAAAAAGCCGCCAGTGCGGTGGCTCAACTCTATAGTCAAACGCAACATTCGGCGGGCGAGCGGATCGTAAATCACACCGGCGGGCGCGATGTCATCAACGCACTGGAGCAGGTCTTGCCCAGCGAATTATCTCGCAGCCGAGAAACCTTAAAGCGATACGGCAACACCAGCAGCCCCTCGGTATTGATCACGCTGCAAGAAATGTTGGAGCCAGCAACACCAGCTAAAGAGCTCTGGCTTACCTCCTTCGGCGCAGGCTTCGCCGCGCATAGCGTGTCGTTGAAACAAGAGTAGGACGAGCGTGTCGCGGCGCAGAGCAGAAGAGCGATGATTTTGGTGGTGAGGTTGAAGGCCGCCGGAGCTGACGCCTTTGCCGGTGATGGAACAGATTTGTGGACGGAGAGGGGAGGTTAAGGTTTTAGCGTTACTCGAAATTATCACTTGCAAGATGTTAATATTATCAAACTATAAGCCTTGCACCATAGTCTAGCGATTTCTCGCACACATTAATACCCCAATTATGTCTCAGTATCTCTACCTGTCGTTTACCCCAGAGGCGTTGATTTTTTCGATGTTGCCCCCGCAGCAATTCGGAAAATACCTAGCCATTGGCGATAAAAAACAATCCAGCTCGCACGCCATTTTTCTTAGTGTCGACCCCAATATCGACATTGCCGGTCTGCAAATGGACTTGGCCCGCGCTCGTTGTATCGAACATAAAGACGGCACGCCTCGGCGTTCTGCTTACGTCTCGATCTATCGTGTCCTAGAGCGGGTGCCGCTCAGTGCGCTGGGTGATTTACACTTGGCAACTAAGGACGGCCTAGTGCTCACGCTTCAGCAAGGTGCATATCAGCCGCAGACCGATCGCGCGCGCTTTATGTATCAGGAAGTTTGCCCGGTCGGCCCACGCGTGGTCAGCACCTTGGAGCCGCGTGAATTCTGCCAGTATGTGACGCATGCCGACAACCCGCTCTATATGCCCAAGATCGCTTTTGCGGACATGCAATTGGGCAATCTTGCGGACGATCCCGAAAGCGGAGAAGTCAGTAACTTGCCGTATCCATCGATCAGCCATTTGCGAACCTGCCTCGCATCGCTGGATAGTAATGGCGGTAAGAAGACTAAAATCGAGCGGCGCGGCACGCGTCCGGATATTATTTATTACATGGTGCAAAATGGTTTCTACATCGGCGACCAGACAGAGTTTCTGTACTACCCGATGCCCGACAACGATGCACTGCTGGGTGAGCATAACCGCTGGTGGAATTCCGCCGATACAACCGAGCGCTACTAACCCGCTGAGTCCATATTATGAATTTAATTGAATTACTAGTGCCTGCCCTTGGTGTGGTAGGCCTTCTCGTTGCTGCAATCATTTTCCGCAACATCATGAAACAGTCTGGTGGTAGCGGCGAGGTGGCTGATATTGCCCTGCAGATTCATCAAGGCGCGATGCTCTTTATGCGCCGTGAACTCGTCATTCTTGGCGGCTTTACGGTGTTGGTGGGTGGGCTACTTATATTGAAAGACCCCTACGAGGCGTTGGCGTTTTTCCTTGGTGCGCTGTGCTCCTCACTGGCGGGAGTGATTGGCATGTTCACCGCGACCAAGGCGAATGTCCGTACGGCGCTGGCTGCCAGCGAACATGGCGCTGCGCGAGCACTCACGACCGCCTTCTTTGGCGGTTCGATTATGGGCCTTACGGTTGCTTCGATGGGGCTGATCGGCGTCGGCGGGCTGTTCCTTTTCTTTGGTGGCAACAAACACGATATTCACATCATCCACGGCTTCGCCATGGGCGGTTCGCTTGTGGCTATTTTCTTTCGTGTCGGTGGTGGTATTTTTACCAAAGCTGCGGATGTTGGCGCTGACCTCGTCGGTAAGGTGGAAGCCGGCATCCCCGAGGATGATCCACGCAATCCTGGTGTGATTGCTGACAACGTCGGTGATAATGTCGGCGATGTGGCTGGTATGGGCTCCGACCTTTTCGAGTCTTACTGCAACGCCATGATCGCATCGATGGCGATCGCCGCGACACTCGCGCTGGCGGATGTCGAATTACTAGCCGGAGAGGCTCACGCGCTTATTTTCCTACCACTGGCACTCGCGGCCACCGGCTTACTGTGTTCTTTCAGCGGTATCGGTATCGTATGGTTATCGGCTTCGAAAGATCCCGCCAAGGCACTGCGCACAGGGACAATGGGCGCCGCGCTTATTTTTATCCTAGCGGCGATCGGCGTGGTGACCTTGCTCGGCATCTCAATGAAAGTCTGGTTCTGTGTGGTTGCTGGTTCGATTGGCGGTATCGCGATTGGTTTATCGACCGAGTTTTATACCGGTGGGAGCCCGATGCGCTCGATTGCCAAGGCTGGCTTGACCGGCGTTGCGACGGTGATGATCCGTGGAGTCGCGGTCGGCTTGCAGTCGGTGGCGATCCCGCTGGCAGTCGTTGCGCTGGTGCTGCTCGGCGCGAGTTCAATGGCCGGGCTCTATGGTGTCGGCATTGCCGCTGTGGGTATGTTGGCAACCATCGGTATCACTATGAGTATCGATGCGTACGGCCCGATTGCTGACAATGCCGGTGGCATTGCACAAATGGCAGGGCTCGGCAAAGAAGTGCGCGAGATCACTGACTCGCTCGACGAAGTGGGTAATACCACCGCGGCGATTGGTAAGGGCTTTGCGATCGGTGCTGCGTCACTTGCGGCGCTGGCGATCATCGCCGCCTATGTCAATGTGGTCCGCTCGCACCACGTCGATTTTGCCCTCATTCTCTCTGATCCCAAAGTCCTTACGGGGGTGTTCTTGGGCGGCCTATGCCCATTTTTAGTCGCCGCGATCACGATGGATGCAGTGGGCGACGCGGCGCAGGAAATGATTGAAGAAATTCGTCGTCAGTTTCGTGAAATCCCGGGTTTGCTGGACGGCAATGCCAAGCCAGATTCCAATCGTTGTATCGATATTGCTACCAACGCTGCGCTCAAGCGCATGGTGCTACCTGCTTCGATTGCGATTCTCGCTCCCGTAGTCATCGGTTTCGGTCTCGGGCCGGCAACACTGGGTGGTGCGCTGGTTGGTGCGCTACTGAGCGGTGTGTTACTCGCGCTGATGATGGCCAACAGTGGTGGCGCTTGGGACAATGCCAAGAAATTCGTCGAACAAGGAAACTATGGCGGTAAAAACTCTGATGCGCACCGCGCATGTGTGGTCGGCGATACCGTGGGAGATCCGTTCAAGGATACGTCCGGTCCTTCGATGAACATCCTCATCAACGTGATGGCAATTGTGAGTTTAGTCATCGCGCCGCTGTTGTAAGCGCACCGCAGCGACTCACTCTCGACATTCGCTGCGATGGCTTTCGCTGGCGCGATCGCCATCGCAGCATGCTAGTGTCGGCTGCGGAGTGAACGGCTAGGAGACTGCTGGTAGGAGAGGGCTCTTATTCCAGGTAAGTGCAGCAATACGGTAGTTTTTTATAGGCCTGCACCCGCTGTGAGCGCTAGATTCGCTGGCTTTCATGTGCACCGCTTGCTAATCTTGATATGCTTATTATCATGCCGTTATGCGTTATCACTTTCTTATTGCCTTCACCGGTTTGCTGTCACTCTTCCTTGCCTTACTAAGCCTCTCTGCAAGCACCTCGGTGGAGCCGGTCGCTCACTATCAAGCGATTGCGGCGAAACTGCTCAACGCACAGGCAGAGCAAACCTTGGGCGATCAGACACGCTACGAAATAGTCAGTGCAACACACGCTATCGAGATAGATTGGGATGACAAGTGGGACGAGCTACTTGGCCATTCGTTGAACTATGCATTCGAGACCGGCAAACGCGCCGGCATGATTCTGATTACCAATGATGTGGACGATACCACTGAGCTGATGCAGCTAAGCGCACTGCTGCGCCTTTACGATCTGCCCGTGACGCTATGGGTGATCGATAAAAAAACCGAAACGCTGCGACTGTTCTCTGAGGAGTAGCGTCACAGATTGAGCTAATACCGCTAATAAATAACGCTCGATAGCTTTGACTTATTCGCGACGCTAGCTAGTTTTTGTAACATGAGATCCTGGCGCGAAAAAGTATTTCACCTAGTACTACTGCTAAGCTCCGCCTTATTTTGCTTAGGCACTAGAATTGACGAGTTTAGAAAGGCTGCTGAGCAGGGGGGCGAATTTGCTCAATATTATATAGGGCTTATCGATGCCACTGGTCAAGGCGCGGCTGGGGATGAAGCTGAGGCCGTGAAATGGTACCGCAAGGCTGCTGAGCAGGGATACTCGATCGCTCAATTCAGTCTAGGGCTTATGTATGCCAATGGCGCAGGCGTTGCTCAGGATGATGTCGAGGCGGTGAAATGGTTTCGCGAGGCTGCCGAGCAAGGATACGCGATGGCTCAATATAATCTAGGGGTAATGTGTGACACTGGCCGAGGCGTGGCTGAGGATGATGTCGAGGCAGTGAAATGGTATCGCAAAGCTGCTGAGCAAGGAGACGCGGATGCTCAATACAATCTAGGGGTAATGTATGACACTGGCCAAGGTGTGGCTGAGGATGATGTCGAGGCAGTGAAATGGTATCGCAAAGCTGCTGAGCAAGGAGGCGCTATCGCTCAATACAACCTAGGGGTAATGTATCAAATTGGCGAAGATGTGGCTGAGGATGATGTCGAGGCAGTGAAATGGTATCGCAGGGCTGCTGAGCAGGGATACGCGGATGCTCAATCCAATCTAGGCCTTATGTATGCCAGTGGCCGAGGCGTCCCTGAGGATGTCGTTGCGGCCGTGGAATGGTTTAGCAGGGCTGCTGAGCAGGGATACGCGACGGCTCAATACAATCTAGGGGTAATGTATGCCAATGGTCGAGGCGTGGCTGAGGATGATGTCGAGGCAGTGAAATGGTATCGCAAGGCTGCTGAGCAAGGAGACGCGATGGCTCAATCCAATCTAGGGGTAATGTATGCTAATCGCGAAGGCGTGGCTGAGGATGATGTAATGGGCTATATGTGGTTCAATCTGGCAGCTACGCAAGGCCTTGAGGATGCCAAGAACAACAAAGATATTGTTTCCAAAAGAATGACCCGCGAGCAAATCGCCGCAGCCCAGAAGCTATCTCGTCTTTTCTGGCTAAGCGCTAGAAAATAGCAGCCAATGCTTTATACGCCATTACGATCTGCCTGTGACGCTATGGGTGATCAGTTCGTCCTGCGGCTATAATTAAACATCGCTGACCGTCGTAGCCCGGGTGTTTGTCTGTGCTTGCAGCACTGCCTTAAAAAAACGTGGAAGCGACACTCT
>DJBY01000014.1:0-2708 GCA_002430605.1 Opitutia bacterium UBA5964 | reverse complement strand
GCGACACTCTTGTCGCTTTGCTCAGTCTAAGTTCCAGTAAATAAAGCGACACTCTTGTCGCTTTGCTCTGTGTAAGTTCCGGTCAATAAAGCGACACTCTTGTCGCTTTGCTCTGTGCAAGTTCCGGTCAATGAAGCGACACTTTTGTCGCTTCATTGAGGGGGAATCCAATTTGTTTGAAGTTCTGCTTTACTAACTTGGAGCCCGCTTGAGAACCTATAAAAAGCTCCCCAGATTGCATTTTATATTGGGGCTGATAGTCTATAATGATGAATATGTTAGCTATAAGTATCAAAAAATGGAGGTCAACTTGATGAACAACTCAACCTGTAATATTTCGGGCCTAATTGCTAAAGCATCCATTCTGTTGGCTGCATTCAATGTGCAAACTGCATTCGCAGAAAGTAACGAAGAACTTGCCAAGAAATTATCCAACCCCATTGCGTCGTTAATCAGCGTACCCTTCCAGCTCAACTACGATTCAGATATTGGGCCAAGCGATAGTGGTGAACGTTATCAGCTGAATATTCAGCCGGTAATTCCGATCTCACTGACTGATGATTGGAATATTATTTCCAGAACCATTCTGCCTGTTGTTTCTCAAGAGGATACCTTTTCCGGTGCCGGGAGCCAGTCAGGATTAGGGGATGTGGTGCAGAGCTTTTTCTTTTCGCCCAAGCAACCAACCGAAAGTGGTTGGATATGGGGTGCTGGACCGGTGCTCTTATTGCCAACGGCAACGGATGATTTACTCGGTTCTGACAAATGGGGACTCGGACCCACGGCAGTTGTACTTAAGCAAAATGGTCCTTGGACCTACGGTGCGCTGGCCAACCATATCTGGTCAGTCGTAGGAGATGACGACCGACAGGATATCAGTACCACGTTCTTACAACCATTCCTGTCATACACGACCAAAGAGGCCGTAACATTCGGACTCAATACTGAATCAGCCTACGACTGGAAATCTGAACAATGGGCTGTGCCAATCAATTTCACAGCAACGAAAGTAATGAAATTTGGAAATCAGATTGTCAGTATAGGCGCTGGCGTACGTTACTGGGCAGAAAGTACGGATGGTGGCCCTGAAGGTCTGGGTGCGCGTTTGTTGTTTACCCTACTTTTCCCAAAATAGTAAATGAAATGTCATTACCTTTTTTCACGCTGGGCGGCGCTAGCCTCCGGGGGTGAGGAGTGAGCTGTCAGCTTACCATACCGTCAGTTCCGCACTCGGTGTATTCGCCGCAGCGGCCTCACAAATTCCTCGACTTTCAAACCCCTTATTCCGATTATCAAAGTATCTATCTGGAAAGCAAAACTTATGAAATGTCCTATCTGCTCACTTGCACTCTCCCCTAAAAACTATGCCGGTCAAACGGTGGATGTCTGTGAAACATGTCGCGGCCTCTGGTGTGACTCCGGCGAACTCGGCGCGGTAGTAAACGCCCTGATTAGCCTAAATAAAGTACCAGACGGAAAAGGTGGCACATTTACCGCCGCGCGACAGCACGAAGATAATGACCTCCAGGCTAAACCATGTCCTTGCTGCGAGGAAACGACCGTTTCATTTAACTTTGCGTACGATTCGAACATCTTTCTCAACCGCTGTAAGGCCTGCGATGGTGTATGGCTTGATGGTGGTGAATTGCAGCGGGTGGCGCAGTTTATAAAGAAGACATCGAAAAGTTAACTGGTTGCAATTTTCAGCATCAATGGATGCACACGTCACCGATTCACAAGGCTTGGTGCCTTGCAGCTATCAGCAACGGGTTAGAGCTCTTTCTGAAATGAGACGGCTCCCTTTTATATAGCAAAGCTGTCCGAGCGCTTTTACGTTGTTGCGGACATTGGTTCCGAAACGGGTCCTGACCCCGATTCGAAAGTGATCACGACCACATGGTTATTGAACCCTCACCCTCGGCGACTGAATCCGCCACACAGCAAGTTCCTGTCAGTAATCATTTAACATCACTCACGCCCACTTTCTTAAAAAGAATCAACACTCTCACTTATGCGACGACTTTCACTAATATTTAACTGGCGTACCATCGTGCTCGCACTTGTCTCTGCCGGCACTACTAGCTTGTGCATTCACTATCAAATCACTGCTTCTTTTCCTATGACGATCGTTGTAGCGGCGATTGTTTTCCCCATAGCCTTTTCAATTAATAGTGCCTACGAGCGTCGCGAAACAGCATTAGCACACTATGCATCGCTAAAAACTGACGGCCGATCCATTTACTATGCGTCTCGCGATTGGTTAGCCGTCTCGAATCCACAGTCATTACAGCAGTTGCGCACGCTCTTGCGCTCAGTGCTCGAGCATACCGTCGCATTGCTCACCGACCAACGCGACAAGCTAGAACGCAATGAAGAACATGTGTATGACGATTTTTCCGCACTCAGTCACTACATTCGTACTGAGCAGCGCGATAGCGGCATGGCCGCAACCGAAGTCTCACGGGTTAATAACTTTTTCAATTCAATGATGGGGGCTTTCGAAGGCCTCAAACATATTTACCAATATCGTACGCCCAGAACTCTAAAAACATTTAGCAGCCTGTTTATCATTATTATTCCACCTCTCTATGGGCCTCACTTTGCCAATTTAGCACTCGATCACTCATTAGGCTATGGGCTTCAGTATACTATGCCGATTCTGTTTGCGGTGTTATTGTCTTCTTTGGCAAACATACAAAGCCAACTAG
>DJBY01000039.1 GCA_002430605.1 Opitutia bacterium UBA5964 | reverse complement strand
CTTGCGCTGCGGGCGTTGGATGGCACAGTGCCCCCGTCGACCTCGGCGTGTGGGCGTTCGCTTGTTCTTTAGGGAGTGAGAGGAAAGTCCGGACACCATAGGGCAGGATTCCCCGTGAAAACGGGGGCGCGGCAGGGAAACCGGCCGTGACGGATAGTGTCACAGAAAATAACCGCCTCGGGCTTGCCTGAGGTAAGGGTGAAAAGGGGAGGTAAGAGCTCACCGCTCCAAAGGTAACGATGGAGGCTAGATAAACCCATTCCGGTGCAAGGCAAAATAGGGGATCTGGCGGCCCGTCTATGATCTCGGGTATGTCGCATCTCGCTTCGGCGGGAACTTCGCTTCGGCGGGGTAGATAAATGAACGCACAGCCAAACGCTTCGGCGGGAGGCGGACAAAATCCGGCTTACAGCACGCCGAGGTCGACACCTTTTTGAAAGAGAGCTGAGAGAAAGAGAGCTGAGAGCTGAGATGGGAGAGATGGGAAGCTTGAGGGCTGAGGCTTGACGGCTGAGAGAAAGAGGGCTGAGGCTTGAGACCTGCGGTGGGAGGGCTGTGGCAGTTCTTTCTGTCGGGAGCGCGGCAGCGTTATAATGACCTTGGGTGCTCCGGTGGGCCCTGCGTTGTGGCGCGAGACGGCCAGTTCTATCATACCATGCAGATATAATTAAATCATGAGCCGTTTTCTGAGCTTTTCTCACTTGACAGTTCTTTTTCTAGCACGCACTTTCCCGCCTCTTAACTTTTTTATAGACATGGCTAACACTAAATCAGCACTTAAATATATCCGTAAAACGGAGACTCGCACACTTCGTAATCGTCAGGTGAAGACTCGCCTCAAGACGCTTGCCAAGAAGATTCAATCCGCTGTTGAAGCGAAAGACAAGGACGCCCTTGTTGTAGTTACAAAGCAATACATCTCCGCCCTTGATAAGGCTGGTAAGACTGGCCTGGTACACCACAACAAGATTGCGCGCCACAAAGCACGTTGTGCTGCGTTGATTGCTGCGTAGTTTTCCTACTTTTTCTAATATGCCCTCGGATTGCTTGTCGATCCGGGGGCATTTTGTATAGTTAGGCCAATCAGTATTATGAGTCAGGCACGTAAGCAGAATTCGATCGGGTTTCCTCCGGGCATGTTGGCAGACGCGCCCTTTCGTATGCCTGTAATTGGCGAGTCGGATGGCTGGATCGCAGTCGAGAAGCCGACTGGAGTCGGAATGCGTGAGCATCCTTGGGATGCGGGTGTGCCGGATATGGACGCGGCGCTGAATAAGCAGCTGCAAGCTGAAAAGCCAGAGCTAGTGAAGCGCGGAGCGACCTTGTTTGGCTCGGCGTATTATCTCGATCCTGAGATTTCAGGTGTGGCGCTGTTTGCGAAAAATCGCGACAGCCTGACTGAGCTGAAGAACCTGGTCGGCTCTGCCGAACTGCGCTACCGCTTTTTCTTAGTCACCAAGGCGAGGGCTGCGGGCGGCGCACGCGAGGTCGTCGCAGATGCACCGTTGCTGCCGCATAATACTAAACCCAAAATGATTCCTTCCTCCGCAAAGGGTAAGAAGTCGAAGACTGAGTTTAAGTTGTTGTCCGAATCGAGCTCAGGTTGGGCCCTGTGGGAGGCGACGACGTCATTCCTGCGCCCGCATCAAGTGCGCGCGCATGCGGCGTTGGAGGCATTGCCAGTGCTCGGCGATGTCCTCTATGCTGGGCCGGAAGCGCCATTGCTGAGCGAGCTGTTGCCTAATAAGCGTACTTCAGGGGTTAAATTCCCGGTGTTGGATGGTTTGGCGCTGCATTTGCGTGAAGTCATCTTGCCCGCATCCAGCCAAGGGGCTGCTGCGGTTACACTGCGAGCCGAGATGCCGCGTCATTTTCGAGTCATGCTGCAGCGCATGCAGTTGGCCCTGCCCGAAGCGGAGGCGACAGTCGCTTAGCACAGGAATTCTCAAAATCGCAGAAAACGCTTTACACCAGTGCATTTCTTCGACTCTTTAGCCCTTTTCTAAAATCACACAGCACAAATATTTCCATGGGTAACCTAAAAAAGAAGCGTCGTCTCAAGATGAACAACCACAAACGCCGTAAGCGTTTGAAGTCCAATCGCCACAAGAAGAAGGCTTGGTAATTCGTCTGACGATGTTCGAGTGATTCACTCGGTCATTATTTTTCAAAGCGGCTCTCTGTTTCAGAGAGCCGCTTTTTTGTGCATGGGCCCGACTTCTTGGGGGAGTGGGACTGGGTGCCTGCTTTCGCATTTCCAATGAGTCGCACGTAGCCAGCGTGATAATTCGAGCATAAGCATTGGCGTGATTCTTCGGCCAGTGGCATGCCTGCTATTGGTGTAAATGAGTGGTGACTCGTGGTTGCCGAAGGATAGCCTAAGTCGACCGCTCTGTTTGATTCCATCGAAGCGCCACCGAGCTGGTAAACGCTGCCAGTTTTCGTCGAGCCCGATTAGATGCTGCGCCATTGTATCCTCTACGGTGATACGATTCGTTATCTCGGTGCCCTTCCGGGGAGTGGGTACGGGTATTTACATAGCCGATGTAGTGATATTTCTTATTCAATCGTGGCAGATAATGCTCACTGGATTGTAAATATCTTTTTAATCGATGTTTTTGCGGAATTAATAGCTTTTTTTACTTGCTCGATCACGCTGAGGGTGGCTGAGTCGTGATTAGTGATATTCTCTGATTCCTTTTCTTACCTTCAGTATGCTTAAACCAAAGACTAAAGGTCTCTTTATTGATATTTCTGAGTTCTCCATCCTCGCTGTGAGGACTTCTGGCTATAAGCTTCCGATCGTGGTTGAGGAAGTTGCCGAATTTCGGATTACGCCCGAATGTGGCGCCGAGGAAGTGCGTGCGTTTTTAGAGCAGCTCGTCGATTTTAAAGGGGCGAGTTATTTTGTTTCGCGCTGTGGCGTTTACCCAAAGGGTCGGTTTCTGCGCTATTACGAAGCCGAATCGTCGAGCAAGGTGAAAGATCCAAGTTTTTTATCGGAGGTGCTTAAGTCCGAGTTCAGTGTCGATCCGACGGTGAATAGTGTGTCGATCTTAGACGCCCGGAATGGCTCAGACTTTCAATTTAAGAGCGGCCTCACCAAGCAGCTTGTTTTTTGCGGTGGGCCATCGGCGGCATTTCAAGAGGCGCAGGATCAGTTGTTATCTTATGGGATCTATCCGGAGCGCTTGGAGCTGTCGACCGCCACCACACTTGGAGGCGTGTGTGATTATGCGCGGTTTAATCGACTGGATGCGCCAATTTTATGCGTAGAGCTCACTTCGCAGACTGCGAATGTGTTTATTATAAATCGCGGTCAGGTCGAAGTGGCGCGGCCATTTCCGTTCGGCTTGGATAGTATTTATCCTCTCCTGCAGCGCGAGTTAGGGCTGAAGGATGAGGCGTCAGCTAGAAGACTGTTTTACTCCAACACTTTCGACTTTGCCGAAATGGGACCGAAGTTGTTACGGCGCTTGATCAAGGAGCTACAGGCGACTTCGGGCTTCTATGAAGTGCAGACCGGATTGACGATTGATCGTGTGTTTCTAAGTGTATTGCCGAAAAATCTAAGTTGGATCGCCAAAACCGTATCAGACTCTTTGGGAGTCGAGATCATGCAGCCGAATATTGAGGGATGGTTGGAGAGTCTCAATGTGAAGTTGGCAGATGAAGTTGAGGTGGCGAATCTTGGGTCTCGGTGGCTCGGTGTATTTAGTCTTATGGGAGAATTTCACTTGAGGGAGGAAGTTGCGGGATGAGCAGTAAACACGATATACAGCCATATTGGCGTCCGGATTTTAAAATTCAGTCGACGCTGCCTGATATTAAGGTCGTCCGTACTGATTTTATCATTAATGCCATTGCCGTCGCGCTGATGTTAATCGCCGCATTCACTTTGTTGCAGCATGAGTATCGAGCTTATTCGTTAAACCGTTCGATTGCTAGCATGGAGCAAAGCATTGAAGAGACAGTGGCGAATAATAATCAAAATCTGGAGGAAAGTGAGCGCTTTCGCGAGTCTGCTCAGAGCGTGGCGGAGTTGCAGATTTTTTTCCGTGCGCCCTTTGCAGCGCATGAACTCCTAGCCGAGCTTGCGCGACTCAAGCCCGCGGGCTTGATCTTCTCGCGCATCATGCTCTCGGACTCGATCATCAAGCAGAAGGGAACAGACCAGACGGAGGCGCAGATGGCATACGAAATTAATATTACAGGAGATGCCCGCGGATTGATGGTCTTGACTCAATTTAAAGCAGCGTTGCAAGCATCGCCAGCAATGAATCCAGATGGGTTTGAAGTCGTTGTCGATGAAAGTATGCAGCAGCGCAACGCGAACACCGGGATTACGCCTTTTCGAGTTTCGATTTCATTGACGCCAGCGACCACTAAAACTCCAAGCAAAGGAGGTGAGGGATGAACCTAATTATTGATAAATTAAAGGAATACCCTGCAGCGGTTATTAGTGCTTTGGTGTTTATCGGTTGTGTCGCAGTCGTCTTTATGCGCGGTGATTTAGTCCCCGAGTTGTCGGTGCAGGAGACTGAGCTGATCGCGCGGATTCAGACGATTAAAGATAACGTTATAGACTCGAGAAACTTAGAACAAGATGTGGAGTCTTTACAGGGCTATGTGGCTGTGATTGATGAGCGGTTATTCGATCGAAATGAGCGCTCGATTAATACTAATTTCTTTTATTCGTTTGAGAATAAAATCGATATTATCATTGCGGATGTGAGTCAGTTGACGGTCGAAGATCCGGCACTGATTAAAGACGGGCCAAATGAGCTGTCGCTGTATTCTGGGATTGTTTACGAAATCAGAGCGCGTGGGACCTTTCAGGAAATTCTCGGATTTATGGATAAAATTCACAAGATGGATTCTCTTATGCGTATTGCCAATTTTGAGTTATATGCTGGGACGACGACTCAAGAGGCGGCGCCCGACACCCTGATGGCGAAGTTGCAAGTCGTCGTGCTTGCTGAAAAGGATTAAATAAAAAACGTTATGAAAAAAACATGCTTCCTGTTACTTTCTGCCGAACTATTCCTCGGAGCCTATGCATTTGCCGCGACTCCAGAGATTAAGCTTTCGGGGCGTAAGGACCGTGTGCTGTCTTCTCAGATGCGTGATCGCGTATTGGCTGTCGCGGAGACCCATTTGAATCAAGCGGATGACGGTTTTTTGGCCTCAACCGAAGCGCTCGGCAATCCATATGCCTTTAAGGAGGTGGTTGCATTTGTCCCTCGCGTAGTCGAAAATAAGCCCGACGCTATCGACGCTGCGGTAGTGTATGACGATGCCTCGATTCTTAAAGTGATCGGGCTCAACTTGGCGAAGCAAGTGAGCGGCACACTCGCTCGCGGGACCACACATTATCTTCAGCTCCAGGGCGGCGGCATGCTTAAGTCTGGCGCCAGTTTCCCCGCAAAAATACCGCAGATCCCGGGGCAGTCATTCACCGCCACCCTTATGGATGTCAATCCCCGTGGTTACACCTTGAAAATGGGGGATGCCAGTTTGACGCTGCCCTTCGACGCTTCTTCCAGCACGTCTGCAGCTGTGACCAAAGATTCCACCAAGTAATTTGTGACTTCATTTCATTCATATTATATCATTAACTTTTACCTCACCTAGTTCACTCAATCCTCCTGCCTTATGAAAAAGCACAACCTAATCTCTTTATTGCTCCTTGCTTCAATCGTTCTGTGGGCCCAAGTGGAGCTGGTAGATCCCGCGCTAAGCGACATCGATTTATCCGATGTGGTGATCATCGAGG
>DJBY01000072.1:12652-14286 GCA_002430605.1 Opitutia bacterium UBA5964 | reverse complement strand
TTCCCGAGCCAGGCAGCTTCGCACTACTCGGTGGCCTTTGCGCTTTGACTGCAATGGCACTCCGTCGCCGCTAGTCGATTTTTAGGTAGGGCTAAAAAAACATAAGACCGCATTCGCAAGAATGCGGTCTTTTTTGTGCCTACGGCTCGCGCATGCGGGCTTAACGGTGATGCTGAACAAACATGAAAATGTGGCTAAAGGGCAAAATCTTAATACTTTCTTGCAATATATCCAATTAATAGGATTAATCGATTAATCATTTAGCTCTACGGCCCAATAGTCCGCTTCCATTTACTTGTATTGGGTCTGTTACCGATAGGCTTTATCGCCTTACGTCGCAGATGTTCTACAACAAGCCCTAAACCTCAGTGTCTAAACTCCTCAAATGATGCTTCTCAAACTGAAACCTTTGTTAATTATCGGGTTTTACCTGCTACTCCTTGGCATTGCTGGCGCAGCCAACTTCGATAATGGCGGTTCTGATAATCGCTGGTCGACGGTCTCCAACTGGAGCTCAGACACGCTCCCGGCGGCCGACGATGCGGTGATCGACGGCTATGATGTCATCCTTGACAGTGTCCCAGTTAAAAGCCCCGCCGTGCTGGAGATCATCGATGGTTCCCTGACTCTCCGTGACCGCGGTCGTCTGTCGGTCGCCTCGATGCGGCTCGGCGAGAAATTGGAATCGGTCGTAACACTAATTTTCGAGGGATCAAAAGTATCTCTCCGCAGCGCAGGTGATGTCTTCAAACTGGCAAAGTCCGCCACCATCGTCACTCTGCCCGATCTTGGTGGCAGTAGTCCGCTTGAACTCGGCGATGGCGAGTTGTCTCTCGAGATCGGTTCTGAGTGGATTCTCGACGGCTCAAGCTACAGAAAAAACTTCGCCTTGGGTGATAAATTCGTGCTCGCTAACTACGGTTCTCTAAGCGGCGGCACGGGTGGTATGCGCACCCGCAACTTCGACCTCCCCGCGGATCGTAAGCTTAAATTGGTCGCGGGGGCCAACTCGCTCTATTACGAGGTGGTGGCTCAGGCCCCCGCTACCGGCCCCAATGTGATCATCATTAATGTCGATGACATGGCAGGCGGCCATTTCTTTGGCTTCGAGGGCCGTGATTGCTTGACGCCAACACTCGACACCTTGGCTGGGACCGGCATCCGTTTCACTGAGGGATTTGCCGCGTCGACCGTGTGTGGACCCTCGCGCTACGCCTTGATGACCGGTCGCTGGGCCTCGCGCAACACCAGCCAACACTTCATCGCGCACTATCCGCTCGGTACGGTTGGGCGTTTCGCCGTCTCCGATACGGAACTCGAACCCGACGGCCAGAATCTCGGTGCCTGGCTGCAACAGGCAGGCTACCGCACGGGTCTCGTCGGCAAGGGCCACTTTACCGACGACGATCTCAACAACACCAATAACTGGGCGAGTAAGGGATTGCTCACCTATTCACCAAAGGCAGACCCAAAGAGTGATGCGACGACCAATGCGAAGATGCGCCATAATCATCGTGTGCTCTGCCAGCGGATGCGGACCTTCGGCTTCGACTACGTTGCAAGCTACTACAAGGCGAATCTCGCGGAGCTGCGCAGCGATGCGCTCAATGTGCACAATCAGGAATGGATCACCA
>DJBY01000072.1:0-12415 GCA_002430605.1 Opitutia bacterium UBA5964 | reverse complement strand
CACGGACCGGTGCGCAACGATCTGATCAAAACGCTGCGCGCCGACAATGGCTACACCAGTGCGGGCTACCTGCCCAACGAGGATTACTCCTTCATGCCACCACGACAGAAGATTATCGATGAGGTCAAGGCGGCGGGTAAGAATCCCGTTTCCGCTCGTGAAACCTGGCTCGACCACTCGCTCGCCGCGATCGTCAACAAACTCAATCAACACGGCATTCGCAACGACACCTTGATTATTTTTACTGCCGATCATGGTGAGAAGACGGTTTCGGGGCCACTGGTCTGGGGTAAATCCTCGCTCTACGATATTGGTATGCGGGTGCCACTGGTGCTGAACTGGCCCAATGGCATCACCTCACCCGGCCGTAGCTATGACGAAATCGTCAGCCAAGTCGACCTTGCGCCGACCCTGCTTGAGTTGACGGGTGCTGCAAACCTGCCGACCCGAGAGGTGGATGGCGTCAGCTTGCTGCCGGTGCTCAAAGGTAGCCAGGCTGTGGTGCGGGATGCACTTTTCTGCGAGATTGGCTATGCTCGAGCCGTGCGCACCAAGACCTTCAAATACGTTGCTGTGCGCTACACCCCTGAGATCTATGCTCAGATTGATAAAGGTTATCTGTGGGAACGGGTCGAGGGCAACACCGCGACTGGCAAATACACTGAGCCGCGACCATACTATGTGGACAACCGCCAGCTAGGCTCGCTGGCAGCCCACACCCATTCGACTTACTTCGACGACGACCAGCTTTACAATTTGACCAACGACCCAGACGAGACAAGCAATCTTCACAGCCAGATGCCTGAAGTTGCCGAGAAGCTCAAGCAGCGGCTCACTGACTACATTGGTGAGATTCCCGGCCGTCCGTTTGGCGAATTCACCGACTCCACAGCTCCATCAGCCGCGAAGCCTGAAGCATCGAAAATGAAGCTGCTGAGGTAGCAACCATTCCTTCAGGTATAGTTCGCTGGCTGTTTCGAAGCGCTCGATGCTAGGTTAAACCTTTTTTAAGTCGGTATTACTGACTCAGCACTTCCGCTTCCCAAGCCTTGAGGAGAGCAAGGTAATGCGACGCTCTTTCAGGGAGGCGTTGAGATAAATCGTTGGACTCGGACGGGTCCTCAAGAATATTAAAAAGTCTAACTTTTCCTTTCTGCAGATGGGCCTTCCATTGGTTGTCGCGCAGAGTCGTCCAGCCTGGTCGATCGTTCCAATAGTGCGGACCTGCACGCTTGGTCGATTGCCCCGCCAACGCAGCAACTAGGTTTTCCCCATCAATGTTTTTGGGGATATCCGCGCCGACAAGACTTGCTAGGGTCGGCAGCAGGTCAACTCCAGTAAAGATTGTCTCGGAGTCTATTTTTCCGCTAGGTACCTTGCCGGGCCAGCGCACGAAGAAAGGCACTCGCGTCCCTCCGTCGTGCAAGGAGATCTTGCGATCTCGAAAGGGTCCAGATGAGCCTACGCAATTAATTAGAGTGGGTCGTGCCTGAATACGCTCAGCCAGCTGATCGCGATTGTGAACGCCTCCAAGCGGCGGTGGGCCGTTATCGCTGGAGAAGACAATCAGTGTGTTTTCGTCGATACCTAAGTCTTGGAGTGCCTTAAGCAGGCGCCCGATCTGATTATCTAATTCTGTCACATCGGAGCAGTAGGCACGCATCGCTGCCTCGAGATCGCCTTGCGTGCTAATCCAAGTAAGAAAGTCCCGCATCAGGGGATTCTCAAAATCTTGAATGTCGACCTGAAGATCGCGATAGGGCTCCAGCATGTCGGCGCGCGGATCAATGTAGGAATGGGTCGGATAGACCCAAAGATTTAGGTAAAATGGCGACTCAGTCGCTGTTTGTTTTTCGATGAAATCAATCGCTAAATTAACGTAACGCTGAGTCGTATTCTCGCGCCAGTGTGGTTGATCACGCTCTTCCTTGGTCCAACCTTCGTCTTTACCGTTATGGATAAAATCCTCATCGACTCCATAATCAGCAGCAGTTGGTACATCTGCCCCTTCACCGCTCATGTGCCATTTTCCAAAATGAGCCGTCGTATAGCCGACACTTTTTAATGTATGGTAAAGGTTGGGCGCTGCAGCGTCCATCCTCAGCGACTTTTGGAAATAGTGCGCCGGATAGCGACCACTCATCAGCGCGTAGCGACTCGGCGCGCACCAAGCGGCACTCGTGTAGGCATTTTGAATGGTGAGTCCCTCGGCGGCCAAGCGATCTATATTGGGAGACTTTACATAGGGATGCCCGTTCACTGCCAGATCTCCATAGCCTAAGTCATCGCACAGGATGAATATAATATTCGGTCGCGTGTCTTTCGTCGGCGTGGCTGCAGTGGCGGAGACGCTGAGCGGCAAAAGCTGGAAGACAGCTAGGGCGAGCAGATTAAGTGTGGGGCTCATCGGTTTATTTATTTTCGTTTTGAGCAAATTGAGGAAACGTTCATTTTGCATTGATTGCTGACTCGTATTGTCAAGTGGGCGGAGGCCTCAAGGATCATCGTTCTATACATACCGAGCGCGGAGAAGCAGTGCAAAGAGGCGCAGAAAGCACTCGCCTTGCGGAAAGCCAAAATTCACTCCAGCCAGTATGTCTCACTCAATACACTCTGCCCTAACATCTTATTATTCAGCTCTAACCGTTGAAGGTAGTCTCTATGTATAGAAGTACCAGAAGTGCTTGGGAGGTGTTCAAAGCAAGTTGTATTACTTGATTTCAAATTTGATAGGATACTCGTCCTTTGGCACGATCGGGATTGCTCCACTCGTTTCAAAACGTGGTTCTTTGCTGGGTGGAAACGGTGAGTTTCCATATTTTTGCTGGTAAGCCTGTGGGGTGACATACCTCGACTCACCTTTTCCAAGAGCAGCTATACTATCGAGGTGAGCATTTGAGGAGATGCCTAATCCGATCGTGTGAATGACGGGGATTTTTTTACCCTGAGATTTAAGTTGTTCGACCATACGGCTAATTTGCGTAATGCCTCGATCTTCGATACACTGGCCATCCGTCATGAAGAAAATCGTGTCTGGGATAGGGTCCATTGTGAGTGCCATATACATCGGTACATCAAAGATTGTACCGAACAGGGTGGGGGTCTCGCGGATTGCTTTGAGTGCCTTTTTTCGTGCGGAAGAATCAGCACTGAAATAACGGACTGTGGGTAGTCGACTCCACTTCTTGGGGCGGAAGGAATCAGCTGCGGCGCCGGGCGAACCACTTGCAGGGCTCGAAACCCAATTCTCTGCGGAATCCCGAACGTCATCCATGCCAGGCCAGGTCGGTCCGGCAAAGAAAATTAATCCAAAATTGACCTCTAGCGGTAGCTCTTCGATCACTCGAGTGGCTTCCCTACGCATAATCATTTCTTTTCCTGATTCCCTTAAAGAATCCGAAAGATCGATGACAAACACGATGTGTTTGCCACCGCCTGAAATCCCGAAGAAATCGATCTTAATATCCAAGTCCATGCCTGCACCATCGCCAAAGCCATCACCGAAACCTTTGCCAGTACCATCGCCGTCTCCGGCACCGCGAATGCGCACGTCACTGCGGGGATTGGATATATTGAGGTCGATATTATCCAGACTCAAGTCGGAGGGAATCTCCGCGATGATCGGAATCGGCAGTGGGGCGGCGGACTGTTGCTGTGACCGCTTCATCTTGATCTTATATTCCCGCTTCATTGGGTCGATGCTTTCTGGGATGGCCGGCGCCTCCAGTTGCGGTTCGGGAGCCTTTAGGTGATCAAAGATCACCATCCCTCCAAAAAAGGCGCCAATCACAAAGTGAATGGCTAAACTAATGCCAATCACCATTGCCAGGCGGCTTCCGGTAAACCAGCGGAGGTAAAATGGACGGGAATCAGACATAACTCTAAGAATGATGGGTTATTCGCCTGAGGCGAAGGTGACGGAGGTAACTTTAGCCTCTACGCAAGCGTTCATGACATTCACGATCGCCTGCTGCTCAGTCATCTCGTCTGGGTTGATGAGAATCAGGGTTTTAAAGCCCGCCCGCTCGGAGGAAGCGCGAATTTGTGTCAGCAGTCCGACGAGCTCCGGCAGCTGGAATCCCGCAGGATCGCCCAGCGGAGCACCGTTAAATAGAATGCTACCATCAGACAATATGTCGACGAGATGCTCTTCCGGCAGTGGCGTATCAGGCGCGGCAGGGACACTGGTGGGCAACTTGATGCCCAAATCAGCTTCTTGCTTCATGATCGTGGTGGTCACCATGAAGTAGATCAATAACAGGAAAACCACGTCGATCATCGCGGTTAGATCCACTCGGTCTTTGGTCTTTAAATAGGTATCTGTCGCTTTCATATCCTACTATTTATCGCTTTGATAGGTCGCGAAGATGATGTCGACCGCACCGACTTCTGCGCAGGCGGTCATGACATCGCGGGTGTGAGTGAAGTGGGTGAGGGAGTCGACCCGTAAGAGCACTTGATAGTCTCTTACAGTGCGCATTCCCTCAGTTACGATCGCTTTGAGGTCTTCGATGGAGACTGCTTGCGTGCCGAGGTAGATCTGACCGTCGGGAACCACTGTGATGACTTCGCGATTTTCCTGTGTTTCAGGCACATTGGCATTCGAGGCGACGGGAACTTCGATCGGTTTCTTCTGCGCGGTCACCACATTGGCAACTGTCATGAAGAAAACGATCAAGAGGAAGACGATATCGATCATCGGAGTGAGATCGGGCTCGTCGTCGTTATCTGGTAATTCCCATTTCATTCTTAATCAGGCTTACGCCGAAGGATCGGAGGGATTTTCGTGGCGGTCTGTTACGTCCCGAAGTATGCGACCGAGCACCTGCGAAACGGAGGCGGCGATCTTCCCGTATTTATTCTTAAAGAAGAAGTAAGCGATCAGAGCGGGGATAGCCACCATCAAACCACTGGCGGTCGTCACCAGTGCTTCGGAAATGTTATTTGCCAGTAACTCGGGGCGGCCCATTCCTTGTTCAGAGATCGTACGGAATGCTTTAACCATACCGCTAACCGTTCCAAGTAGACCGACCATCGGCGAAACAGATGCAATCACCTGCAGGTAGTTGACGAAGACAAACGGACGAGCCAGTTCCACCGAGGCAGCTTCGTTGAATGCTTGATCGATCTTATCAGGGTTGAAATTGCCGCGCTCTGTGGTCTGCAGTCCACAGCGTAGGATATTCATAACAGGTCCCTTGTTTTGATCACACGCTTCGATCGCGGCAGCAAAGTCGAGTCTATCAAGAGCAGGTGTCACTTCGTTGTCGATCGTCGCCTGATTGATGATCGCGTTTTCGCGAACATAGAGCCCGTTGTAGATCACCAAGCCCATGGTCGCAATCGAGAATATCAAGAGTGGATACATCGCGAGGCCACCTTGCTTGAAGGCACCCATCAGTGTGGCGTCTCCTGCAGGAGCTAGTTCGGCGCTCTCTGCAGTGGCAGGCGCGGCATCCTGGGCAGTCATTGTCGTATATGGCAAGAAGCTGAGGCAGAGTAAAAGGAGCAGCCAGTGGTAGCCGCGATTGGATTTTTGGGATTGTCTATTCATATGTCTATTTAGTGTTGAAGTTGTATGCGTTCGTATGCCTCGCGGGCGAGTTTTGACCAGTTTGAATTTGGAAAGAATTTAGCGGTCTCGTCGTAAACCGCAGCTGCGGTTTGGATTTCCTCAATCGCCTCGTAGGCGACACCGGACCGATACATGAGTTCGGCGATCCACGGATCGATCGGGCGGGCATACGCAACGCCCTCGCTGATGGTTCTCATGGCAAGCGGAAATTGCTCCCTTTTCAGGTAGTAGGTGCCGAGGATCAGTTGTTGCAGCGAAAACAGCGGCTCACCTGGTTTGATACGTTCGACTTGTTGTTGGAACAGGTGGTCATCTTTAAACATTCCCAAGTAGATACCACAGTAGTAGGACCAGTAGGTCGCTTCAAGGTCACGGCTTTCCGGATTGATGGCCAGACGATCGTAGAGGGCCTTCGCATACTCATAGTTTCCGTGGTCGCGGATGGTGCCAGCAGTTGTTAGGACTGCATTCAAGTTGGCTAGGTTGATCGATTCGATCGGGATCGCTTCAAGTGTGGCCGAAGCCAGTTCGTAAGCCTTCTGATCGACAAGATTGCCGGAAAGGCGGATCGCCAGCTGCTCGAACTCGGGGTCGAGCTTGTTAAGATCGATATTTTGCAGTAGCAGCAGCGCTTCTTCGTAGCTCTCGGCGAGAATTAAGGCTTCGAATAGCTTTTTGACTGCCTCGTGGAAGATGGAGTTTTCCGGAGGAATCGGCAGGAAGCGGACCATCGGGAAATTACGTGCACGTATAATATTCAACTGCTGGCGATTCAGCGTTTCCGTGGCGATGGCTCCGATTACTTTATTATAATCATCGTCGACCAGAATACGAAATGAAATCTCACCAAGCTGATCGAGCGGGATCGAAGCTTCACCCATGCCATTGCCGATTTGGAAGATGACTTGTTCGTTCTCGATACCAGTCAAGCGCATGTTGCTCTGCGATTTGCCCCTAATTTGAACCACGTCTAGTGGTTGTTTCATTAGTGCCTTGGCCTGTTCGAGCGAAGCGGCCTGATCATTGACTTGGCCACTCAGTGGCATCGACCCGATCGAAAGAGCGAGTAAATACGTGACGGCCAAGCCTGCGGATAGTTTATACATTGAGTGAATCATAACGGCGTTTCACCTCATTAAAGTTGCTGAGTGTTTCTGCGTTTGGAAGAGCCATGAACTCGAGGTAAACATTTTTCGCAGATTCCAGTTCGTTGATCGACTCGAGGAGCTTGCCATCCGCGTAGAGAGCCTTGCCTGCCCATTCGGCGAACTGGCGGTAAGAGAGGTAGGTGCGCTCATAGTAGCCATGCGCTTTGAGCGTTTCGTTACGTGCTTCAAAACACTCGCCGATTTTGTAGCAGGCCTCTGCCCAAGGTGGCCCACGCCAGTCACGCACTTGCAGAATACTTTGATACTGTTCCAGCGCCTGCTCATACTGTTTCGCTTCCATATAGAGCTCACCAATACGAAGCGCCATCATCGAAGCCTTGGGCCAAACTGGATTTTCATTGATGATTTGACGGAATGCCGCGATCGCACCATCGCGGTCACCGTCGCGCATCAGTAATTCTGCTTGGACTTGCTGCGCATCGGGAACAGCCAGGGAGAATGGATGCTTGCTGAGTACTTCAGCGACGGCGAGTCGCGCGAGTTCAGGTTCGGACTGCAGCTGTTTCATCGCAATCCATGCCAAGGTCGCTGGGCTCGCATCGGGCAGATCATTCACCGTGACTTCAACCGTCTCGGGTGCCGGCATGTTCAATGCATCGAAGGCCACTAGGAGGCGTAAGAGCAGGGTGCGTTGGTCTTTTTCTTTAGCAACCCAGTAGAGTTCGGTGAAGCGCTCGCGGGGCGGGTTGGTTGGGAAGCGATCCAGCAGGCCTTTCACCTCATCGAGTTTTGACTCAAGTATGGATTGTGCTTCTGGCAGGATCGAGCGGTCGTAGCGGACCGGCGTGCCCAGTTGGATTGCCTCGTCTGTCTGTGGAATCGCACGACTGCTCAAGCCTGCTCGCAGCGTTTCGTCGCGTAACAGCAGATCAACGATTTCCTTTGAGAGATTCGGATTTTCTAAGCGGTGTAAGTGTAAGGCTTTGCGATCTTCCACCATTTGCAGGCGGAAGTCTGGGTCTTCCAGGATCTCCTGCAGAAAGGCGATCGTGGCTGAATAGCGGTCGCGGTAGCTTTCGTATTTGGTAACGTAGCGCAGCAAGATGGGATCAACCCCCTCCGCACCCGGTTGGTTCCCATAGGTCTTAATGGCTGCGAAATAAGACTCCAGCATCCGCGCGGGCTCGCCGAGTATCTCGTAGACTTCTCCGATCCGGTAAATGGCGCGTGACAGATTCCCGTCTTCACTGAATTTCTGCGAGTAGCTCTCGAGCAGGGGGATGATTTCTTCCAAACGACTATTCGCTTCTAGTAGCCGTGAGCTCTCGAAGTAAGCGTGATCGATCAAATTCATTTTTGAGGTATAGTTCTCGACGCTAGCATAATGCGCGAGCGATTCTGGCACCTGTGCGTTGATCGCGGCGATGTCACCGAGGAAGACTTCGGCTTCGCCTCGCAAGTGATTGTCCGGGTAGTCGCTCACCCAGCTGTTGAATAGGGTCTCAGCGGCGGCATAATTGCCCAAGCCGAAGTCACAGACACCGATGCGGAAGCGGGCATCGACGTAGAAGCCACCGTCCTTAAAATGATCAACGACGAATTGAAAGTGTTCACGTGCGCTTTCAAACGCTTGCTTTACGACTTGTGTAATGCCGATCCAATAATGGGCGCTCTGGCCCATTGGAGCCTGCGGATACGTCTTAACGTAAGCTCCGAGTTCACTTTCCAAGGTGTCCAATTGTTCCAGTCGCGTCCAGGCAAAGCCCATGAAGTGAATCACGCTCGTTGCATAGGAATGCTCCGGGTACTCACGCATAAACTGCCGACCGTGGAGGTGCACCTGCTGGTAATTTTCGAGTTGGAAGTAGGCGGTGATCAGCTTGACGAAAACCGCCGTACGGTAGAGTCGGTAATTGGGCATCGCCAAATAATTTTCACCGAGCTCAAGCACCTCTTTAATATAACCGATGTCGCTCGCTTTGATGAAAGCCGCATAGTGAAATAGTTCCGCATTCTCGTCTTCGGGATGCTCGCGCACCAAGCGCAGATACGCAAAGAATGCATCGTAGCGGCGCTCCATGCGGTCCAGATTGCGCGCTCGGTGGTATTTGAGTGCCGAGGTGTAGGATTTTTGCTTGTTGAGCTCGGCGACGAATTTGCTGCTGCGCTGTATTTCGTAGCGCAGGTCTTCTGGCACAAACAAACCCGGCTGGAGCACATACCATTTTTGGCGGGACTCATGTTCAGCCAGTTTCTGCTGGTTAAAGGCGATGATGTCTTCAAGCGTTAGACATAGGAAATAAAGGTAGTTCGCCTTGATGAAATCGCCTTTATCAGAAAACTGATTGCCAAGTTTAAACAGCGAAAAATTGAGTTCTGGGTCATAGCGATCATCACCGGTACGTGAAAGGATCGGAATAAACTCGAGCATCATTTCTGGCTTTTTTTGAACCTCGTAGCTGCGGATTAAGTAGATCGCCGCCTCGACGCGTGTTTTATCATCAATCAAAGTCAGATCGTAGAGTTGCCGAAAGCTAGGTTCTCCGATGTCCCATTCTTTTTTGATCGCATACACCAGACAGAGGTTGGTTAACCAGCGATTACGATAAGTTGCCGAATATTTACCTTCACTGATCCCTTTAAGGCTCTCGATCAGCACTGGTTTGAGCGCGTCCCATTCCTTGTCCGCCATCAAAATCTGGATTTTGTAGGTGAGGGCTTCCGCGCAATAGGCATTCGTGGGGTAGCGCTTGATTAGGCGCTGCGCAAAGTCGAAGCATTGCTTGCGATTAGGCTGCTGCCGCGATTTGACGAACTGATTGTAATGGAAGCGCGCCAGCAGCGAATAACACTGTGCCAGCAGAGGATCGAGCCTCGGGTCTGGCTCCGCCTCGATCCGCTTCACCAATTCCATCATGTAAGGGAGCACCGCACCTGTATCTTGCCCTTTGATCGCCGTCGTCAGTGACTCTAAGCTCATGCTACCGATCGATTCTCGGTTCTGCGCCTGCAGTGACGTGAAGGACAGCAATAGTAAGGCACAAAGGCACAACTGAGCGCGAAACGAAAAATTTAATCTGAAAGGGGAGTGCATTTGATGCGATGCGATGGGCTTAGTTGATCGAATAAACGTTTAATTAAACTTCGAGGTTCTGGTACTGCAATATAAATCTTAGGGGAGTCTGGGCATTAAATGTTTGATACAATTGCTGACCATCGTCGCGCAACGGGGTGTAAAGGTTTCGTCATAAAAAATGACGAAACGTTTATTTATTTTAGAAAAAAACTTGACGAAACGTTTATGTTTTTTTTTGATATGGTGTTTTTACTAATTAGCCTAACCCAACTCAACTCATCGAGTTTCGAAGAGTTTTATCCATCTGTTCTTCGTAATACCCAAATTTCTCAGTTTTATCATCAACCCACAACCCCATACCCTCGTGAATGAAATAAACCACTCCTCGCGCCGAATACTAAAACGTTTCGGCTCCACAACACGCCTGATGGCGATTTTTTGCGCCGCCGCGCTCGGCTTCCAAGCCAACGTCGCCACGGCACTTCCTGCTCTGTATGTCCACTACGATGCGTCAAATGCGGCTAACGTGACGGCTGATGGAAGCGACATTGTCACCAGTCTGACAGATTTGTCCGCACCAACTACCACAGCTTATGATGCCACCAAAGTAGGTGGAGCAGGTTCTCTGCTCTATTCTGATCCAGGGAACCTTAGTCCAACTGGTCTAAAGGGTGTCGACACCAACAACGGCCCTCACAATAAACTGCTAGTTCTGTCTGCCGTGGAACAGGAAGCTTTACTGAACTTTTCAGGCGCGGGCGCGGCTGTCAGCAATACTGGGTTCGCTGCGTTGGTGGTCTTTAAGGCGGATACCATCTTGGGTGTTGATGTGCGCAACCTCGTGCTGGCCTCGAATGGAAATGGCGGCGCAGCTGGTAGCTTCATCATGAAGTATGAGGGCGGTGTTCCTCAGGTTATTCTTGGTGGTACCTCCGTAAAAGCAAGTGCTACAGCAGTTGTTGCAGCAGGCGAAACGGTGGTGCTTGCAGTCAACTACAACCAGGCCACTGGCAATATGGAGGTCTGGGATTCTGAGAATAATACCTCAGCTAGCGTTACCAAGGCGGCAGCTGATTTCTCCAGCACTCAAGCCTTGTTCCTTGCTGGTAGTCAAAATTCTGCCCAAGGCATGGATGGCATGATCGGTGAAGTGAAGATCTTTCAAGGCGTCCTGACTGCGGAAGAGTTCGCTGCCGAACAGACTGCACTGGTCACCAAATGGCTTGGAGCGCCTGCGATTCCTACCTACGCTCACTACGATGCGTCGGATGCTAGCACGGTGGGTTTGGACGCGGTCAACACTTCCAAAGTCATCACTTTAGCGGACCTTTCGGGCAACAACTTTGCTGCCGAAGATGGTAACGGTACACAGTTTGGCGATGTTCTGTATCCCGATGCGATCCAAAGCGCCACGGGGCTGGATCTTCTGGATATGGGTGCAACTAACAACAGGTTGAGATCACTCCTTCCAGATGCTAAGCAGAGCAATCTGCTGGACTTCACCCCCAGCACCGGCGCGGCTGACGGTAATAGCGGCTTCTCGTTCTTCGTGGTGGCTCGGGTCGATTCCATTCTAGCCGACAACGTGAACGCGATCCTCGGCAATAACGATGTTCCAGCCAACGGCAGCCTAATGCTTCGTTTGGACGGCACAGGTAATGCACCGAGGCTCATGATCGGCAATCAAGACTCAGGAGGTTTAGGTGTTGGTAGCACTTCCGTGACCATCGAGAACGCCGGTGCTAGCATCGGCGCCGGAGATACCGTGGTGATTGCAGCGAATTACGACAAAGCGACTGGGGCTTTGGAATTCTGGAATTCAAAAGCTGGCACCTCGGTGACCGGAACGGTCCCCGCAGGGGATTTCTCCAACACCGCGCAAAGCGGTAGCGCCTTGTTCATCGGGGGCACCAACAATGCGGCCCAGTTCATGGATGGTGCCATCGGTGAAGTGAAATTCTACGACCGCAAGCTGACTACGGCGGAGTTCGCTGCCGAACAGACTGCACTGGTCACCAAATGGCTTGAGCTGACGGGCCTGGCTGCGACCGCTGGAAACGGCCAAATCACCCTCGACTGGGATAATTTAGGTACGGCTTCCTACACGGTTTACCGTAGTCTGACCGAAGTCGGCGGTTACTCCGCGGTTTCGGCAGTGCTGACCGACAGCGTTTTCATCGATACCAGTGTGACGAATGAGACGACTTATTATTACTACGTGACGTCAACTGCGGATGGTTCTGAGAGTGGCCCTAGCGCCACGGTCAGTGCCGCTGCATTCACAGCGATCACTGGGTCTACACTCTACGCTCACTACGATGCGACAAACACTGGCAGCGTGCAGGTGACTACCACTAATGTCACCGCTTGGAATGACCTTTCCAGCAATGCCTTTGATGCTACGGCCGCTGGCACTGGATCCCCCATCCAGTATCCTAGTGGCAGCGCCAGTTCGTACGGTGTTACTGGACTCGACGTACCTGCGGATGCGGACAACAAGCTCCTAGCATTTACCTCCGCGCAGCAAGATCAGTGGCTGGACTTCTCAAGTGGCGGTGCGGCGCAGGCCTACAGCGGCTTTACAATCTTTGCAGTGGTTAAGCCAGATGCCGTGGGCGTCACCTCAGACGTGGTCTTTGCCAATCATGGCAACCC
>DJBY01000007.1:9111-13613 GCA_002430605.1 Opitutia bacterium UBA5964 | reverse complement strand
AATGAGTTGGTTGGTGCGTTCGTCGGCGGTCACACTGGTAGTGCCTTCGAGGTAATTTTTAAGTGGGCCAGAAATTAAGTTTTCGATGCGTTGCTGCATCTCGGCTGCTTGGATGTAGTTCAGCTTGATGAACTGGATCTCTTCGCGGATTTCCTGCGGCTTATCCATTTCGTCGATGATACGCTCGATACGTTGCAGGTTGATCAGCGCATCTGTGATCAGCATCGCATTTGCCTTGGGAAAGACAATGACGCTGGAGTTTTGCGACAGCAGTGGGGTGACGGTGGTGCCGCTAGTCGCTTCGGCCTGTAAATAATCGAACTTAAACAGTTTGGCGTAGATTTGTTGACTCGCGGGCAAGCCCAGCGTGCTGCCGACAATCATCTCGGGCACATGACTGTTGACGCTTGTTGCTGGCACGGCTTTCATGAAGCGGCCACCCATATCAGTGAGCATGATTGAGTTGAGGCTGAGCAAACTCTCCAAGGCCAACACCGCTTCGCCTTTGGTGAGTTCGCCGCGGGAGTTAAAGTTTATTTTGACCGCGGCAATGTCTTGTCGGCGTAGAATGATTTTACCGGTCATCTTTTCCAGCATGTCGAGCACTTGGAGTGCTGTCTCATCGCTGAGCACGATCAGACCAATCATTTCATCCGGATTCTCAACCTCTGGCTCAAGTGGAACGATTGGCGCAAACGGCGGCGTAGCCTCCTGCTGCGCGTGCCCTGTGGCCGCGAAGGCAAGCAATAGGCAGATCAAGAGGTAGGATTTGCGGAAAATGGGTGTCATTATTAAAAGCGTGCGAAACGGATTCGTCTTATTGGTTCTTCAGGTCGAAAGAGTTGATTTTAAAGCGGATATCCAGTTCTTCGGGATTGCGCCGGTTTTTAGTCACACTGACGCTCTGGGTATTGATGTAGGGTGTTTCTTGGCTGAGTAGCTTGTTGAATTGGATCAATTGCGCAATAGATATTCGGCTCAGTCGAATGCGGATGTTATGGTCATTAAAAATCTCGCCCTCGCGGGTTTGCACGGCGTCAATATCTGCCGAGCCAGACAGTGCGACTTGGCGCAAAATACTGTCAATACGACCCGAAAGCTGCGATCCAGCATAGGTCTTCTTCGGGTCCACTCGCTCAAGCGCATTGGCAAGACCGATGGTGAATTGATCGTTGCGGTCGAGCCATTGTTGCTGGTTCTGTAGGTCCGCCTGAGCTTGCTTACGGTTGTCGTTCCATGCTGAACTGCGATTCAATAGATTCCCCGTCCAAATGAATAGAATAACGAGGATGAAGGCTAGCGTAAGGGTTTTCTCACGCACCGTCATGCGCAACAACAGCCGTTTCGCTTGCTGGAGGATGTTGTGCATCAGATTTTGGCCTCCTTGGTGGGTGTTGTGATCTCGGGAGCTACCCGAGTCTCCTTTGGTTCCACAGGAGCGACGGTTTCAATGTGCGTGTAGGCTAGGGTAACGGTGAAGGTGGTCTCTCCCGATCGGGTAAATGATTCAGGGCCAGCGATGAGCGTGAATTGATCGGACTGTTTTAAGCTCTCGGTGTAACTGTTAAGCTCGTTGATACTGTTCGCTTTACCTTCGATGGTGATGTGGTTTTCACCTTCGACAATGGCACTATCATATTCGATGCCGAGTTTCAGTTTGAGACGAATGTTGTTGGCAGCCTCAAGGATGGCGATGGGGCGCAGCTCGTTCTTGGCGACTTGCTCCAATTTGACCATCAGCGCCTGCTTGTCTTCGATCGTAAGGACGGCGGTGCGCTGGCTTTCGATCTGTTTATCAAGTGTGCTGAGCCAAGCTTGGCTAGCGAGTAGCAGCAACTCAATGCCGACGAGTACCAGCGCGAAGATCGCAGCCCAGCCAGTGATTCGCATCAGTAGCGTGCCAAGGCGTCGGGCGCTGCGCTCGGTCACCTTGAAATCCGCGCTGCGTACATCTGATCGCCAGAGTTGTGCGTCAGTGGGTGTGAGTGTCGTCCATGCGCCGTATTCAAGGTCGCTGCGTGAATCGTCGGCTGATTCCTGATTAAAACTAGCTAGTCCTTGTTCGCTCAGTTCGATTGCGCCAGTGCGTACCCTTAGCGTGGCAGCGGCCTTAGTTAGGCCGGGTGCACTCGCCTTGAGCTGTTTAAGCGCTTGATCAGCGTCGCCGTCCACCAGCGAGGCAACTAGAACAGCATGGGGGACACTCGCGCCTTTGTCGAATAGCAGTAGGCTGAGGTTGTTTGCAGATTCCAGTGCGACTAGCGTTTCGTCTGGAAAGCATGCGCCAGTCAGTGTCGCGAAGTCCGGCAACACCCATGCGTAACTCTGCAATTCGGTATAGCCAGCGTTTTTCAGGCGGTCACGATGAGTCGCATAGACTAGAATCGTGGGAACATCTTCACTATAAAGGTAGCCCCAATTCAGTTGCTCAATGGGAAAAGGCGCAATGGATTCGAGGCTCAGCTCAATGAAATCTGGGATTTCAGCAGGCTCTAAGTCGACTGGCACATTGATCGTTTCGATGAAAAACAGGTGTCCGGGTAAGACTAGCACTTGCTCTGCTGGGGCAGGTTCAGTCGGAGTCAATGTGGGGGCGGCGTCTTTCACGTGTACAGAATAACAATAATACTTAGATGGAAGCGCTTTATTCGCCAATGTCCATAACTGAATAACGGGCCGATGTGGTTTCTGGGCCGCCTTGAGTGTATTCACTCAATTGTAGAATTTTAAAGGGCAACTGCATGGCGTCCTGCTCTTCGACTGACCCTGTCTTGGGCGCATCCCCTGAGGCACCTTCAGGGGCTGAGCCTGATGTCGCTGAGTCAGGGCTTGATTGCGCACTGAAATTCGGTTCGACCAGTGCGCTGATGGTAAAGGGCACATCACCACGTTTGAGGTTAATGGTAACGCGAAGTAGGCTGATTTCGACGCCACTGATTTGGCCTGCGGACTCTGGTGGATTTTTCAAATACGGTTCTTCAAGGCCGTCAAACAGGTAGTCATCTTGCCAGCCGTCCTGCAGCGCCAACAGCTCAAGCAACTCAGCGGGTGCGGAATTCAGGTTAACCGCGCCAGTGTTAATGACTGACACCAGGCCAGAGAGCTGCACGAAAAGTTCATTCGGGTTGCCGTCCTCGTCGAAGAATTCGTCCTCCCATACCTTGAGCAACCGTAGTTCTTCGAGAGACTGTAACGGAGCATTGGCGGCTCGATACGGCGGATTGTTTCGCAAATAGTCATCCGATTCAGCGCCATTGAGACGTTGCTTGTCGTCCTCATCGATCCAATCGCTCAAAGTGCTGCTAAGCTCGCGAGTCGTGCCGAAATCGAAGTCCAATTGTTCTTCGAGGAGCTTATTGAGCAGCTCTTCGGACATTGTATTGATTGGCAATTTTCCACCCTCGTCGCGTATGTTAATGCTGACCACCCAACCGTGCGGAATGCTAATGCCAGCGTAGCTGATCGGGTCGCTCCAGCCTTGTTCGCCTGCGTAGAGTTTGCCGTCGTCGATCAAGGCGACCTCTTGAATCGTCGCTAGCGCAACTTCGAGCATGCCGTAGGCGAATGCGCGCACATCTGAGGGTTCGTTGAAAATTGCGCGGTATTCGAGGTCTTTGACCGCTTCGTTCATAAAGCGCGTGACCATAAATGTAATCACTAATATAATGGCGAGCACCGCCACCAGCACACTGCCACGCTGCCGCTTAGCATGTGCGGTCGGGTTCCTGCGTGTTTGTAAAGGTGTGATTGTCCGGGACATGCTAGTATATTAGTGCGCTCTTTGATGGCACTGGGATCGTCAATGTGCGCTCTTGTGTTTCATCCTGATATTCAAAAGTGAGCTTCAGGAAGCGGGGTAGTATGTATTGATCATTACCGTCAGCTTCCATCGGTTCATCCTCTTCCTCCCATTTCTCAAAACGTTCGTCCCAGTAAATATACTGAATCTTGGTCACCAATGAACTGATGATCGTGCGACGCAGGTCGTTAATGTCTTCAGCCTCCTCTTGCAAAGTGGAATACCAAAGTAGACTGAGGCCCTCAGAATCGTCAAAATAGAGAAAGGTATCGATGCCGAGCAGCGGTGCATTTTCGAGGCCAACTAAAAGTGGCGGTGCTTTGGTAAGTTTGAAATTCAGCAAGGGCTCTTTGCTGTCTGAAAATCCAGGTGGCCGCGCCCATCCCATCGGCTCGTCTGCCGCGCGGATCAGTCCGCCGCTGGCATCGACGTTGGTCGCGCCAGTGCCACTGCGAGTGGAGCCAGCGCCTGACCTCGAGATAGAAACACTTGGTAGCTGAATGCCATCTTCATTAGCTGTTTGTCCGCTATCCGTACTGGTCTCGCGGTTGACTTTCAATGCGATTTCGACACCTGCACTGCTAAATGTGGCGTTCAGAAATTCAGTGACGCCATCGACGTGATCAACAAAGTAATGCCGCTCGGATCGCTCAGACCAAATACTGCTAATCGAGACCAGCATTGAGACGGCCGCTGCGAGCAC
>DJBY01000007.1:5716-8943 GCA_002430605.1 Opitutia bacterium UBA5964 | reverse complement strand
TGAATATGTCGTGTCTGTTGATTGGCGGCGCATTAGAATCGGTCGAAGTCGCGAGAGCTTCGTAGGTCGTCTTTTTTATCCTGCAACAAGCTGGAGCGCTCATCGGACTTGGACCAAGTCGGGCGTAGCAGGTAGAGCGATTCCGTATATGTCGCAGCTTGCTGCTCCTGCGGTTCACTAAACTCAATTCTTAGCTGCACTTCGAATAAATCGATCACGTTAGTCGGCTCGATCGAGGCTTCCCAATTAGCTGTGCCATTATTGAGTGTATCGTAGCGATCGCCGTCTTCTGCATCGTCCAAATTCGGCTCCAACAGTAACTGCATGCGTACGGCACGGATGTCCGCGTGGCGCAGATCGTTGCTTTGCCCGTGTTCACGAGCGAGCAGGGCGTTGACAAATGAAGAGCTCAAAACGACGGATGCCATTGCAAACAGGGCTAGTGCGACCACCACTTCGATCAGCGAGAAACCGGATTCAGTGCGAGGTGGCATCATTTGGGAGTGATCAACAAGCTGGAGAAGGGGTCAAATATCAGGCGCGTTGGCGTACCGCTACCCGTGTCGATATCGACCACGAAAGGACTGGAGCTACGATCTGGCGCGAATTTGACCACATTAGTTTCGAGGCGAGTGCGGCTAGCATCGGCTGGCGGTGCCAAACCTTCGGAAGGGGGCACGAGATAGAATAACACGTTCGCTGGGCCATCTTGATTGAAGCTTTCGCCTAGGGGGAAGGTTTTACCACTGCTCGCTTCGCTGGAAATAAGGAGGCAACCACTTTCCTTATCGAATCGAAGTTCGGTAACAGTTCGCTCGCTCGCAGCCACAAATCGAGCCTCGCGCACCGCGGCTTGCAGGATTTCTTCGCTGGTTTGGGAATCGCCGCGATCGGCAAGTGAGGCAAAGTTGGTGATCACGACCGCAGCAGCAAATGCCATCAAGCCGAGGACTAACACGATCTCGATCAGCGTGAAGGCTTTGGCGCTGGGCGCCTGATCTGCCTGCTTACCAGTTGCCAATATCATCAGCGCTTTCGGTGCCATCCGGCCCCCACGACCACGCATCATAGCCACGGGCAGCGTTGATGTTCTTCGAGCCAGGGTAGCGGTATTGATAAGGATTGTCCCAAGGATCGAGCGGAAGTTCCTTCAAGTAGGCACCTTTCCATTTCGCAGCCTTACCCGCAGGAGCCTTTATGAGTGCCGCCAGGCCTTCTTCGGTCGTAGGGTAATTACCCACATCGAGTCGGTAGGGCACGAGTGCAGTGTCGAGCGTCTGCTTCACAAAGATATCGGCAACTTTATCCTGTTGCCCGCTGAAAATGCCACCGAGATTGCCGATGGCGACGGTCGCGAGCACTGCAATCAGCGCGATCACGATGAGGATTTCGATCAAACTAAAACCACTTTGGCGGTGTAGCTTTCGATGCGAGATAAAAGAGGAGGTTGATTTCATAACTATAAATTCGATGGAAAAGGTAATGCAGGAGCCTATATAGATTATATACAAGCCGCAGCCTAGTGCGGTTCCGAAAGGCGGTTCGATTTATTCGGAGAACGGCGGGTGCTCTGTTGAGCTTTCTTGGCGCATGCGAACCACGTCGTCGTAGATCTCAGGACTGAAGAATTGCTGGTCGTTCTGCACTGCGTGGACCGCTTTAGTGAGTTCTGCGAGGCCGGAAATTTTATTAATAAACCCGTCGGCATTGCCGCGCACGGCGATCTTGACTGTCTGTGGGGAGGTTAATCCGCTGAAGATGAGAATCTTGATCTTCGGAAACTTGCGCTTGAGGAGATTCAGGATCTCGAGCCCATTCACCTCGGGGAGTTGAATGTCGACGATCACGAGGTCGGGAGCGAGTTTGAGGCATTGCTCGATACCTTCACCGCCGTTACCAGTCATCCCGAGCACTTCTAGTTCGGGAAAGGTGGTGGCAAAGAAGGTAGAAAGTAGGCTCCGGAGGATTTCCTCGTCTTCAATAATGTATACAGTTTTCATTCGAATTCAGAAGATACTATGTGGGATTTTGATTAAGATCCCGTGGTGCACCGCTGTCGAGCGGGTTTTTCAGTTAAAGATTGGCATTCGCAGCAAGCGATTAAAGTTCTGTAAAAAGTGATGGGAGATGCTGCCAAATGGAATACTTCCTATTGCTTCTAAGAAATCGACTCGCATTGTTCATATTATGAAACGAGAAACCGTGATACCAGCGCCAAGAGCACGCGCAGTCGTCGATCGCCTGCGCCAGAATATCGAACGCACCATTAAAGGGAAGACCGACGCAGTCGATAAAGTGATTATTACTCTATTAGCGGGCGGGCATATTCTGATCGAGGATTTACCCGGACTCGGCAAGACCACGCTGGCATATTGCTTAGCGCGCTCCCTCGATTGTTCTTTTTCACGCATACAATTTACCAGCGATATGCTGCCGTCGGACATTATTGGTGTGTCGATCTATGATGAGAAGGAGCGCGAGTTTTCGTTCAAACGAGGGCCGATTTTTGCCAATATCGTGCTTGCGGATGAAATCAACCGGACGACCCCTAAGACCCAATCTAGCCTGCTGGAAGTGATGAGCCGCGGGAAGCTCTCAGTGGATGGGCAAACCTATACGGTGCCGCCGCCGTTTATGGTCATCGCCACACAGAATCCAGTCGATTACGAGGGCACCTTTCCGTTGCCTGAAAGTCAGATGGATCGTTTCCTGATGCGTATCAATATAGGATATCCGGAACGGGAATACGAGTTAGAGATATTGAAGCATGGAAAACTACATTATGATCACCTAGAGGCAGACGCAGTGGTCTCCCGCACAGAGGTCAGCGAGCTTCAAGCTTATGTGCGTGAAGTCTTTATCGAAGATACCGTGTATGATTATATCGTGCAGATTGTGCATGCTACTCGTGAAGAACGTGCATTCAGATCTGGTGTAAGCCCTCGCGCGACGCTCTCACTTAAAATCGCTGCGCAAGCCCAAGCGCTGGCTCAGGGGCGCGGGTTTGTGTTGCCCGATGATGTGCGCAATCTTGTCGTTCCGGTTTTTAGTCATCGACTCGCACTAAATAAACCCATGTCCGATCCACTTGAGGAACGACGCTCGATCGAGGGATTATTGGTAAAGATCCTAGAGGCAACGCCGGAACCTGCCTGATTGGCATATTGCTTTTAATCGATGGCACATGCGAATGCAGAGCTAAGAAATTGGCACGACTGGTCGGACCC
>DJBY01000007.1:0-5512 GCA_002430605.1 Opitutia bacterium UBA5964 | reverse complement strand
TCTAGTAATATTCTCTTTCTGACACTCTCGCTACTACTCAGTAGTTTAGTCCTGAGCGGTATATTGTCGTGGTTTAATTTTAGAAAATTACAGTGGCAGCTGCGCGCACCGGCACACCTGAAAGCTGGCGAAGTTGGCATGGCAGAAGTGGATTTAGTGAATGAGAAAGTATTTTTACCATCGATGGCTATTTGCTTTAGAGTGGAAACAGGGGTGACCGGAGCGACGGAAAAACTTTATATGCATCAGGCGCTGAGTGCTGGCGAATCGTGCAAGTTGGAATGGACCTTCGTGCCGCTGCTGCGTGGCTGTTTTCAATTACGTCTATCCGGCGTACAATCGCAGTTTCCTTTTGGTTTCTTGGAAAAGACAGTCGGCAGTGATTCGGAGACATCTGTACTAGTCTGGCCTGCGCGGATTGATTATAGCTTTCAGGCTGCTCCTGGCGGTCAGCGTATCTCTGCGGGAAGCTCACGTAAGAACGCTGGATTGGGCAATGATCTACTCAATATCCGACCGTATGTGCGTGGTGATCCGCCGCGACTGGTCCATTGGAAAGCTACGGCGCGTATGCGGCGACTGATGATCCGCCAACTCGCTCAAGAAGGGGAGAGTGGCTACCACCTTCAACTTGATCCGGATGCGGCGCGGTGGAGTCCTAGACAGTTTGAAGCGTTATGCTCATTGGCTTGCTCACTTGCGGACGACCTTTTTCACTTGGGTCGTTTAGAGTCCGTGGCGATTGGCGGTTCCGATGCGATGCCCGTGCGTAATATCCACGAGCTACATGACTTTTTTGATCAATTGGCACGACTCGAGCGGCAAGAGCAATTAATGGAGCCTAAGTCATACGTGCGTACAAACCGATTAACTTTTCGACCATGCGGGGAGAGTGGAATAGCGATTTATGTCGAAGCGAATCAAGCAGGCCAGACTAACGATTGAGGAACTACACGAGCTCAAGTGGCTACTTGGGGGCATCTTAACCTTGTTGTCCTTATGGGCGTTGGGCTCATTAGACTTAAACAGCGGCTTTCACCTTACCTTTGGTATTGTTGCAGTCTTTGCGGCACTCATCAAACCTCAATGGGTCGCTGCGATCCCGCCAGTGTTTTGGCGCTTCGCTGCGCCTGTTATGCTGGTGGTGGTATTGGTGGACTTTGGATTCGGGTTTATCAATTTCTTCCCACCCTTGATGCGAATGGTGACACTGTTATTGGCCTACAGGGCGCTTGCACCACGCACTCGACGCGAAGATCTACAACTGGTTCTGTTGTGCCTGTTTAGTGTGGTGGTCTCAGGCGCACTCACGGTGTCGCTTCTGTTTGCGGTTCAGATTTTATTGTTCACGCCGATTGCGATGGCGTTGTTATTTGTAATCTGCCTGCTGGACCGTGGCCCTGAGGGAGCGCGCTATCTGCCAGATTGGAAACAGTTTAGCTGGGGGCGATTAATCAGACGTGTTTGGTGGGTGGTTGATATTCGCGTGTTAGCATGGGGGGCGCTGTTATTTGCTTTTGTGGTCAGTGCCTCGACCGCTCTCTTTGTATTAATCCCGCGCTTTAATTTGGAGCAGGTAATTCCTTTCATGCAGCTTCAGGCGGAACCTAAATCCGGATTTAGTGACGTCGTTAAACTTGGTTCAGTCTCAGAAATTACTGAAGACCACAGCATCGCACTGCGAGTGGATGCACCTAGTCTGCAGGCAATCAGTTCGACGCCGTATTGGCGTATTTTAATACTGGATCAATATCATGGCGGTGAGTTTCGCCTATCACCTCAAACGCGCGAATTTCGCCGACAAGAACGTTTGCGCTCAATATCGGGTTGGGCGGATTGGCAGGTGCCATTACAACAGCGCAAGTCGCAACTATGGACCTTTTATTTCGAAGGCGGTGTAAGTCAGTATTTGCCGTTGCCAGGTGCATTTCAGTCCATGCGTTTTCCGACGCATCAGGATACAGTGCTCTTGCCCGACCTGCATGTGGTCGGACTCGATGTGGTGCCGCAAAGTGCCGTTTCCTATCAAGTGGAGGATTTACAGTGGGATGTTCGAGCGCCCGCGTCTGCAGCAGAAAATCAAGCGTTCCTTGACTTCTCGATCGGTTCCGAAATGGAGGACGAAGACTTGATTCGATACCCACTGACTACTTTGGAGCTGAACGTAAATCCACAAGATCGGGCACGCCTAACTCAATGTAATCGTAACTTAGTCGGTGAATCTGCGAGTCTCTCAGTTGCGGAGTACAGTCAGTTGGTGACGAATCATTTGAGGGGGAATTTTAGGTATTCATTAACGCCGAATGGCACGAATGAAACTCAGGACCCAGTGGTTGCTTGGTTGACAGAGGGGGACGCGGGACACTGCGAACTATTTGCCGGCGCGTTTGTTCTATTGGCAAGAGATGCAGGCTATCCGGCACGCATGGTAGTCGGGTTTGTTGGTGGCGGTTGGAATGCGGTCGAAGACTTCTTTGTCGTTCGCAACAGCGATGCCCACGCATGGGTCGAAATTTATGATGCGCAGGCGCGCGAGTGGCTGCGCGTCGATCCCACTCCAGGCTCGAGCCCAAATAATCCCGATCTGTCCTTGCCCGCTAGTTTTGAAATAGAAACCGGCATGAGCGCATGGGTTGATAGTTTACGTATGCAATGGTATCGGCGGATTGTGAATTTTGACCAAAAAGATCAGGTTGAATTGGCAACGTCGATGATCGATCTAGGTGATAAATTATTGAAGGCGCTGTCTGCTCAATTTAAGGAGATAAGGGCCTCCCTAATCGACTGGATCCAGCGCCCATTCACTCGCGGCAGTTTCGTTAGCGGCGGCGTGTTGCTGGGTCTTTGCGTGGCTATGTTCTGTTTTTGGCGCACACGGTTTCAATGGCAGCATCTCTTATTGCGTCTGTTGAGGCGGCCACAAGGACTGGATCCAATTCGTAAGATGGCTGCACGCCTCTTGAATCGCGTGCAGAAGCAAATGGCTGAGTTGGATCTGAATGATCCGCGCATGAATACGCTACGAGATGCACTTAAAGAGTTGGAAGCAGTGCGCTTCGGACCAGCCGTTACCATGGAAGTGGCGAAACCAGTCTTCGCCATGGCGAAGCGGATCTTACGTAATCGCTCTTGAATTTAAGCGCCGAGACGAATGCGGTGCGCAGTATCGGCATCGATATCGAGATAAAGATGCCATGCATCGTCGGGTAAGCAGTCGGTGATACGTTCGGGCCATTCGACCGCCAGGCACCATGGTGGGGCGAGAAAGTCGGCGATCATCAGTGCGTCTAGATCAGCGCCAGAGGCAAGACGATACGCATCGAGATGCACAAGCTGGCGGCTACCTTGGTAGAGCGTATATAAATTGAAAGTCGGACTCGTGACGGGCTCGATGATATTCCATGCGCGGGCTAAGCCGCGAATGAAGGTGGTCTTGCCCGCGCCGAGGTCGCCATGAAAGGCGAGTACCTGATCCTCGGGCACGAACATTGCGAACGCACCAGCAATTCGTTCGGTCTCTGCGGCGCAGGTTGTGACGATACCTTGGCGGAGTTGTTGAAGGAGATCTGCGTCGGTGCTGCTCATGGAATTCTCAAATGCTCAAAACCATGCGACCATGGCAAGGCTGTGTTTGTTGCTGAGTCGATTAATTGTCCGCCGGTGGATGATGGGCGAATGCTGCCGATGTGCTGTAACTCGGTGTCAGGAAACTGTGCTGACCATTGCGTTTCGAATGCACGGCGGTTTGCTTGCATGTCTAATGTGAAGACCAGTTCGTAGTCCTCGCCATCGCAGCAGGCATGCTGCAAAGCGCTGTGGCCCGAGGTTTTGGCCAGCGTGTACGCTGCTGGAGCGATTGGCAGTGCGTCTAGGTCAAGTGCTGCATGCGTAGCTGGCGGCAACAAGGATTTTAGGTCTTTCACCAAGCCGTCAGTTAAATCCATTTGCGCACTGCAGTCGCGATGCTGCGCTAGCCATTGGCCTTCGGCTAGGCGCGGTTGAAATTGATAATGCTTACCCAAGATGCTTCCGCCGAGGCTACCAGTTACGTAGATGTAGTCACCGCACTTGGCAGTGCTACGCAACTTCGGGCTCAACGCTTGGCCAGTTAACGTTAATACCGCCGAGAAATTACCCTGTGCGAGGCTGCTAATGTCGCCGCCCACCAGGCTGATTTTGTAGTGCTCACAGCACTGGCGGATCCCAGTAAAAAAGCGCTCTAACCATTGAGTGCATATATCCGGCCCGCAGAGTAGGGCGAGCACCGCTGAACCAGGTGTGCCTCCCATCGCAGCAATGTCGCTAAGGTTACGTTTGACCAACTTAGCACCCGCATCTTCGGGAGACACGCTGGCATCAAAGTGTTGTCCATAACTGACGCTGTCGACGGTCAGTATCTGTTGTCCACTATTGATCGGCTCAAGTACCGCGCAGTCGTCACCGATGCCGTAAGGCGAGGCGGGGCTCACAGGCCCCAACCATATGCCAATCTGTTGAATCAGTGCGACTTCGCCAAGGTGCGCAACACTGTCGGCAGAATTATGCGTAAAGGGTACCATCTTGCAACTTATCGTAAAATCAACGCGACAGGGCAGTGATCGGAGCCTTCGATTTGATCTAATATTTGGGCATCTTCAATCTGCGAACTCAGCGCTGCGGAGACGCAGAAATAGTCCAGTCGCCAGCCGATATTTCGCGAGCGAGCCGCTGCGCGATAAGACCACCAACTATAACGTTCGGTGGCGTTAGGATAGAGCTGCCTGAAGCTATCAACGAAGCCTGCCTCAAGGATCGCATCGAAGCGGGCACGTTCTTCATCGGTGAAGCCAGCATTCTTCTTATTCGGCTGCGGATTGGTCAGGTCGATTTCGGCATGAGCGACATTGAGATCACCGCAGAAGATGACTGGCTTTTGCAATTCGAGTGCTTGGCAGTGAGCGAGGAAATCGACGTCCCATTCTTTAGTACGATAATCGAGGCGCTTCGGGCGTTTGTTCTCGTCGTGGTTTTGCGCGTTCGGCGTATAGACGGTTACTAGGAAATAGTCTTGAAATTCGGCGGTAATCACGCGGCCCTCGTCATCGTGCTTCTCTATTCCCATACCGAGCTGAACTGAGAGGGGTGCCTTCTTACTGATGATCGCAGTGCCCGAGTAGCCTTTCTTGGTCGCGCAGTTCCAATAGGCATGTGGATAGCCCACAAATGCAAAACCATCGACTAGATCTTGAGAAATCTTGGTCTCTTGTAAGCAGATGACATCCGGCTGTTCACTGTCGAGGAAGGATTCGAAGCCCTTCTTGATCGCAGCACGTAGGCCATTAACGTTCCAAGAAATAAGTTTATGTGGAGACATAGATAATTTTAATAAGGAGTATTACTCGGATGTAAATGTAAGTCTGCGCGATGTGCAGGGTTAATACGATCGGATCTGTTCAATCACTCGTTGATAATTATAAGCCATTGTTTGACATGAATTTAGGATAAAAATTATGGTTCTTCGCTATTTTTAGTG
>DJBY01000046.1:10142-12821 GCA_002430605.1 Opitutia bacterium UBA5964 | reverse complement strand
GTGGAAAAGAGAAAATCACCACTTAAGCCGCTGACGACCCTCGCGGGTAGCTGGATGGACTCTTCGCCTCAAAATAATCCCGACTTTTCAGCCACCGCCTACTTCTTTGGTCGCGAGTTGCGTAACGAGCTGAATGTTCCAGTTGGCCTGATCAAGTGCGCCTTGGGCAGCACACGCATCGAACCTTGGATGCCAGCTGAAGCGTTTCAGGCGGATGAGGAAATGGCCGCCTATTACAAAAAGAACCCAAAACAGGCATCGACGCTCTTCAACGCGATGGTCAATCCGGTGATTCCGTATGCGATCCGTGGCACGATTTGGTACCAGGGTGAATCCAATGCTGGTCATAATACCCTTCTGTATGAAACCAATTTCCGGACGATGATCAGCAGTTGGCGTGAGCATTGGGGGCAGGGCGACTTCCCGTTCTACTTCGCTCAACTGGCTAACTTTCAGACCCCGGTTACTGAGCCGATTGAGTTCGACGGATGGCCCTCGATCTGCGATCAGCAACGCCGAACGCTCGGTCTGAAAAATACCGGCATGGCGGTGCTGAATGATATCGGGGAAGCCAACGACGTTCATCCGCACAACAAGATGGACGTCGGTAAGCGTCTGGCTCTGTGGGCGTTGAAGCATGATTACCACAAGCCCATTCCTGTTTGCAGTGGACCACTCTATAACAGCCACAAGATCAATGGCGATCAAGTAAGCATTCAGTTTGATCATGCAGGCTCCGGGCTCATGAGCGGCTCAAAAACCGGAATGGAAGCTACCCAGGAAACCAAGGCGCCGTTGACATATTTCCAGATTTGCGGAGCTGATCGCCAATGGAAATGGGCGCAGGCTGAAATCACCGGAAAAGGCACGGTGACGGTTTCCCATCCGGAAGTGCTACACCCAACTGTGGTCCGTTATGCCTGGTCGACAAACGCTGAATCGGCCAACCTGTATAACAAAGAGGGCCTGCCCGCCTCTATATTCACCACGGAGGCTGAGATTCCTGCCGAGGCGAGCGCAGTGGCTCCTTCGAACGAGAAGTCCGTTTCCGGACCCTCACTGAAGATGAACGACAGGATTGTCTTTCTCGGGGATTCGATTACCGCGATGGGGGCGAAAGAGAATGGCTATGTCACCTTGACGTCGCAGGCGATCAAACAGGCGTTCCCTGATCTAGGGATTGAGGTTGTCGGAGCAGGCATCAGTGGTAACAAAGTTCCGAACTGCCAGGCACGCTTGGATCGCGACGTGCTTCAGGAGGACCCCACGGTTGTCGTGATCTACATCGGCATTAATGATGTCTGGCACTGGACCAATCCCAGTATGGTTGCAAAAGGTCGTAAAGGGACCACTCCCGGAAAATTCGACAGCGGGTTGAGGGATATGATTGCGAAGATCAACGGAGTCGGTGCGCGGGTACTCCTGTGCACGCCTTCAGTGATTGGAGAAAAGCCTGACGGGACAAATCCCTCTGACAAGATGCTGGACGAGTATGCGGATATTAGCCGGAAGGTCGCCAGGGATACCGGTTCTCAACTGCTCGATCTCAGAAAGGCATTTATCGACTACCTCAAAGTTCACAATTCGGAGAATGCTGAACGCGGCATTTTGACCAGAGACGGTGTTCATATGAACGCGGCAGGGAACCGCTTTCTGTCTGCGCATATTCTCGGTGCATTGAACGTGCCGGACTCCGAATAACGGCAGGCAGGCAGCAGTGTGTGGTTAAAGACCGCATATCACGCAATTGCGTGATACCATATTATGTTATTAGTCTGTATAATGATTTTTTTGACACACGGTTCTGGCATTCGGCAGAGCCTCGGTCAGACATAGGAGAGTTATGAAAAAAACAGTGAAAATTTATCTACTACTGGCCGCCAGCCTGACGCTGACTGCATTCTCCCATGGCTCGCCGAGCACCTACGAACTCTGGGAGCCAGAACCTGCGCCGAACAAAGGCAGGAGCCAGTGGGAGGCGACCAAGTCCAGTAAAAGGCCCAATTCCTACGACCGTGACTGGGAACGCTGGTCTTACCCGATTGGTAATGGCTATACTGGAGTCAGCATCTTCGGGCGGACGGATACCGAGCGTGTGCAGATTACCGATAAAACGCTTCACAATAAGGGGATTTACGGCAAGGGCGGCCTGACCAGCTTCGCCGAGCTCTTTCTCGATTTCAATCAGACCGAGGTCAAAAACTATCGGCGCTCACTCCATCTGAACGAAGCCATCGCCCACGTTTCTTATGAGCATGACGGGGTGCGCTATCAGCGCGAGTATTTTGCCTCCTATCCGGACAATGTGGTGGTCATCCGGCTCACCGCCGATCGGAAGGGTGCGCTCTCCTTTATCGTGCGGCCCGAAATCCCTTTTCTCGCGATGAAACAACGCACCGGCTCGCTCACGGCGGAGGGAAATCTGCTGACGCTCAAAGGGACCATGGCCTTGTTTAGCTGCAATTACGAGGGGCAGATCAAGGTGCTCAACGAAGGTGGCTCTGTGAGCGTCGGTTCTGAGGCAGGAACCGTCGAAGTCAGCCAGGCCGATGCGGTCACGCTGCTGATAACTACCGGAACAAACTACAAGCTGCAGCCAGAGACCTTCATCAACAAAAGTGCAAAAAAGCTGAACCCGAATGAGTTTCCGCATGATGCTGTTTCTGCCCGGATGCAAGC
>DJBY01000046.1:2800-9888 GCA_002430605.1 Opitutia bacterium UBA5964 | reverse complement strand
CTCTTCGGTCGCGTCTCGGTCAACCTAAATTCAACACCGACAAGTGACCCGACTCATATCCTTCTCGAAAAATATCAAAAAGGGAAAAGGGACAACTGGCTTGAAGAACTGATGTTCCAGTACGGCCGCTACCTGCTCATTTCGAGCTCACGTGAAAAGAGTTTACCCGCCAACCTGCAGGGAGCCTGGAGTCAGGATTTTTACACGCCGTGGTCGGGAGGCTTTTGGCATAACATCAATGTGCAGATGAATTACTGGGGCTCGATGAGCACCAACCTGGCCGAATGTTTCGAGGCCTATATTGGCTTTTTCGAGGCCTATCTCCCCATCGCACAGCAGCACGCCACCGACTACGTGCGTAAGCACAATCCGAGTCAGCTCAACAAAGGTGACGATAACGGCTGGATCATTGGCACCGGAGCGAACGCCTACTATATTCCTAGCGCCGGGGGTCATTCCGGCCCGGGCACTGGCGGATTTACCGCCAAACTCCTGGTTGATTATTATCAGTTTACGCAGGATCAAGAATACCTGGAAGAGGTCGCCTATCCGGCGATGCTCTCCCTGAGCAAATTTTACTCCAAGGTGCTGGTTCCGCATGACGATCTGTTGCTGGTTGAGCCGTCCGCCTCTCCGGAACAGACGGCAACCCCCGAGCAGGCGGAGGGAATGCCGGGCCACATGAAAGGGAATAATTACATCACAGCCGGGTGCACCTTTGATCAGGGCTTTGTGTGGGAAAGCTTTTCCGACACGCTGGCCATGGCGGATACGCTTGGCAGCGAAGATCCATTTCTCGATACAATCCGCGAGCAAATCACCCAGCTTGACCCGATCCTGATCGGTGCCGATGGCCAGATTAAGGAATATCGCGAGGAGAATCACTACAGCGATATCGGTCAGGAAAGACACCGCCACATCTCACATCTCTGTCCTCTCTATCCGGGAACCCTGATCAATTCAGAGCACGCCGACTGGATGCAGGCTGCCAGCAAAACGCTGAATCTGCGCGGCAACAAAACCACCGGATGGGCACTGGCGCACCGCATGAACTGCCGCGCCCGACTCGGTGAGGGCGATCAGGCACATGAAGCTTATCAGCGTTTTATTATCGAACGCACAGCTACCAATCTCTGGGCGCTGCATCCTCCCTTCCAGATCGACGGCAGCCTCGGCACCATGGCTGGTGTCGCGGAAATGCTGCTGCAAAGCCATGACGATGCTATCAAAATCTTACCGGCCCTGCCGAAGGCATGGAACACCGGACATTTTGACGGTCTCGTGGCTCGAGGAAACTTTGTGATCTCTGCGAAATGGAAAGATGGACAAGCAACAGAGCTTTCCATCCTGTCCCGCAGCGGCGGCGAATGCCGAATTGCTTACCCCGGTATCGGCAAGGCGATCGTCACAGACAGCAGTGGCGACGAGATCAAGGTCACCCGTGACGGCAAGGATCGGATTATTTTTGCTTCGATCGCCGCAGAGACTTATAGCCTTAAATCAATTCAATAAACAAAAAAATGATGATGCATAAACTATTAATTACAGGAGCGATGCTCTCTTTGAGCCTCGTGATCGCACAGCCTGTCGAGGGACAGGCAGGATCCGACCAGGAAGCCACGCTCAAGAAAGAATTCATTGAGAACTACACTGCGCGCATGCAATGGTTCGCGGAAGCGAAGTATGGGATGTTCATCCACCTTGGCCTCTATTCGCAGCTCGGTGGAGTGTGGAATGAGAAGAGTGTCAGGGGCTATGCCGAATGGATTCAAAGCAAGTCCAAGATTCCCCGTGAAGAGTACACTCAGCTGCTCAAGACATTCAACCCCGCTAAGTTTGACGCAGAAACCCTTGTCAGCGCGGCGAAACAGGCTGGCATGAAGTATCTAGTGATCACCACCAAGCACCATGAAGGGTTCTGCCTATGGGACAGCCAATATACCGATTATGACGTTGCGAGCACGCCGTTCAAGGGACGGGACATTCTCGACGAGTTAAACGAGGCATGCAAGAAGCACGGTCTCAAGTTCGGGCTCTATTACAGCATCATCGATTGGCACCATCCCGCCCAGTCAGGGTTGGGTCATCAGACCCAAATAGTGGCAGGCCGGAAACAGGAGTATGTGGACTACCAGAGGAACCAAGTCTTAGAGCTGATTGAGAAGTATGATCCAGCCATGCTCTGGTTCGACGCTGACTGGGCCGATTGGTGGACCATGCAGGATGGCATTAATCTTTACAACGCGATCCGCACTGCCAGCCCCACGGTCATCGTCAACAACCGGGTGGCCAAGCGCGAGGGCTTTGAACTGGACTTCGTCACCCAAGAGCAGCAGCACTTCAGTGGTGCTTTTCCAAAGCACTGGGAAGGTTGCTACACGATGAATAAATCATGGGGCTACAAGAAGCACGATCACGCATGGAAGGATGCCCAAACGGTTTACAACAAGCTCAAGGATATCAATGAAAAGGGCGGAAATCTCCTGCTGAATGTCGGCCCCGACGGCAGCGGCCAGGTGCAGCCCGAAGCGTTCGCCATCCTGAAGCAAACTGCGGAATTGATGAAAGCGACACCGATCCGTAAGACTATACCGCAGGTCACCAAGATGCCCGGCATTCAGGTGAAACAACCAAAGAAACAATCAAATGAACAAAAGAATGATGGAGTATAAAGCAATAATCACAGGAGCGATGCTCTCTTTGAGTCTCGTGAGTGCCTTTGCGGCTAACAACGTTCAGGCGCTAGACTTGTATGTCAGCCCCGCGGGCAGTGATGCCTTTGTGGGTACCACGCAGGAAAAACCCGTCGCCTCGTTGGCGAAAGCACGTGATCTGGCGCGCCCGTATGCAGCGAAGAAAGCGGTGACAGTGCATGTCGCCGATGGCGTCTATTACCTGCCCGAAACCTTGACCTTCGCTTCGCAGGATTCTGGTTCTGAAAAGAACCCCGTGGTTTACAAGGCGGACAACGAGGGCGGGGCAGTGCTGAGTGGCGGCTCCAAGCTTGAGCTCAACTGGACCTCTTATAAGGATGGAATCTTTCAGGCGAAGACGCCGCAAGGTTTAGAGGTCGACCAGCTCTTCATCAACGAAACGGCGCAACGGATGGCGCGTTACCCGAACTACGATCCCAAAAAGAAAACGGCAGCCTATCAGGGCTACAGCGCTGATGCCTTTTCCAGCGAGCGGGCGGCCAACTGGGCCGATCCAACCGGCGGTTACATTCACGCCATGCACGTGCACCAGTGGGGCGGATATCACTACCGCATCACCGGCAAGGATGCCAAGGGCGAGGTCACCTATGAGGGCGGCTGGCAGAACAACCGCCAGATGGGAATGCATAAAGACTTCCGCATGGTGGAGAATATCTTTGAAGAACTGGATGCGCCTGGGGAGTGGTTTCACAATGCCAAGACATCCACACTCTATTACATGCCGTCCGCCGGCGTGGATTTATCGGACGCCAAGGTAGAGGTGGTGCGCCTGCGGCATCTGATCGAACTCCAAGGAACGCAGGCAGATCCCGTTAAATTCATCACCCTGCAGGGCTTTACCGTCCGCCACGCCGCACGAACTTTCATGGATTGCAAAGAGCCATTGCTGCGCTCGGACTGGGCCATTTATCGGGGTGGAGCCTTCCTGCTGACCGGAACCGAAGACGTCAGCATTCTTGATTGCGAATTCGATCAGGTCGGCGGCAACGCCATCTTTGTTAATAACTACAATCGACGCACACTCGTTAAGGGCTGCCACATCCACGATACGGGCGCCAGCGGAGTCTGCTTTGTGGGGGATCCTAAGGCCGTGCGCAATCCACTGTTTGAATACAAAGAGACGAACGACCTTAGCAAAATTGACCTGACACCAGGGCCAAAAACCGACAACTATCCGGCCGATTCGATTGTCGAGGACTGTCTGATCCACGGCATCGGAAGAGTTGAAAAACAGCCTGCCGGCGTGCAGATTTCCATGGCGCAGGGCATCACCGTGCGCGATGTCTCCATCTACGACTGTGCCCGCTCAGGCATTAACGTGAGCGAAGGCACCTGGGGCGGCCATCTGATTGAAGGCTGCGACGTGTTTGATACGGTGCTAGAGACGCACGACCACGGCTCGTTCAACTCATGGGGCCGGGACCGCTATTGGCGCAGCGATGTCAAATCATCACAAAAAGCAGTTAACGACGATCCGAAGCTCCCTTTTCTTGATGCTGTGAAAACCACGGTCATTCGCAATAGCCGCTGGCGCTGTGACCACGGATGGGATGTCGATCTGGACGACGGGTCGAGCAACTACGATATCTACAACAACCTACTGCTGGCAAAGGGCCTCAAACTGCGTGAGGGCTTTCGCCGCCACGCCTGGAACAACGTGATCGTGAACAACGGCCTGCACCCGCACGTCTGGTATGTGGGGAGCAACGATCAGGTCTACTCCAACATTCTGATGTCTCAGCACCGTCCCGCACGCATTAATGAAGCGAATGCGGCTGGCGCGCGGGTCGATCAAAATCTGTTTTTCGTTACCGATGTGCCCAAAGCAAAAGCGGTCTCGGAAAAGCTGGGATGGGACGAAAAATCGCTCTTCGGCGATCCGCAGTTTATCGATCCAGCCAACGGAGACTTCCGTGTCAAGGACGGCTCGATCGCCTTTGATGTCGGGTTCGAAAATTTCCCGATGGATCAATTTGGGGTGAAAAAGCCCGCGCTCAGAAAGATTGCCCGCACGCCGCAACTGCCCTCCGTGAGATCTGCAAAGGCGGAGCCGAAGGCATCCTCAGCCAAACCAGTGGCTTTGTCTTCTGTAAATCACGTTTGGCTCGGGGCGAGGCTGCAGACCGTGAGCGGCGAAGAGTTTTCCGCCTACGGGGTCGGTAAAGAAGAGGGCGGAGTGGTGTTGCTAGAGGTCCCGAAGGATTCCGAGGCGGCTCGACAAGGTCTGGAAGAAGGTGATGTTATACAACAGATCAATGGGAGGGCGGTCCGCACAAGTAATGCGCTTCTGCGTATCGTTGCCGGTGCTCGAAGCAAACCCCTTGCACTCAAGCTGGTTCGTAACCAGCAGGTCAGCAATATTGTGATCGCCCAGCATGCCTTGGAAGAAATGTAAAATACGGTGATGTTAAAGTAGAGAATCAGGACGAGCTTGGGGCTCAATGGTGTCTAAATTTATTACAGTAGTGACCATCGCTATGATTCTGATACACAAGCTCAGCACGCTGCGCCGGCAAGATAAAATTACCATCAAAGGCTCGGCGGGAGAGGCTATCGATCTCGATACGAATCTTCGCGGCGGTTTGGCCAAAGGTTGGCACAATGAGTGGGGCAATACGCGGCAAGTCTTTTTCGGTGGTGCGCACCTCGGCCAGCAATTCTCCCTGTTCATTCAAGATACGAAACGCGGTCGGAAAGGCATCCGAGTGGAAGTTCGTCTGCGAGTTGCGCCAGATGGTGGGCACTAAGATGATTTGATCCACCGGCACGGACGCTGGCAGGTCAATTTCGATCCAATTTGGCTGAGTGGCATCGCTGGTAGGAAACGAGCGGTAGCCGATCGGACCCACGCCGCTGCCCAGGGTGCTGCGGGCTAGCTGGCCTAAGCGGTGGATCAATTTCAGACAGCCGCTGTTTCAGTTCCGACTGCGTCATATCCTCAAGCGGCTCTGCCTGGCTGGTGCCAGCTAGGAGAGCGATAAACAGGATTTGAAGTAGGTAACGCATGACGTATCTAAAGTAGGATTCGGTGACCAGTCCAACTCAGTTTTTAAGTCGTTGCAACCCTGCAGGCGAAGCGGTGAATCTGCTCTGGAGTAAATACCCGGTTGGTGCAAATATTTATGCAGCATTTTAGAGTGATTTCAGCGGTATGTTATTATGTTTACTACGTATTTACGTATATTGCGCGATTCGAGGATTTAGTGTATATTTAGAATGTGTGATATTTTTCATCCATCTAAACAATTACCTCTAATCTATATTTATTTATGAAAAAACAATTACTTGGACTTTTTAGTCTCGCTGCGTTTGCGAGCAGTGCGCTTGCAGCCAGTATTACTCTCATCGACGAACTGGACGGCACATCTACCGGCACGACGTTATCCACCTCTGCGTTTGTACGCGATTCTACTGGCTGGCATAAGTCAACTACGAGCGCATGGGCATTCGGATCCGGGAATTCGTGGCTTTATAATACCAACAGTGCGGATAACAGTAATGTAAGTGATGGTGCTATGGCACAGATTGTCAATCTAAGCGGTCTGGGATTGACGACTGAGAACCAAATTGAGGTCAACATGACTTATAATGCTTGGAATGGAACCACAGCCATTGATGTTTACGTCCATTTATGGGGCTTGGTTGACAAAGCTTCGACCGCTACATCCAGTTTCGCTAACTTAGGTGCCCAAAATGGCGCGATGTGGGGGCAAAACCTAACTGACTTCGATTATTATAATTTAGGTAGTGGCGCTAAATTTACAACTGGTGCTGGCGGTGAAGCTGATGGAGGTGCAGCCGCAATCAAACTATTGGATCAAGACACTGGAACTGCACTTATTGGAGATGCGGTGGCTTACTCCACTTCGATTGATCTCAGCGGATATAGTTTGGACACACTTGCGCAGTATGATTATTTTGTTATCGGCATTGCTAGAAACGTGTTGGCTAGCACGGACAATGGATTTGCGATACACGACATCTCGATTACTGCAGTTCCCGAGCCCGGCACTTACGCCTTGTTCGGTGGTCTACTGGCCTTGGGCTACGTGATGCTGCGCCGTCGAGCTTAAGATTTCAACTTATAGTTTAGGGGAATCGGTTTAGAGCTGGTTCATATTTTAATAAGCGTCCGAAGCAATCCGGGCGCTTTTTTTTTGTCAGTGAAACGTCTGCTCAACCATCGGGTAAAACACGATGCTCAGATCATCCAATTGTGTTATACTGACTGACCCTAAGAATCCCCCTGAGTTTTTTGCCCCCGAAACAACCGAATCGAAAAAAAATGAAAGCCCCCTCCACTTTAAAATTCATCTCATTGGCCGCGGCTTTGCTGGCCTGCGCATCTCCTGCAATTGCCACTGAGGCGACACG
>DJBY01000046.1:1412-2551 GCA_002430605.1 Opitutia bacterium UBA5964 | reverse complement strand
GTGGCGATCATGTCGGGCAAACACCCCGGCCGTACGGATGTAACTTCCGTGTCCGGCGGCAAGTGCCCGAAAGCGGGCAGTGTCAACTCGCAGTCTATCACGCCGCACTTTCGCAGTAGCTTGAAGGACGAGGAGTATTCCCTGGCGGAAGCCTTGCGGGATAAGGGCTATTTTACCGGAGTGTTCGGCAAGTGGCATATGTCGCCGGACGGGCACCATTCCACCTTTCCCTTGCCGACGGATCAGGGCTTTGACCGTGCTTACAACGAACGGGGCGTGCAGAGCGGCATGGACCGCTTGACGGGCTTTGCAACCACTGATCCTTCAGATCCCTATCAGCTCGATGCAAATGGCATGGCGAAGGATCCGGTCACCGTGGAAACCTTGGGCTTTCTTGTGGAGGCGGTCACGCTAGAGCAGCCGTTTTTCTGCTATTACTCGACTTGGCTGGTGCACGGCCCTTGGCAGATGCGCACCGAAAGTCTGTTGCAGAAGTATGCCGAAAGCATGGGCTACGCATACCCGCTGAACGGCTCTGAGATATTTCTCGAGGGGCAGAACAATCCCTACTACGCCGCGATGGTGGAGAGTTTGGATTACTACATCAACCAACTGATCACCTACTTGGAAATTACCGACGATCCGCGTTGGCCGGGGCATAAGCTGATCGAGAATACCTACATTGTGCTGACCTCCGACAATGGCGGTATGGAGAATGGTGATACTCAGGGCTTAGTGACGGACAACTATCCACTGGATCAAGGCAAGATCTGGATCAAGGAGGGCGGCACCCGCGTGCCCTTTATCGTCAGAGGGCCTGGCATTACCGCCAATGCGGTCAGTGATGTGGTGGTCAATGGGCTGGATCTGTATCCGACTTTCATGGCCTTGACCGGTGAGGCGACGCTGTCGCAGGATTTGGAAGGTTGCGATTTGAGCGACTTGTGGTTGAGCGATCCCCAAGACGCGGGGCAGGTCCTACACCATCAAACCAGCGCGGTGCGCGACTCGATGTTTTGGCATTTCCCGCATGGGGGCCGAGTGGCGACCACGCTGGTGAAGGACGGCTGGAAGCTGTACAAGAACTACGACTATTTGTGGAATGCTGCGGCAGCCCAACCGTATTCGCTCTATCAGCT
>DJBY01000046.1:0-1239 GCA_002430605.1 Opitutia bacterium UBA5964 | reverse complement strand
TTGAAACCTGGATCGAGGAGGTGGATGCGCGGCCGATGTATTTGAATCCCCAGAAGGGCACACTGCCGCTGACCGATCAGAGCCTGACGATTCTCGGTTCCGGTCACGACGACAAGGTGGCATGGGTGAGTTGGAATACAGATTTGGCGAAGGTGAAGTATCTCGACCTACTGTATACCAAGTCTGCGACGGCCGACGGCAACGAGGAGTGGTTCAAGGTGCCCGTGCCGTTTACGCATGCGCAGGGCTGGGCCGAAGTGGCGATTCCCGCGGGGGCGCAGAGCTTTTTCTTTACCCTAGTGGATGAGAATCGATTTTTCGTGAGCTCCGTCGACCTGACGGGGCATAGCGGCTATGACTCGGAAGTGGTGCCGTTGTATTCCTGGTTGCCGACAAACAGCGCGAGCTTGACCGATATCGGCACGACTTATCCGACGGGGGATGTGCTTTGGGGCAATACGGTGAATGGGGCGGAAGTCGCGATTCGCGACGCTATTGAAAATACTCAGGTCATTTTGGAAGACTCTTTTTCAAGCAATACGCTGACGACAGACGGCGCTCTGAATCAGAATTCCACTGGTTGGCATGCAGGTATTGGTTGGGGGCTCGGCACCACAAACGGATGGCTTTATAACATAAATGTAAATGCTGGCTCTACCAGTGATGGCGCGTTGGCTCAAATCGTCGACCTCTCCGACAAGGGCTTGACGAACGAGAGTCAGCTGCATGTCGAGTTCGATTTTGTTTCTTGGGATGGGGCCAACGACTCCGATGATATTTATGTGCACGTTTGGGGGCTGGTGAATAATTCAGCTTCCGGCACGGCATCGATTGCCAACTTATCCGCGCAAAATGGTAATATGTGGGCCAATGCTGCCGCGAATGGGTTTAGCGTCACCAATCTGGGCGATGGCAGTCTGCTGACTTCTCTTGAGGGCGCCGCTGCCTCGACTGCGATTCAGCTGCTGGATCAGGATACGGGCAGCGGCGCGGAAGGATCTGCGATCCATGTCAGCAGTAGCTTCGATTTGAGCGCGTATGCTGTGGATACATTGGCCGGCTACGATTATCTTGTGATTGGTTTCACCCGCAACCCGGTGGCGGGTGATAATAAATTCGCGCTGTTTGATGTGGCTGTGACTGTGACCTCTGAGCCCAATACGTCTCTCGTCGGGCAGACGTTTACCGTGGCGGAACCAACCAGTCTCTCAGCCTTAAGCTTGCAGGCATCCCAGAATA
>DJBY01000041.1:14444-15589 GCA_002430605.1 Opitutia bacterium UBA5964 | reverse complement strand
GAATTACTGCCACGTATCCACTACTTCAGCGGCATTGAGGACGAGCAATTACGCGAACTCTACCGAGCTGCAGAGCTACTGATCTTCCCCTCCCACATCGAGGGGTTCGGCTGGCCCATACTTGAGGCTCAAGCCTGTGGCTGCGCCGTCGCAACTTTCCGCGTGGAGCCGATGCACTCGCTGAATGCCATCGAGGAGCTGGCTGTCGGCGAGGACACTCAAGACAACAGCTCACTCAACAAGCTCGCCACCGCGGCTTGGGTCTACATGGAAACGCCCGCAGCGGCGAAGACTGAACAACGCAAGCAGATGAAACACTTCGCAGTTCAATACACCAATGAGGCCTCCGCCAAAGCGTATTGCGAACTTTACCAGCAACAACTGAACCAAGGCACGAAATGAAACTGCTGCGTGTCATCCATACCATCGCGCCGCAGTCTGGCGGCCCCATTGAAGGCCTAAAACAGTCTTCAAAGATCATGACAGATCTGGGTGTCACTGTTGAGATTGCGAGCCTCGATTGCCCTGACGCTGTCGCTTCAGAAGCGCAGTCACTCCCGTGGCAAGTCCATGCCCTCGGCCCTGGACGCTTCGGCAGCTATAGTTACTCTAAAAAATTGCGCACCTGGTTAACTGCGCACGCCTGCGACTACGATGCAGTGATCATACACGGCAACTGGCAATACCATGGACTCGCCACCGCAAACGCGTGTATTCAGCACAACGTCCCTTATTTCATCTTCCCACACGGCATGCTCGACCCGTGGTTCAACGAGACCTATCCACTTAAGAAATTAAAGAAGCAGTTGTATTGGAGCTACGAATACAAAGTGCTCAAGAATGCAGCAGCAGTCTTGTTTACCTGCGCAGAAGAATGCCGCCTCGCACGGAAGAGTTTCTCACCTTACTCAGTCACAGAGCAGGTCGTCGGCTATGGAACCGTCGCCCCGGAGATCAACCGTGACGAGCTGATCCGCCAGTTCCAGAGCGATACACCCGACTGGGGGCAACAACCGTTTCTGCTGTTCATGTCACGCATCCAGGAAAAGAAAGGCTTGGATTTACTCGTCGAAGCCTATGCTGAGCTCAGGAAGTCGCATCCCGGTGCCCCTGACCTCGTCATCGCCGGCCCCGAGCAACAGCCT
>DJBY01000041.1:0-14310 GCA_002430605.1 Opitutia bacterium UBA5964 | reverse complement strand
GCAGCCAGCGAAGCGCTTGTGTTGCCGTCGCATCAGGAAAACTTTGGCATCGTTGTCGCTGAAGCCCTCGCAGTCGGGACCCCCACCCTCATCTCCAACAAAGTTAATATCTGGAATGAAATACAATCCGGAGGGGCGGGGCTAGTGCAAGACGACACACTGGCAGGCACCGAGGCACTACTGAGCACCTGGCACTCCCTGACAGAAGATCAGCGCAGCGCGATGTCACAGGCCGCTCTAGACGTTTTTAAAGCACATTTTGACATCAGTGAATCGACAAAACGACTCGTTGCTACTATTCACTCACACATACACTAATATGCCCGCAGATAATCCAGAACAGTATCAAATTGATTTAAGCCAGTGCAAAACGAACTGGAGCACAGGTCTAAAGATCAAACGGGGCATCTGGCAGTATCTGATCAAACCGTTCTACTACCTGCTCCCCTGTCGCCAACTTCGCATACTGGTATTACGCCTGTGCGGCGCCCGCATCGGAAATAACTGCAACATTCAGCACGGCGTCGACATACTGATGCCTTGGGAACTCGAACTCGGCGACCACGTCGCCTTGGCGCATCATACACGTATCCTCAACTTCACGACGGTGCGCATTGACTCGATGACCGTGATTTCTCAATACACACATCTTTGCACTGGCACGCACGATACCACGCACCCGCATTTCGAATTGAAGTTCAAACCCATACATATCGGAGCCGAAAGCTGGATTGCATCCGGAGCCTTTATCGGCCCAGGTGTCTCGATAGGTCGCGGCTGTGTGATCGGCGCGAATTCAGTCGTCACCCGCAATATGAGCGAATGGAAAGTCTGCGCGGGCAACCCCTGCCGCATGATCAAAGACAGAGAGATTATCGCTCCGAGCTAGCCTCTATCCGATTCTGGCAGAGGCCATAGACCAGAATGCCAAACTGGGTAATCACTTGAGTCACAGCGATCGAGAGACCTAGCATTAACAACTGTGCCAGGTTGCCCAAATCCAGATAGATCACACCTAAAACCAACATCAGAATACGAGGCGGAAGCACTACTAGAGAATGCCAGAAATAGACATATTTACGCGCATTGCAGACGGAAATCAGCGCCCCAACAGCCACACTGATCGCCGCATCCAGAACAACGAGAAAGGTCTCGAACTGAAGATCCTCGTATCCAGATCCAAGCAAAAATAGCAATGGGTCAGGGAAGAAGTACCCCAATGACCCCGCCAGACAAACAAAGCCGACCAAAGCAACGATCAAGAAAGCGACCCTTTTCAGTAAATCCTGATACTCTGTCTTCGCAAAATAGGGCGTAATCAGAGTGCCTCCCATTCGGTTGAAAATGACAAAAAACATTGCTAAACGACTCAAGGCCCCAGCTTCGGCCAGTGTCGTGGTGGTCGCAAATATACCAGCTAAAATAAAAATCAACTGACTGCTAAAAGTAATGACGATCAGATTCGGAAGCTTCGGCAATGTAAGCCGCAATATTTTACGACGTTCGAGACTCAAGCTCTCGCCTTTCGGAACGGGCGTAATTTTAGATCGAGAAAATATGCCCATGCCAACTGCATTGATCGCAGCCTGTAGCATATTGAAAAACACAACGACTGGCGTAATTAACACCCCTGCCAACGCCGCAACAAACAAGAACAATAGCCGTGCGAAACAAGTACCACAGCTAAGCGTATAGATTTCCTTCAAGCGATACTCCAGCAGCAGCACTGGCTTATTGACCGTCTCCCAAGCATTAAAAAACAATGTCAACGACACGCAAAGAAAGTAAAAGAGAGCAACGCCAACCGACCATTCAAACTTTTTGGAAAGCGCAACGAATGTAATCATCAATAGGACAATCCCAACGATCATCACCCGATTTCTCAAACTGTATGCTGCGTAGACAAAACGCCCGACAAGCACCGAATCTGTGATGTTTTTCCCGATCAATCCCGTCAAACACTGAGAGATCCCCAGTCCAAATAGCATAGACCCCATCCCCAAAATCGCATTGATGATCGTGTAGTCAGCATAAGCCTCCTTGCTCAACCATCGGATAACAATAAAGCCTGTTACCAACTGTAGAAACTGCGCTCCCCCCTGACCGATCACATAAGTCGTCAACAAACGGCTCTGCCGCTTCATTCGACTGATCTCATCACTGGAGAATCCTAGCATCGCGATTATATCCCGAGAGCGTTATAGGCATCCTTCACGGAAGACCGCACTAAGCTCGACGCTTGCTCTAATTGATCCGCAGGCGCGAGGATTGGCCCCTGTGAAATCATCCGCTCACAAGTCGACTCAAATGCATCCAGTAAGTCATGAATCGTCACCAGCCCTCGCTCTTCCAATTTCATATCCTCAGAATAACGGCGACACTTACCAGCATACAGAAATGGAATCATCGGGGTTTGGGTAATCGATGCAAAAATGAGTGAATGGAAACGAGTGCACAGAAATGCCGAGCACCCTCGTATCTCCTCCAGCATTTGATCAATCACTGTCGTATATGACCGAAACTGAACCCCCATCCCTGCTAAAGCAGAACGCGCGAACAAGTCATCCTGAGGCGTAAACGGCAGGTGCAGAATCTCATACCCCAGACTTTGGTAGTGCTCACACATCCGCCTGAAGAAGCGAACATACAACTCTCCCAGCTCATCAACATAAGGCAGTAGTTCAGGAAAGCTCGACTTCAACGTTGCCTGATCACGGGCTCCCGGAACAAACCTGCAATTCTTATCCATACTCATAAAATACGGCACCATATTCACTCCTAACACTTTAGCGCTAGGCTTGGATGGTTGCGGCGCATTCACATCAAATCGAGACAGACATAAATCTTGATGATAGACCACATCTTCGCGGTTTAACTTCGACCGAAGCATCTCAACCTGCTGGGAACTACGGCATGAGATATAAGCGACATCTTTTAAGAAGTCCTCATACTTCATCAGAGAATCCATCCCCTGCATGTCCACTCCCATAATTGCCAAGTTCTCAGGACTTTTTCGATAGCGATCATACACCTTCGAAAAGATATTCTCGTATGTAATAGCGCCCCCTCCGAGCATCGCATACTTTGTAGCGGGCCAACTATTCAAATTATAGATCGTCTGTAACTTCGCAGGCTGCTCCGAAGCGCTCAGACAATTCACTAAACTTTCGCCCAAAGCAATATCGCCAGCATTACCGTAATGGTAGCCACCGATCACCCCGAACTCAGGCTTAGATAACCATTGCGACAAACAACTCAAACGGTGCTTCAACTGCAGTTGCTTACCAAAATATTTGCAACGGAAGTTCTCGTAGGACGAGTAAGTTAATTCAAATGTGTTTGTGTCCATGAAATATAAAGAACCTAAGAGCGCCCACCGCGACGACTGCCACTCCGTTTACCTAGCATACGCCCTTTAAAAGCACCCGCTAAGACTCGAAAACGACCCAAAAAATGCTCCGCTAACTGGCATAAGAAAAGACGCCACTCCCGTCGCCCACAGAGGAACAATTTAACATCAGCACGAAACGGGCTATATGTCCGGAATGACTTCCAAAAATGAGGTTCAAACAACAACTGTAAAGCCTGAGGGAACAGCCATACAGTATACGATGGCTCATCAACAGCGCAGACCAGCGCAGGCTCCTTCCCCACTAAACTAGCCCAAAATGCATGCCCCCAATTAACACCACTCAAATGACCCGCGACCGCATTCGGCACCGCACGTCCAAAATGAGGATCAATCACCCGATACTCTCCATCAGGCGTCAGCATCCAGTCAAATCCAGTCATCCCATTCACGCCACCATCTCGAATCATCACATCAGCCAGCGCAGCTAGCCGAGGATCGTAAATCGATTCACAGATCGCAGATGGCCCAGTGCCCCCTCTCATGCAAACTCGATTCACAACAGAATAAATTGCGTATCGTCGGCCCTCTCTGGCCACGAAGGTCGTGGTTCCGACCGGCCCATCAATAAACTCCTGCAAAACCCAGCCCTCACGCTCACGATGGGCGTTCAAGACGACCTCTAACTCCTGCTGCGAGCGCACAATATCCACTTCAATACCACCCGCTCCCCGAGCCCCCTTAACAACCAAAGGAAACTCAAACTCCTCAGCCAAACCAAGCACTTCAGACGCACTCTGTGTACAGACACTCTTTGGGCACGGGATCGAATGCCGCGCACACCAATGGTAAAACGCCCCCTTATCGACTGCTGCACGATTCAGTTCAGACTGACTCCCAAAGGGCAAATAGTCGAACAACTCAGGCAGTTGCGCATTCGCCAGGACTAACTCTCTCGACGGCTCATCAATACAAAATAATGCCTGATACGCCCCCGACTTCAACCGCTCACACAAGACCACAAGAAACGCCTCATCCGAATTCGCAGCAAAATGCTCTCCAACCCAGACCGACTGTCGAATCACGTGCCGCGAAGGAGCAATGACATCCACCTCCATCAGTCCCTCTCCTGCAAGTATCGAAGGGTAAGCAGTAAAGCTACTACTATAGCATCGATATAAAAGTAGGATTCTAGGAGGGGCAGATGACACTGCACAAGATGTGGCGATTTTGGCAGTCGTATCAAGCTGATATTCCTCGCCTTCCCCGAATTCCCCTCGGGCTCTCAGATACTTTAGACCGATACATCCTGATCGGTTAGACAGAAGATGACGCTCTTCGAGCATCATAAATATCCAAGCATGTTCGAACATACGGCGTGCGCCCCAAGAACAACCCGGGATCCAGCCCCCAAAGAGTATTTCCTTCGAGCAGATAGACTCCCTTCGTTGTATAAACAATATCCCAGCCGATTGATACAACTTCTGGAAATGAGCGATGCGCCTTGAGTGCTAACTCTAGTACATCTGGGCAACAGTCCAGGCGGGCCCCTTCGATGACAGCACCCGTATCTGGATGCGTGCAGTGCTTCTCAACAGCAGGAACATAGCTAAACGCAGCATCCAAAAGCCCCGTCTGCATATCAAATTTAGCAACCATTCCGCCATAGTCTTCATGATTCGTGGCCGAATTCCCGCGTGGCAACGCTAAATAACCCGCAACTAGCAACGGTCCCCGCTTCGGGTCACAAACAGTGATAATGCGAAAACTCAGCATTGGCCCCACCGAATAACCAGCCAGTGAGGGATGATTACAGACCGCAGGCTGCAGTAGATAGCGTCCGGCAGCAGATAGCTGCCTTAAATAATTGCACAATTCAGACTCATCGAAAGTCCGCCCCGGTTGGCTCCACTTGTTCTCATGCGATTCAAAATTCCAACGCTCAATACCTTGCCCCTTTTTACCGCCACAAGGCTTCACATACAGGTCATTTTTAGGCAATTCAAGCGCGTCCCAAAATGCGCTATCCGTTTCAGCACTCAGAAAGCAATTCGACTCAAGGACTGCCAAGCCGTCTTTCAAACAGACTTCCTCAAAACGCTGTTTATCTCGAATACTCTCTGAGCCAGCACCATTTAGTGCACCCGCCAGTAATTTACATTCAAACTGAGACATGAAATCACCCATGACTGAGCGAAAATCCTCATCATACAGCTTTCGATCATAATACTCGAGTGGATCGCCGCCATACCAATATATAAACAAGCACATCTCACGAAACTGCCGCAGCGGCGATCGATGACTCACTAATGCCGATTCCTGCGCATAGCGCATCCAAACTAAAAACAACGGCACAGTCACCGTAATGGGCCAAAGTATTGCCTTCAGCAACAGATAGAACCTAGTCCGAAAACCATCGGCACGCCCCCACTCAATTGACGAGGCAGCTCGGCGTAATCGCGCCGTATCTCCTCTGCTCCAAAACCACGGAAACCAGAACAGTACCAAAGCATTTCGATAACGTAGTAAGCGTTCGATTCGTTGTTGAAATCTAACTACCAGCATAACACTTCCCCCGACTCAGATAACAGAATCACAATCAGACAATCGATTTCGAGAAAAACGAATGCTCCGTTTAAACCGCCCAAGAAGCACTCGCGCACGACCACCCAGCAGCGCAGCGCTTTGCTTTAAAAACAACCTCCACTCACGCCGACCAAACCAAAAAATAGTAACATCTCGCCGCAATGGACATGCAACTCGCCACGCTTCAATAAGCCCCTCCAACAACAAATGCAGGCATTGCGGAAAAATCCACACATACGCCGCCGACATCGGCTGGACAGGTAAGACTGAGCCTTTAGTCAGCACCGCATACAAGGCTTGATCAATCCGAACACCCCCGATGTGTGAAACCATCATCGATGAGGGACCCCGGCCAAAATGTGGATCAATAATACACACCTGTCCGTTCGCATTCATCATCCAATCAAAACCTGTCGCGCCATGATACTGCGTCGCTTTTGCGACCAGAAAAGCGAGACGCTCTAATTCTTCTGATCGAACAAACTGCTTCACCACAGAAGTCCCCAGCCCCCCATTCAGCATCACATTTTTATAGGATGAACACGTCGCATAAGCCTCTCCATGCCCACAAACCATTGATGTGGTTCCAGCTAGACCAGTTAAAAACTCCTGCACCAACCAAGATTGAATTCCCTTATGATCCTTCAGAATCAATTCACATTGAGACTCATCTTCAAGTAAGAACACCGTAGCACCTCTGGAGCCTTGAGCCCCTTTCAACATACAAGGATAACCGATCTCCGCTGCGCACTGCTTCAGCCGATCAAGATCGTTCACCTCAAAGCTCGCCGGCACTGGCAAGCCAGCATCGCGGCACCATTGATATAATTCCACCTTGTTAGAGCAGTTTCGACTCAACGGCGAGCTAGCAGGCCAAGGAAGGTAAGGCAGCAATATCGGATCATCGCAATGCCGCAGAATGATATCCCTCGAGGATTCATCGATACAATGCATCCAATCATATCGACCAGAAGATAATGCGCTCAGAAGAGTCGACATCAAATCGTCTTCGTTCGTGTAAGAAATACGATTTTGAATCCATTGACTACACTCGATCAAGTGTCCCTCAGGAGCCAGCACATCGACTTCAAAATAGCCATCATGGCCAAACATCCACGGATATGCCATCAAATTACCGTGTGCTTTATTATAAACAAGCAATAATCTAAGTGGATTTACCGGCATGATATAGCTGAATTCATCGTTGCAATTTAATTTGTGAAGCATCTCCATCGAGTGGCAAGGTAGGAATACGAGATCGCTCAAAAAATGAACGAACACCCAGAAGAGCTCAGACTAAAGAACTTCTTATTTCAAATTGACCAGCGCCTCTCCAGAAAAAAGCAGCGGACATTAAAACTAAACGCCAAGCACTCATACTTCGCCTTAGTTAATCAATATCTACAAACCCGAGATACCAAACAACTCTGTCAGCCGAACCCCAGCACGCATGATTATATCTATTTTACGTAAGGCCTACTATTATCTAAGAGGCTCTTATGCTTACGCATTAATCTATACCTACTTTCGCTTCGGATCGACCGGGGCAAAACGTAATTTATACGTTCAAGAAGTAGACCACAAAGGCGAAGGCTTATTTACCAACAAAGCAGTCAAACAAGGCAAGGTCATCTGTGTCGCCAATGGCCCTGTTCGGTTCGGGCACTTTGAGGGAGACGATTGCTATCTCTTTCCAAATTGGTATGGCATCGAAAGCGGCGTCTGGGTCGAAGTCGAACATCCCTTTGTCAAAATCAATCATGGATGCACTCCAAACGTCGGGATTAGCGACACTCGAACCTTTGTTGCCCTTCGTGATATCGAAGCCGATGAAGAACTCGCCTACGATTATTCGACCTCTGATGACGAAATCGATTGGAAGATGGACTGTGCCTGCGACTGCTCTAACTGCTCAGGTGAGATCGGTTCTGTTCAATCAATCAGCCTAGAACGATTTGATATGAGCTATCCTCACATGCCTAAATACTTCATTAAGCTTTACCAAAAAGCCTCTCAAAGGAACTGACGGCACGTCGTCGAAGTGCCCCGATCAAAACCCGCATGCACCCAAAAAACAACGGGAATGCAATTTTCCAAAAAACTCTAAAATCACCGTCTCCATACCAGAAAATCGAAACATTCGAGTTCAATGGATTCGACTTTTTCAACGCCTCAAGGAACCGCCCGTCGAAAAGTATATTAATCATTTGAGGCATCACCCAAACGACTCGATTTTCGGCGGTCGAAAACGGCTCTGGCTCTTCGCCACTTAGACTACAAAAATAGGCCCGCCCGAGGTCGATGCCAACATGACAAGACACTGCAGCGGTAACAGGCCCCCGCCCTAAGTGAGGGTCAATTATTTTATATTCACCTTCGGGCGACTCCATCCAATCAAAACCGCCAATACCCGTAAGGCCACTTTTCTCAGCTACCATCCGGGCGATACGCTCAAGCTCATCATTGTCAACATATCTCAGCACCGCAGCAGGTCCAAAGCCTCCAGAAAGAGCTACATGCTTATAACACGAGCTGGTTCCATACAGTTTACCATCTTTAGCGATGATCGACGTATATCCGACTGCCCCATCAATATACTCTTGAAGTAGCCAATGCTTTTGAATCGAAGAATGGCGAGGCACATCTGCGAGATCCGATGGGCATCGGATCAAGTGCACTTCGACTCCCCTCGAACCTTCTGCTCCCTTCAGGATAAAAGGATAAGACATACTCGTTGATCGCTGAATCACTTCGTCCCAACTATCCGCACGAGATGCGAGAGGAACCGGAATCTCATGTGATTCACACCACTCATGGAAAAGAACCTTATCTCTACACGCATCAAACAACAGAGAGCCATGGGCAAAAGGTAAATATGGCTTCAACCAATCTTCCTCACGAGAAGCAAAGATTAACTCCCTCGAAGATTCATCAATGGCGTGTATGGCATCATAACAATCAGAATTAAGAAGTCCTTCCAGTTTGAGTGTGAACCCCTCAGGCGTCTCGTATGCATGAGCTTCTATCACCCATTTTGAACAACGAACTGGGTGCGTCGGAGGGGTGAGCACGTCCACATCGACTAATCCCCCACGCGCAATCATCCATGTATACGCGGGAAAACTACTTGAGGACTTATTAAAAATAAGCAGCACCCTCTTTTTGGGAACATCGGCCATAAGTTCCAACCTAGAATCTTATGCGACTAAATCAAGACATTGATCGTTAGCTCCTGATTAATCTCGGAGGGATAGAAGTCTTAATTTGAGTCAGACCATAAGATCTACTCAAACTGGAACCAGCGAAAGTCGATAAGATGCCATTCGTCTTCAGTCACATTTACGATATAGACATCATGCAGACCAGTGACTCCAGAACTGATCGGCACCTCAATCGTTGCCACCTCAGCAGCTAGATCTACCGTCGCAATCGATACGCCAGTGGGGCCATCTAAACGGATCTCCAACCGCACTGGAAAGTTCTGACGAGAATCGGATGGTCTCCCAGACGCTTGAATACGCAACGTTGACAGTCCCGATTGAAATGCAACCTCAGCATATCCCAGATACGAACCACTCTTACCCAAGTTACGTTGGCGCGAACCTCTAACAGAGTAAGCATCAATCATTGACGCTTCCATATCACCAGACTCCGTCTCAAAACTTGCGGCGTCGATATAGTCAGTTGCTGCTCGTGCTGTTGGATAAATCCCCGCCGATGAAGACGAGTGTAAGTATTTAGTCGAAATTCGCTCCCGATCAATACTAGCAGACTCCCAATTTAAACTCACTGCGGGGGCACTACTGGTCGTATAGTATTCGAGCTGTAGATTGTAACGCTGCCCTGCTGTCATAGCGATTGGCATCGTCTCTCTGCGCTGAGCGAACTCATTCCAGCCCCAAAGCACTTGCTCGCCATTGACCCACAACCGAACACCACCTCGTGCATACGTTGAGAAGGTAAAGGACTCGCTCAATGGCGCTTCAACCTCTCCCGTCCAACGGACACTGAAGCTGGTAGCATCCTGAACTTGAGCGGGACCAGCAGTCCAATCGAACACAGCCCCATCAAAGCCATCAATCACGGCATCATAACCCGATGCATCCACCGCTTGACCATGCCAGACTTGAGCGTCGATGACCTGACCTGAAGGCGAAGTCAGGTCGGCGTCTTCAAAATACTCAGCACTCAGACCATCACCATTGCCCACCGGAGCTTGCGCCTTCGAGCTCAGAGTAAAACCAACTTGATCACGCGTCCACTCGCCCCAACCGGTGATTTTATATGTCGGCACATTATTACGTCCCTGCGTGAACCATAGCACGGTTCCATCGGGATAAGCGCGAAGACTACCACCGGTCGCATTATCGGTCGTTGTAATCGCGTCGTCACCTTGATCATTGATGTTCCAAGAATACACGGATGCAGGCAAACCATCTTCGGCGCGACGATCGAGTAATGAACCGACCAGCAGTCCGTCTTTCGTCCAAACCATCCCCATCGATTCAACACGATCCGCGATCACGACCGCATCGCTCACCTCACCGATCACACGTGCAGGCACGTGGAATTGGCCATTCGGAGTTTTAAGATATGAATTGTTATTTATGACACCAGCAAGTCCACCATGATATGCATGACGCCCGACCGACCAGAGTTCCTGCCCCTGGCTATCCCATTTCACAAAGCGTGAAACCCGTGCCCAATCAGTCGGCCATGCTGCTCCGTGACCTTGGTCTTCGATATTGTAATGCGCATAATAACTACCATCCAAATCGCCATAAACACCACTGCCACGCACGCCTGCACGCACTTGAGTATCCTTACTCGCAACGACTTCGTTTAAGCCGGTTTCTGAGCCAATTGGATAATATGGTCCATAGGCACCCCACTTCGCGTCCGTTTTTTCAACGCTGAACGCCTCAGCGGAACGAGCGTAATCCAATAGACTAAAATCTTCGTTAATACGCTCAGCATTCGGTGATGTGCTACTCGAAGAGAACGTGAATTCAACCGCCTGCGCAAGGCCGTCACCATTCGAATCAAGCCAACGGAACGACTGCGCACTGCCAGTCCATCCGGCCATCTCAATGGCGATCGCCAACTCATCCGACTCGTTACTCGAAACTGAAACAGGTATCAATTGACCATTCTCATGACGGAGCACTTGAGGATCCTGCTCACTAATCAAGAAGCGCTGCTCGCCGGAGTAAATCACACGCCAACGTGCCACATGACCATCATCGTGCTCCATCAACCCACCAGTGAGTGCCGCCACATCCCACGTTTCCAAAACCTTCCAGCTACCGTTGCTAAAATCAATTTCGGCATAGACCAGGCTCTGCCCCACATGCACCCATACCTTGCTCGAATCCCTTGGGTCTGGCTCGGCCCATGCATAATAAGGCTGACCACCATACCACTCGTCGATCAACAAGCCATTGACCGATAGATGCGCAACACGTCGTGGCGCAGACTCTGGCTCAGTTACGAAATAACCACCAACGCCATCCGCGGTAATATCACGAACCGAATAGTAATCAGTCGCGATATATTGCCCCATGCCACGACCTTCGGCATGACCAAAAGTCGCCAACAGATCACCCGACAGCGAATAACGCAGCACCTGCGCATTGGTGATACCATTTGTTACGAGTAAAGTGTCGCTCGCAGAATCATACGACAAGCGCTGTGGCGCGTCTAAGCCAGAATCGATCAACGACTCAGCAACTCCGTTCGCGTCAACACGCAGCACTTGATTGCCTGAGATCACAAAGACATCGCCTGAAGGGCTAACGGACAAACCGGAAGGTTGGCTAATACTGACTTCCGAAAGAATCGAGCCATTCGTTACATCGATCCAGCGGACTAAATTCTCATTACGAAAACTCACGACCAAAGTATTACCCGATGCAGCCATATCGGCCTCAGCAACACGGTAACGCTCATGCTCATATACCAACTCATACTTCGCACTCGTGCGGCTCACTGCCGCAGGCAGCACATCCCAGCTCTCTTGCAACGAGCCATCGCTAGTGCGTATAACTTGGATATAGCCATTTTGCTGTAGCATATAGAGTCGACCATTCTGGTCAGATGCCAACGAGATGCCTCCCTGATAACGACCTTCAGTGACATGATCACGTGTGCGCGTCCACAGGCGTTGGCTACCATCCAAACTCTGTTTGATTAGAACAGGAGCAGTCTCGGTTTTCTGCGCTGCGATATAAACACCAGAGCCATCCACAGCGACAGATGCCGCTCCTTCATGATTACCGACCCAAGTATCATAGGGAGACGATCCAGGATTGATCCCTAATGATGTCACATATTCCGCCTGCAAGCCCTGTGAGCGCAACAGCTTCAAAGTAAACTCACCCGCAGCAGCTGACTGGCTATCACGTGTTAAACCATCCCAGATTAAGCTATGTTCGCCCGCAACAAGATCCTCAGCCAAGAGCAATGTGCGTAATTGGCGACCAGCCGCATCATACACCGCAGCGGAAACGCGCTCGGCTTGGTCTAGATTGAAAGTGAAGCGAACGCCTTGCGAATCTGGCAATACCTCAGTCGTCACTAACTCAGGAGTGGGTTCTGGTGTTGGCTCCGGTTCCGGGGTTGGAGTTGGCTCTGGTTCCGGGGTTGGAGTTGATGCAACAAAATCAAACGAGAGCTCAGCAACATTACAATTAGTCCCCGCAGCTCCGACAAATCGGTAAAAGCGATACGCCTTAGTTACGTTTAAAGTAACAGACTCTCCAGAGGGCGAAGGTACCGTAGTCACTTCATAAAGTGTTTCATAGCCGCTATAAGCAGTTTCATTCGATCCTTCAAAACGACCACCGACCATTCGCTCCGGATACGAGCCGCGTGGAGTAAATGAAATTCCAGCGGGAATCGAAGCAGTCGCATAAGCGACACCGAGGTAACTGGAATACGCACGATATTTATAATCGTAAAAACTTGCTACATCATCATCAAACGCAGCTTCAAAAGTCCGATCTTCACGAGAAGAAGGATCGATCCCAAATACAGTTCGTCCATTAACACTCGCGGCACGGAAATCACTCGGTGCATCCGCGCCTAAGTCTGACAATTCTGCAGGTGCTGGCTCCACTGAGGGAACCGGCTCAGGTGTAGGTGTTGGTTCCGGGATTGGTGTTGGTTCGGGTGTTGGCGTAGGCTCCGGCGTTGGTTCGGGCGTTGGTTCGGGCGTTGGCTCGGGTGTTGGCTCGGGTGTTGGTTCTGGTGTTGGTTCTGGCTCGGGCACTGCCTCTGCGATGACATCGAATTCGGCGATATTACCATAAGAACCTAATGGTGCAAGGTATCTAAAATAGCGGTAAGCCTGAGTCGTCGACAGCTGAATGGTCTGAGCGCCGAAGGCTGGCGTCCGTGTTACCTCATAGATTGTTTCATAACCACTGTAAGGGCTTTCACTGGAACCTTGAAAGACTCCGCCAACCATACGCGATGCGTTACGAGAGCGAGGTGTAAATTCAATACGAACAGGTATCGCGCTCACTTCATTATCAAAACCAACAAAGCATGTCTGATTGCTGTAAGCATAATCGTAGTAAGTTCGAGAACTACCATCGAACACGGCCTCAAACACTTTCGAGGATCGACTTGCCGGATCGAGACCGAACACAATTCGCCCACCCACCGACGCATCTCGGTAGCCTTCGGGTTGTGCGCTCGCAGATGTCGCTCCTACGGTCAAAACTAAGGACAACAATAGGAGATTCTTTAAGAAACTAAATTGAGGGGTGAAGTGATTTCGTATTTTCATAATGCGGTTAATGAGATGCTTCTAAAAGCACCTAAACCCACATGCAATCAACGTAAACAACTGCAAATTAGCTACTTATACAATTAATTTACATGCCTTGTAAATCTTTTGTAAGAAACTTGAGAGCCCTGAGTAGGTGTATCTATGTCGCGACCTGCGTTATACTACCTAGGTCGCATGGGCATCATCCCTAACTCTCTTGCTGGAAAAATAACATACCCTAAGGCACGCAACATTAGCTCCTATTGACGATAACGTTTCAATGAGTAGAAGTCCCCTCTCCAGCCCCTTGTTTCCTCACGCAACCCAGATCGATGCGGTAACGACTCAAAGCTGCAAATCCGAATATCTCTCGCACACAACCAAAGCTCTCCATTCGAGTCACGACATCCGGCTCCACTGTCTCGCTGAATCCGAATACCTAATGCCAGTCAAATCGTCGAATTCAGCGGATGCCAAGACTCTCCGCCCCACTCCCTACTCAATGTGCGTGGTCGTGACCATGCGACTGCTCTAACATCTGCATCTTTTGCTCGAGACTGGTCTCTTTTGGCAAAGCTTGAACTGTCGCCTGCGGCTGAAA
>DJBY01000023.1:1646-5224 GCA_002430605.1 Opitutia bacterium UBA5964 | reverse complement strand
ACTCGAAAGCACCGGCCATGACAGCAGACGACTGACTCCAGAGCGCTCTCGCGTCGCTGTGGGTTGGCCCATGCGGGCTTTTTCAAACTCGCTCAGTTCCGGTATAGGCTCTGCGGCAAACCCCTTAGTGAGCAACTCGCGCATGTCACGGATTGCGGCGACGGCTTGTTGCAACTCAGGCGACTGCGCGACGGCAGACTCGATTGCGCTGCGCTCTTGCTGGTCTTCGATTTCACCGAGCGCGTAAGCGGTGAGTCGTGGATCTTCTGGTAAAAGTTTCATCTTAAAATTTCTCCGTTGGTTGGATTACTCTCCGCTCGCCACTACTCGGGCGCGGAGCGTGTTGATGGCCGTGTGCAACAGAAAGCCGACGTTGGTCACGGTCAGTTCCGTCACACTGGCGATTTCCTTGTAGCTCATCCCATTCTGGAACTTGAGCCGCACGACTTCTTGTTGGTTCTCAGGCAGCGCCTGCATCATCTGCAGTATCTGCGCATGGCTATCTTGCAGCTCGGTGACCGTCTCTGGCCCTGGCGCATCGCTCGCAGCGCGCTCGGCACTGGCTTCGTCGAGGCGCTTCATCCGGCCCCCCTTCCGCCGGACATCGAGTGCCCGATTTCGACAGACGCGAAACAACCAAGGTAAGACATGGCCTTCGACATTGGCTCGCGGCTCTTGCCACAAGCGGAGAAAGGCATCCTGCACAACATCCTTTGCGGCATCGCTGTCGTAAAGGATGGACGCGGCGTATCGGGTAAGATCCGCCGCATGCGCGTCCACAATAGAGCGCATCCATTTTGATTCAAAACTACCTTGTTCATCTTTCATTGTGATTAATTTGTATTGATCACTCGGCAGCGCTACCGAGCCCATTCACAAGAACAACGCACGAGACTTTGAGTTTATTAGAAGAAATTTGAAAAAACAATTGGAGGGTTCCGAGCGTAGCGACACTCTTCGAGCCAATGCTCTGTCATTTCCGCACGTGACCTTAACCGACAAATGCAGGTGGAAACGACGGAGCGTTTCCCTCCACCAAGCCGAGGAACTCCGAACGGTGCCCACCAGGATCGGCGGACGAGACGGAGCTCGTCCCTCCCCAATCCAGCAGGCTACTCCGCTGCCGACAATGCCTTAATTGCACGCAAATCCAGCTTACCGGTCGCTAAAGTGGGGATCGCTTCAACACGCTTCATTTCTTTCGGAATCCATAGATTCGAGTAACCTGCCGCAGACAGTTTCGCCCGTACATCAGACAACTCGATATCCAGCACGGACAGCAACACCAGTGCTTCGCCCTTGGCCGTATCCGGCCGCGCGCCCACGGCGAGCATTGGCATCTCGGAATCGAGCAGATCAAAGGCCTCAACCAGCGCTTGCTCGATCGTGCCATGCGGCACCATTTCGCCCGCGATCTTAGAAAACCGCGACAGCCGGCCCTCAATAAATAGATAGCCCTCTTCGTCAAAGCGCGCGAGATCTCCAGTAATAAACCACTCGCCGTCCATCACCTCAGCGGTGCGCTTCGCATCATTGAGATAACCGCTAAAAATATTCGGCCCCTTCAACAATAACAGCCCCACTTCAGTCACAGCCAACGGCTCCATTGTATCCGGATTCAGGATACGCGCGGCATGGCCCGGCATCAATCGTCCGACCGAGCCTGGCTTCGAGCCATCAGTCGCACTTTCAGGGTAGTCAAAGCCCGCAGGCGTATGCGGAAAGTTGATGCTCACCACCGGCGAGGTCTCGGTGAGCCCATAGCCTTCAAAGTATAAACAATCAAAAGTCGCCTGCCACAAGTCGGCAAAGCCAGCCGGCGTCTTTTCGGCTCCGGTGATCGCATACTTCAGAGACTTTAGTTTTTCGGGCGCCACGTGGCGGATGTAGGGTTTAAAAAAAGTCGGCGTGCCGATCAGTATCGTCGCCGACTCAGCCTCGATCGCATCGGCCACTTTCTTAAATTCTAACGGCGAGGGCACAGTCACGGTGGTGCAGCCACGCAGCAGCGGATACCACAAGGTCACAGTAAAACCAAAGCTGTGGAAAATCGGCAGGTTCGCGATGATCTTCTCACCGACGGGTAACAGGCCTGAGGCGTCGATTTGCAGGCAGTTGCCAAGAATATTACGGTGGGTTAAGACCACTCCCTTCGGCTCGCCGGAACTGCCACTGGTAAACAGCAAGCCAGCTTCGGCATCCCCACCGACTGCGGGCACTTTTAGCAGCTTGGCCAGCAGCTTGGCGGGCATCGCCTGAATCGCCACCAGTAATGCCACGGTCTTCGCCTTGGGCAAGTCCTTCAGCTCTTCGACCAGGTCGATTACGTCTGCCTGCGCCCACGGGAAGTCGGGGATTTTGAGCTGCATACGTTCGGTGCTTAAGATACAATCGATCTCCGCTCGACGTAAACAGGCCGCCGAACTCGCGCGCCCCAGCGTGAAGTTCAGATTCACCGGCACCTTGCCTGCCAGCACCACTGCCAGATTTGCAATCGTGCCAGCAATGCCTGGCGGAAACAAGATGCCGACACGCTTGCGATCCGTCCAGCTGTGTAGACGCTGCGACAGCATCCAAGACAGCGCCAACAAAAAGCCCGATTTCATCGCCCGCCGTTGCAGCGTGCGATCGATCACCAGCACCCGATTCGGATGCTTCGCCAGAGCGATAAAACTCTCCCATGCTAAATGACTATTCAACTCAGGCCGCGCCTGAAATTCGCGTTCGCCGAAGTCTAACACTGTCGAGTCACTCATAGGAGAATCTTTAATCGCTGATTACTTGCTGCTTCCTTCTGCCTCCTGTTCGAGTTTTTCCTCAGCCTGACGCACTTCAAGCACCGCGGCTAAGAGCGCCTGCTTTAATTCATCAAAGCCTTCGTCAGAGACACAGGAGATCGGATAGACCTTGCCCTTAAACTTCTTTTTAAAGGCTTTCAATTGCTCGGCTGCATTTGGCTCATCCATTTTATTGGCCGCCACCAGTTCCGGTTTTTTAACCAGACCCGGCATATACAGCTTCAGCTCATTGAGCAGCACGTGGAAGTCCGCAATCGGCTCACGCCCATCGGTGCCTTCCATATCAATCATCACCAGCAGCACCTTGCAGCGCTCGACGTGCTTGAGAAAGCGATGCCCGAGGCCACGATTTTCACTCGCGCCTTCGATCAAGCCGGGAATGTCGGCCACCGTGATCCGCTCATATTGCTCCGGATAGTCCAGCACGCCAACCATCGGAAACATCGTGGTAAACGGATAGGCACCGGTCTTCGGATGCGCATTCGTGATCATATTTAGCAATGTGGACTTGCCCGCATTCGGAAATCCGATCAAACCGACATCGGCGATGGTCTTCACCACCAAACGATACTCACCCTCTTCACCCGGCTTGCCTAGTGTGAACTGACGCGGCGCCTGATTGATCGAAGACTTAAACGTCTCATTGCCCTTGCCACCGAAACCGCCTTCGAGCAGCAGCACTTGATCGCCGTGCGCCAATACCTCCGTCACGACATCTTCGGTCTCGCGGTCGATCACGACGGTGCCCACTGGCACCCGCATAATGATGTCCGCACCGTT
>DJBY01000023.1:0-1410 GCA_002430605.1 Opitutia bacterium UBA5964 | reverse complement strand
TAGACCGCGCCACCGCGCCCGCCGTTACCGCCGTCAGGCCCGCCTTTGGGTTCGTATTTACCGCGCCGAAAGCTAAAGCAGCCGTCGCCACCATTACCTGCCTTGAAATTGACTTTTACCTCGTCGTAAAACATGCACCCTTTTCATCCGACTCGCTGAGCATTGCAACCTCATTTAACCAAGCGCAGCGAAACGCCGCAGATCCACAGGCTTGACCCGAATCGCCGAGTACCTTTGCGGATACCCTGGGTGCGCGACACTTAGATAATAAATGGCACTTCCTGCAACATGCGCGCCCAAACACCTTGGCGCTTTTTAGCTACTGGCTCGAATTTTTCTGGAGGGTGGATGGGAAACTTGGCTAGATCACCATCGATCAGCCGCTGCTAAGCACCGCCGACTAGAACGGCGAGTCGGGCGCATGCGCCATTCGGCTCAACCACAGCCTAATCCGACTTAGGTTTCTGTTTAGCCGGACTCAGTGCGCGCAAGACTTTATACGGTTCTGTATGAATAACTTTAAGGACCTCCGCTTCCACCCACTGTACTGGAGACATCCCCAGCACCCGTGCGATGTCGCAAATTGATGCAAAATCTTTGTCAGAGAAGTGTAGCACCAAGTTTTGCGACACTCCCGCCTGCGCAACTGGACCAGCCAACTCCGACGCCATTAAAGCTTTAATGATCAGTTGAGCTTTGCGAGGGATCGCACGACTCGACGAGAGCCAATTATCCACGGTGCGCTTTTGCACACCACAGCTCTCAGCCAACCAAAAGCGGTCATGCGCAGCTGCTTTCAGCCAACGAATGATCTCTTGTGAATTTAAATCTGCCTCCATTTTTAAAAGTTGCGCCAAAAAGACCTAGCTGTCGAGTCATTAATCGTTGATATTCAATTCGTTAAGGATAACATATTGCTACATAGTTATAGTATCTTTAAGCATGAATCATGCAACCGTTGGGCGCAATTACCGTGCAGATCTGCACCTAAACCCGCCAACGCCAGCTTAATTAGCGCTTCACGCAAAGAACTTAATTATCAGGCTTTAAAATAATTAAAATTACACCAAAAAGTGATATTTAAATTTGACTAGAAGGCTATGCTGGCGAGAAATAACAATTTATTCATTAAATGGTGAACAATCGGTCTACTCCCTAATTATGCCCAAAGTAACGATTAACATTCAAAAAAACGCTCTCAGCGCAGCAGTAAAACTAGCTAGTGCAGCACAGGAAGAGCAATTGAGCCTCGAACAAGTCCTGACTCGCAGCCTGCGCAGCAAATTACCCGCGGCGACACCCAATAAAAAATCACACGATAACGCGTGTAAATAGCTCATTCAAAAATGTTCATGGTCAATTACCGTGGAGATTAAAGGAGGGAGGGCGACTCGCCCTCCTTGGCAGCAA
>DJBY01000040.1:3555-15889 GCA_002430605.1 Opitutia bacterium UBA5964 | reverse complement strand
TTGCTCGCAGGTTCTCATCTCTGGCGCCCAGCGACAAAAAAACCCTTCTCGTAAACGAGAAGGGTTTAATTTTGGTCGGGGCGACAGGATTCGAACCTGCGACCCTCTGCTCCCAAAGCAGATGCGCTAGCCAGGCTGCGCCACGCCCCGTTTCCAAAAGAAGACGACAAACCATCACAATTTAATACCCTGTCAATGCTGTTTCAAAAAATAATTTAACTAATTTTTGTTCGCGCTTTCGAAAGATAGTGACAATTCTTACGGTAAGATCATGAGTCAATGTCGAACCATAGTCATTCAACCCCCTGTAGTCCTACGAATAGCGACGACTTGCCTCACTCTATTACTGCCCGCGCGGGCCTCCACGGCGACGCTGCAGGAGCAGTTGGAGCAGGCGATCTCGACCTTCGCCAGTGGTGATTACGCCTCTAGTTATTGGCAATTTGAGAACATGGAGCTCGATTATGGCACCGAACCAGAGTTTTTAGCGCGCACTTTCCGGCAAACCATCCTCCCCGTTCGTGGCTATGCCGCGCTCATGGCAGATCGTCCCACCGATGCGCTGATCTACTTCGGCGAACTACTCGGCCAGTACAAGCCACGCCCTGGCATACAGGCTTTCGCGCTGTATAACGCGGCGATCGCTCAGTCGCAAACCTATGCGCTAGCGGCTGCGGCGCAGACCTTTCAAAATTTTCAGCTGACTTTCCCGGGCTCCAACGAAGCCGCGCTCGCGCTGCTACAAGAGGCCGATCTGCGCTATGAAATCGGCGACGTCGCAGCGGCCAGCAGCTTACTCGACTCGTTCTATGAATCCGATGCCCCCGAAACGCTGCGCATGCAGGCACGGCTAAGAGCGTTACAAATCGCCGGTGACACTGGCTCAACCGACCGTGCGCGGAAAATTCTGTTCGAATCCGATTGGAAAGTGGCCGCGATGCCTGACATCGCGGTGCTGAGCTTTGCCGCGCTGGACGCCGGCGACCTACTACTCAACGAGGGCCACTACAGCGAAGCGGTGCGCGCCTATCGCCTGACACTGCCACGCAAGGTGCTAATCGAAAAGCAACGCGAGCGACTCCGCGTGGTTGAAAGCGCCCTGGCCCAACAATCACAGTTTGCCTCCAGTATTTGGAAAAGTCACTCGCAGCAACTGGTGGCACGGCTCACGCGTCAGCTCGACTTGCTCGAACACATGGCCGACTACACGCCGAGTCTATACCTACGCTCTGGCCAAGCTTACTTACTAGGGCAGCGATACCGCGAGGCCACGATCCTATTTCGTACCGTCGCGCAAACCCCAGAGTTTGACGCCGACAGCCGCGCGCAAGCTCACTACCGCTGGATCTTGTCGTTAAGTGAAGCCGAAGACTGGCAAGGTGCCCGCGACACCGCGCAGTTATTCCTGAGCGAACATCCAGGCCACAAACTGGCAAATAGTGCGCTCTTCCTGATCGCCCGCGCCTACCAAGCCGAAGGTCAATACCTCGAAGCCATCGCGGTGCTCGATGATCTGATCGACAACTTCCCCGACGACCAGCAAGCGCCCCGCTGGTATTTCACCCGCGGCTACAACTTCAGTGCGCTGGAGCGGCAAAGCAACGCCCGCGACGATTTCGATACCGCGCTGGAGCGATTTCCGAAGAGCCACTTGGTCGAGCAACTCAAACTCTGGCGCGGCCTGACTTTTTTCTTCGAGCGCGACTACACCGCGAGTTTAGACGCGCTCGAAGCACTTAAGGAAACCAGCAAGAAGCATCCATTGTATCCCGAGATTCACTACCGAATCGCCAACGTGACTTACGCGCAACGCGATTATGCCAACGCACTCAAAACTGCCGACATACTGATCCACACATTCCCCGATCACCACCGGTTGCCGGAAGCCCAAGCTCTGCGCGGCGACATCTTAATGGGCCAAGGCGAACTACTGCAAGCTGCCGATGCCTTTCGCCAAGTGCCAGCCGAAGACGCGCAACTCTACGACTACGCCATCTTCCAAGCCTCGAAAATTTACAAGGCGCTCGAACGCTACGATCTACTGCGCAAGCATCTGCAAGCCTACATCGACCGCGACGACGCCAACGATCGCCCGCGCGTGAGCGAAGCACTCTACTGGATCGGCTGGTCGCTGCAGCAACAAGGGCGCGGCCCAGAAGCATTTCCTCTATTCGAACAAGCGCTCACACGCTTCGGCAACGATCCCAAAGCGCGCGCCGTCGGCTCAATTCTATCTGCTTATGCGGATCTGACTAAACGCCTTGGCAACACCGACAGCACCCTGCCCGCCTTTGATACTTGGCTGCAGGACGCCAGTGAAGAAAGCCTGAGCACTGGCGATCTCACCTGGTTTGCGCGTCTCACGCTCTTTAAATCCTTGCGCCAACGGGGCAGTCTCGGCGACGAACGCGCCGACGCCACGCTGCTGTCGATTCATCGCTTTGTGCCGATCGACCAGCAAGACGCCGAAACACTCGCCAGCGTCGGCCTCGTTCTCATCAAGCGCGGCTACGACTCTGCCGACGATTACTGCGAACAAATTCTAACTGAATATCCGAAACGCTTCGAACGCGGCAGCGCCTATTTTGGCAAAGCCCAACTTGCCGCCAATGCCGAACGGCTCACCGAAGCCCGACGCTGGCTGCTACGCTTTCTTGAACAAACGCCGACGCACCCACTCGCCGCCGACGTGCGCTTACTCAGTGCCGACATACTCACCCAGCAAGGCATCTACGACGGCGCCCGTGCAGTACTCAATGAGATCCTACAGATCAAAGCCATGCGCGGCCGCCCACACGCCCGATCACTGGCCGGGCTCGCACGGATCGAAACCGCCCAGGACAACCCCGAACGAGCGATCCCCTACTGGCAGCGGATCTACACCCTCTACCGCGCCTACCCCGAGATCATCATCGACGCCTACTGGCAGAGCGCCCTGTTGTTTGAGCAAATCGGCGACAGCAGCGCCGCGCGCAACACCCTGCGCGAATTACTCAGCGACGAACGCCTGAAAGACTTCGAAGCCTATACACTCGCGCAGGACAAACTCCCAAAGCTGGACGCAATCGTACAGGCGCAAAGCGAGCTCGCCATTCAAGCAGCCCATCCCGCAAGAGAGGCGCAACCATGAGATTGATGAACTATTTACTGGGAGGGACGAGCTCCGCCTCGTCCGCCGAACCCGTAGGCGCTATGCTGGTGAAGACCGCCCCAGTAACCTCGTCCCTTTTAGTGGACACCACGGACGACACGGAGCTCGTCCCTCCCAGAAAGCTCAACACTCGGAGCTTTCAGCCATACCTTGCAATTCTAATCCTAGCACTCCCGACATTCACCACCGCCGCCATCCCGCCCGACGAACTCGCGGCAATCGATGCCGAATTACATCAACCGATTGCGGTGCATCTAATGAATGGCCGCACGATTCCAGGACACTCGATCGATGTATCTGGAAATCAAATACAGGTGGCAACCTCTGAAGGCGCTGGCGAAATTATCCACACCTTCAACGTGAATGAAGTTCGCGACTTCACGATCCCAGGCGAAAGCTACAAGACGCTCGCAGTCGAATGGATCGATGCCGGCGAATCCGACAATGCGATGGAGCTGCTGCAACTGCTCTATCTGCAACGCGTTAAAATCATCCCGCTGCTGCCCCCCGCCGAGTCGCACTTCTTCATCTACTACGTCGATCTCATCCTAGAATCCGACAATCCCGCCCGCGCCATCGCAGTGACTGGTATCCTAAAGCCACAGATCAGCCATCCGGCCGCGCTACGTGCGCTCGATGACGCCGTGCTCGACAGCTACAACAGCCTACAACTCTACGACCAAGCGCGCCCACTGACGCAAGCATGGCTAGCCACGCGTGATCCGTACGGCGACTCCGCCCTCGGCTATTACACGCACAGCGCCGATCTACTGCGCAGCGAAGACTTCGCTGGCGCACTCGACACGGCTCTGCAACCGATCGTTTTTTCGATGCCGAATCCGCCCCAAAAGCTAGCGCACTGCTACGCCGCAGCGATCAGCTCCGCCCTTGGCTTGCGAGATCAAGATTATGCGATAACATTGTATACAGAGATGCTAGCACGCGCACTGACTTGGCCCGAAACAGACCCCACCTTTGACGCACCCTTCAAACAACTCAACGAGCATCTGGAAAAATTAAACCGCGAGACACCCTAGCACAACGAGCTTATCTTATCTATGAAACTAACTCTCTCACTCTGCCCAATACGAACAAAGCAAGCCCGACTCCACTTTCATACGTCAGCTCTCAGCACTCTATTAAGAAGGCATGCCTGGACACTGCTACTCAGTATCGCGCTCACCTCAAACGCGCAAGCTCAAGACGCTGGCCTCGAGCCTGCTACATCCGCCGAAGACACCCTCAATCTGTGGGGCTTGATTCAACAAGGCGGTTGGGCGATGTATCCACTCGGCACCTGTTCGTTAATCATGTTCTTCCTTATCTTTTATTCATGGAAGGAAACCACATCGAAGAAATTCTTCACTGCTGAGCAATTGAGCGCGACCAACGACGCACTGCAGAGCGGTAACATGGAGCTAGGCCACCAGCACCTTCAAGACGGCAGCAACCTCCTCGCACGCGCACTCTCGCCTGCGCTCAAAAAGATCCATAAAGGCCGCAAAAAAACGGAGGCGCTTTTTATCGAAAACTTGGAGGCCGAAGAAAACAGCGTTTCACAATGGGTCACCTATTTAAATGTCGTCGCCTCGGTGGCACCAATGATCGGCCTGCTCGGCACAGTCAGCGGCATGATCAGCGCGTTCCAAACAATTGGCCGCGGCGGCATGGGCCGACCTGAACTCTTGGCGGGCGATATCGGCGAAGCCCTGATCACCACTGCAACAGGTCTCGTAATCGGCATACCCGCAATGATCGCCTATTTCATCCTACGTAATCGTCTGAACTCGGCAATGATCGCCACGGCCCAAGCCGGCACCGACCTGATCGAAGCTGCGGACGGCGAGTAGATTACCAGGGAGACCAGCGCCGCCTCGTCCGTATCAGTCTACGGGCGCGTGCCACGGTTGTCATCCCTGGCTAAACTGCGGACTCCAGGCAGCAACTATAAATCGATACGCACAAGCATTGCATCCGTAGTTCTTTCCATTTAGCGATTTAAGCCATGATCCGCCACTGCGCCCTCAAAGAACTGAATTTGATACTACATGAAGCCCCTGGCGAAGACGGCGACTGGGGCTGGTTTAGTCGCGAGCACGCAGTCATCGTCGATGCGGTGCTGCAGATGCTTGGTCATCCGACGGTGGTGATGGACGGCCTACTCATTATGCAAGACGGCACGCATACGCTGGCGACCATCCCACTCGGCCATGCCTGGAATATGATCTATGAGGATCGTTTATTTGATGCCAGCGTCACCACCCACCACATGACCTCGCACTTTAAGGAGTTCAGCAGTGTCGACACGAAACGACCAGATAACTGCCCCTATCCGATCCATTACACCGAAAAGCTCCCCGATACGATCGCTAAGCCCGATCGTCCAGCGGGGCTCTATTATTACCGCAAAGAAAGTTTCAGTTTTAATGCCGCGCTGCTGCTGGAAGATCCCTATCAATTTATCCACAAGCCTGAGCCTGGCACGCCGGATCTACTGGAAAGCTATGGCCGCGACATTTTCTTCAAATTAGCCTACCACATTTATCTACTGCATCAAGGGCAGGCGAAGCCGCTCTCCACAGGCAGCGACGATCTGCTCGACGCAGTGGCTACCAGCCGCAGCGGCGCACGTAAGAAGGTGTTGGCGATCCTCGATGGCAGTGCGGGCGTCTAAGACGGTTCAGCCAATCGAGTAAAACCTAACATTTCGTGCGAAAAAGTTTTGCTTCTGCCGCGCGGGTCGGTTTGATCTAAGGCATGCACGAACTATCTGGAACCGTAAAAGTAATTCTCGAGGAACAAACCTTTGCCAGCGGCTTTAATAAGCGCGAATTCGTTGTTACTGACGAAGCTGACAAATACCCACAGGACATTAAGTTCGAGTGCGTTAAAGATAAGGTCGAACTGGTCAACAATCTCAGCGTTGGCGAAAAAGTCAAAGTCACTTTCGACCTGCGCGGCAACGAATATAACGGCAAATATTATGTCAACCTCGCAGCGTGGAAGATCGAAAGCCTCGCAGCAGGTGGCGCAGCCCCCAGCAGCAAATCGGCGCCCTTCGATCCAGCCGACGAAGTCCTCGACGAAGAGCCCCCTTTCTAAACGCTCCAGTGTCATTTTTTAAAAAGGTCGCTCGATTCACGAGCGGCCTTTTTTGTGTCTATATTGGAGGGCAACGCTCCGTCGTTGCCACGATAGCTAAATCAACGAATCTAACGTGAGGCAATGACAGAGCATTGCCCTCCAGCTAGTCAGCAAAATTCCAGCACGCTACTGCACCAATCGTCCCGTCAGCAGACCGGCGAACGCCAACTGCAAGGGGTGAAAGCAGATCAACGGGATCAATACCATCGCAGGATCCACCACACCCGGAGCTGCCAGCAATATCGACGAGGCCAACGGCAGTCCCGAGGCCAACGACTTCTGACTCGCACAAAAGAACGCTGCAATTCGCTGCGCACGCTGCAGCCGCAACCAAGATCCACTCCACCAGATCAATACACTCGTCACCAGTAAGACAGACACGATGCCGACGGCCACTCCGAGGCAAAGTGCCAATGACAGCTTATTCAACAGTCCCAAACTGATACTCTGCGCAAACGCAGCATGCACAATAAATACGATGATGCCACTGCTGACCAATTTAGTCACTCCAGCAATGCGTCTCGCAAGCGCCCGCGCAAACTGCCGCAGCACCTGTCCTAGGATCAACGGCAACACCAACAACCGAGCCAAGCCCACAAAAATCCCAGCCAATGAGATCTCAATCGCGGTCTCACTAGCTAAATAAGCCACCGCAATCGTCGGCACCACCAACACCGCCAATAGGTTGGAAAAGATCGTCGAAAAAATGGCATTGCTGGTATCGCCGCCCGATAGCGAGGTGAATGCGATCGCCGAGGCGACCGTCGTCGGTAAAATCGCCAACAGCCAGAAACCGACACACAACTCCGGTGTCAACAGCCCAGACAGCGGGATCAGCAGCAAGCCCGTCACCACGGGAAACCATAGGTAATTCCACGACAAGACGAACAGATGCAACCGTTTCGGTTTATACCCTGCGGCCAACGAACGCGTCGGCAGCGACATGCCTTGTAAGAAAAAAATCACGGCCACGCCCAACTGCGTGGTCCACTGCGCACGCAGAAAACCGCCCTTCGAGGCGGGCTCGGGGAAATAGACCGCGAGCAGCACGGCGGCAACCAGCCACAGTGTGAATGCATGTTTTCGGAGTAGAGTCTTCATTATCGAGATTAAGTTAGCATGCACGAAACTGAGAAAAGTTGAAGCGAGAAAAAATAACTAGGGCGGGCGAGCTCGGCCTCGTCAGGCGCTGTCCAAACTACGGACAACACAGAGGACGTCCAACCCCTCCTTTATATTTTGCATTCCCGTAAATTTACCTCTAATTCCCTCGGCACTCATGAAGATTGAAACCGCAACATTCCGCACCAGTGCACTCGACCTCGAAGCCTGCCCGCCGTCTTGGCAGTCCGAATTCGCATTTGTCGGTCGCTCCAATGTCGGCAAATCCTCGTTGATCAACATGCTCACTGGCAAGAAAGAGCTCGCGAAAACATCCAGCGTGCCAGGCAAGACGCAGCTCATCAATTTCTTCGATATTAATAAGACCTGGACCCTCGTCGATCTACCCGGCTACGGTTATGCACGACTTTCCAAGGCGAAGCAGAACGACTTCAACATCAATGTCAGCGGCTATCTCACCGGCCGCGAAAACCTCAAGCATGTCTTTGCTCTGGTCGATTCGCGAATCGAACCAGTCGAAGGCGACCTCGCCTTTATCGAGTGGCTAGAAGCCTGCAAGTTGCCCGTATCGATTGTCTTCACCAAGTCAGACAAGAGCTCCGACGCCACTGTGGAAAACCACGCAAAACAATTTCTGCAGAAATTAGACGAATGGGGCATTCAGGCCATCAAAGCCTTTAGCTGCTCGGCCAAGACTCGTGCCGGTCGCAATGAGCTTCTCCAATTCATTGAGACTATGCTGCCGAAGAAAACCAAGCTGAAGAATCAGAAAACCATCTCTTTGGGCTGGATGAAAAAGAAGCGCTAAGGCGTCGCGGCACAGATTCAGCGACAGAAGGCACCGAGGACGGTGTCCCTCCATTTTTCAATGGCGACTGTATAAGCCACAGCACCCAGATCCTGACTGTATCCGCAACATTCAGTTGTGCCTACCGTTTGCCCCGATGCCCCACTCAGCCCTTCGGTCGCTGCCGCAAAAACGACTCCCAACGGTTGGATCACACTTTATTCTTTATTTTTCCGTTACGTAGCAATATATAATAAAGGAAAATTGTAAATAACACTCTGAGCATGTCACTCTCACCACCCAAAACTGCCGCCGAAGTTACCTTCAATATCCATGAGGCGGGCGATTTTCAATCCAGCTTTCAGCAATGGCAAAGTGAGTTGAGACACGTATCCTCTGCGCGCGAGCTGCGACAACGGATTCAAGATGCACCGCCACTACTGCGTTCACGCCTCAAGGATCATGGCTACTGCGATGCCTACCTCGCCGCATATGTGGCCTGGATTTGTCAGCTCAGTAAAACTACGGCACCCAACTGGGTGACGCAATCGAATCGGATTGCCGATAGCGCCTGTATCGATGATGCAATTGACCTCAGCCAAACACCAGACGCATTCCGACAACGCAACCTCTTCACAATCCCCGAGAATGTCATCCAACTACGTCGCGGTCGGCCGAAAAAAAGCGCCGCCCACAAATTAAAAAACAACGCCGAACGCCAACACCGCTACCGGCAACGAGTCAAAGCAAAGCTAGCCCGCCTCGAACAGCTCGAACGCGAACAAACTAAGTAGCCCTCTACCCCGCAAGTCGACTTACCCTCTTTTTATCCCTCCTCAGGCCTCTTTCCCCTCTCTATGGCTTCGCATAAAGTTCTCTCTAATTGGTATCGACAGCTCGCGGAGCATCTCGATTCCGGCACACGACTTGCCGAAGCATTCACCGTCTGTGCAGGCCCACCGAGTCAAGACCGAGTCCGCATGGGGGCATTGATCGAAGGCGGCACCCCCATCGAAGCAGTGATGGCCGCCGCACCGGCCTGGTTGCCGAAAGCAGACCGCGTTTTCATCTGCACTGCGATGGAGACCGGCCGCCTACCGCAAACCTTACGCAACCTCTCCGATCGGCACGAGCGCATTGGTGCCACTCAACTCAAAGTCATCCTCGGGCTACTTTACCCGCTCGGCGTCTACCACCTCGCGGCTTTGATTCTGCCGATTGTTCGCATGATCGACTACGAGAATGGATTCGAATGGGACGCCCCACTGCACCTCCTACAAAGCACGCTACTGATCGGGCCAGTGTGGGCACTCGGCGCACTGACCCTATTTCTCGTCAAAACTAACAACCCGCTACTCGCTCGCATCCTACGCTGCATCCCGCTACTTCGGGGCTACAGTCAAGCACAGGCACTCGCCGACTTTTCCTACGCGCTCGGCACCTTCATCAATGCCGGCGTGCCCATGCACACTGCTTGGCAAGGCTCCGCTCGCATCGCGCACGACTCAAAGATCAGCCGCGCCTACCGAGCGATGGAGCCCACCTTCGCCGCTGGTGAAGACCCCGCCACGCAACTCAAAGCGCACAAAGTCTTTCCCCCCGACTTCGTGGCGTTCTACGCCGCCGGCACCCAAAGCGGCAAGCTCGACGAGATGATGCTCAAGACCGGTCAGCAATACCAAACGCAGGCGAACCACGCCATGACTTACGCCTCGATTGTTTACCCGACGCTCCTGTTTGCATTGGTCGCCGCCTTCATCGTCTTCACCATCTTCCAAGTCTATGGTAGCTACTTGGATCTGCTCAACGACTTGGCGCAGTAGAATTAGTTTCCCAGAAGTCCTCGCGGCAAGCACCCGTACCATTCAGCAAAAACAACGCCTTAATACATGAACCAATCACCTAAAATAAAGATCAGAATTAAATTATGAAAATAATGACCTGTAAACAACTCGGTGGCGCGTGCGACGAAGCTTTCCATGCCAATACATTTGAAGAGCTCACGGAATTGAGCAAAAAGCACGGCATGGAAATGTTCCAGCAACAGGACGCCGCCCACCTTGAAAGCATGGCTCAAATCATGCAACTGATGCACTCTCCGCAAGCAATGAACGCTTGGATGGAACAGCGCAAACAGGAGTTTGAGGCCCTGCCCGAGAATCCGTGAACTTAGAAAAAGCGATCATCGCATCACTTGGCCAGCGAACCAATCCGACAACGCACGTTCGACTCACCTTGGATCAAGATCCCGACCGAGCCATCATCGAGATCAAAGAGCACGTCATGCGGCGCAGTTTTCAAAAAACTTCGAAACGCCTTTAAGCGTTCATTGACCAGTAGCACATCGCCATGATGGTGTGCGAGGAAGGTACGCATCGCGGCAAGCGTGTCTTTGTTATAGATCAGAAAACCTGCCACGACTAAGTCCACTTCGGGCAACTCAAGTGCCTCATAGCGCCCAAGCAACTGGGTATAATTGTGCAGCCCGTTTTGCTTAAGTTGTTCGACGCAGAGCTCCAACGCCGCCGGAGCGAGATCGTTCACCCACACATGCTCGCCATGGCGTGCCAGTACCAGTGTCTCGACACCGATGCCCGCCCCCAGCACGAGCACGCGTTTGCCGCGAAATACCGCCACATTCTCGAGCAACCAGGCGGCCAGCACTTTGGTAATCGACCAGCGCCGATCATAGTAGACCGCCACCCCGGCGTCCATATCGGAACGCACCCGCGCCTCTGCATGCGGATGCTCTAAGTTCATCAAGGTGTAGTGCTCCTGACCAATCTGGGCATCTTGCCAAAGTTCAGTGCTCATCACATATTGTCGTGCCGCACCCTGCAGCACTACTCAACCATCGAGAAATTCAACCCGAGTTCTTTTTCTAACTGGGTGATTTTACGGCGCTCCTTTGGCTCGATCAATGTGATGGACACGCCCGTCTTACCCGCACGTGCGGTGCGACCGCTGCGGTGCGTGTAATACTGCATCGCATCCGGCAACTGGTGCTGGATGACAAAGGAAAGGCCTTCGACATCAATCCCGCGGGCGGCAACATCAGTCGCCAGCAGAAACTGTGTGCGCTCATTTTTGAAGGAGCGCATCACCTTATCGCGATCCTTCTGACTGAGGTCGCCCTGCAAAACACCGACTGCGAGGCCGAGCTTGGTCAGGTCTTGCCCCAGCGAGACGGCTCCCGCGCGCGTACGGCAAAAGATCAGACCGCGCTCTTCGCCATGCGCGATCAAATACTTATAAATAAAATCGGTCTTATCCTCACGCGAGCAAATCGCGAACTGGTGATCAATATTCTGATTCACCACGTGCTTGCTATCGACCTTGATCATGTGCGCCTTGGCAGACATGTGCTGCTCGACCAAGCTCCTGATACGATCCTGGAAGGTCGCGGAAAACAGCCAAGTGCTCTTACGGTCTTTGGTCTGCTTGAAGATCTCCTCCAGCTCGGATTGAAAGCCCATGCTCAGCATCTCGTCCGCTTCGTCCAACACCAGATGACGGACCGACTGTAAACGAATCGCCTTGAGCTTGAGCAAATCCATGAAGCGGCCTGGGGTGGCCACGACAATGTGTGTGGGACGTTGCAATTTTTTAACCTGTAGGTCGATTTTGTCACCACCCGCGAGGACTTCGATAAAGATTTTAGCGGAAAATTTCGTGTAGCGGAACAGTTGCTTGCCGATCTGCTGCGCGAGCTCACGCGTCGGCGCGATGATCAGCGCCTGGATCTCCTTAAAGCTCGGGTCGATCTTGGTAAGCAGCGGCAGGCCAAAGGCGGCCGTCTTACCGGTGCCGGTCTGTGCTTGGGCGATGAGATCGCCGCCGTCTTGCATTAGAAAGGGAATCGCTTGCGCTTGAATAGGAGTCGGCTCAAGAATGCCGAGTGCTTCGATCCCTTGATTGAGGTCGTCAGGAATGCCGAGTTTTGTAAATGCTGTGCTCATCGTTTTGTCTGCTGTCGTCCCGCGAAATCATCTCTGCGGAACCATTGAATGACGCCACTCTGCCGACTCCGCAGCAAATGACGAGCTATGAATCGTGGAAAAGGCAGAGGCAATTTGAGGTAGCGCAGGCGCGTCCGCGGCACTCAACCGAAAGGAGTGTGGGCGACTCGC
>DJBY01000040.1:479-3311 GCA_002430605.1 Opitutia bacterium UBA5964 | reverse complement strand
ACGTTGAGCCACTGCTAATAAAATCGAGGGCGAGTCGCCCTCACTCCTTTCATTATGCTAGATCAAAACTTGCAGTGCCCTCGCAACGGCCTTGCTGTGGCTCGATGCGTGCCGTATCAAACCTGCTGCTCCTCATGACTCTCACCTGCTCCACTCTCTGCGCCAACCCATCCCCTATTTCCGTGCTCATCGTTGATGGGTTCAGTAATCATGACTGGGCGCAAACGACCCAAGTCGTCACCGCCATCCTCGAGCGGACGGGCCGGTTCGCAGTCAGCCACCGCACTCTAGCGCCGAATCAAGCAGTCGTAGACTCCGACTGGCTGCCCGACTTCTCGGCGTATGATGTGGTGATCCAAAACACCAATAACATCCAAGCGAACGAGTTACGGTGGCCGCGCGCGGCACAACTCGCGCTGGAGGCATACGTCGGCGATGGTGGCGCACTCTATATCCTGCATTCGGCCAACAACGCCTTCCCCGAATGGGAGGCCTATAACCAAATGATTGGTCTCGGCTGGAGAAGTCCCGCTCAAGGCCGGGCCATTGCATTTGATGCCGCAAAGACCGAGCAAATAATTGCGTGCGGTGAAGGACCCGAGACCTACCATGGCCCGCGGCACGATGCCTTAGTCGAAAAGCTCACCGCGCACCCCATTCATGCCGACTCCCCCGCGCAATGGCTAGCGGCGGATATGGAACTGTATAAATACGCTCGTGGCCCAGCGGCTAACGTCACCGTGTTATCGATCGCCTACGACGCGGCAAGCGAGCGGCACTGGCCGGTTGACTGGCTCATTGAGTACCAACAGGGCATCGTCTATAACACAAGCATGGGGCACCTGTGGCCCGGCGACAGCTATCCGATCGGCTTCCGTTGCATCGCATTTGAGACGACCCTGATCCGTGCACTCGAATGGCTGGGCTCAGGACAGATAACCTATCCCGTGCCGGCAGAATTCCCCGACGCGACTACGACCTCACTGCGTCCGACCGATTACTATTCGAGCGGCAAGTGAGATCCACTGGACCTTCAGCTCGATCGGTGCGGTTCGATTAAAAGTGCCGTCTGAAGAGGTCGCAGAAATAATTACACAGCGGATGGGATCTTGCCAAGGGGCAATGATTGCCATTGCGTGAGCGAAAGTATATGAAAGTCGAACGAGGAGAGATCATTGCACGCAGCCTGACCGGACGTTGCCCCAACTGCGGCGCCTTCGGTATGTTCAAGCATTGGTTTCGACTCAACAAACACTGCACCGGTTGCGACATGCCGCTAGAGAAAGAAGACTCGGGCTTCTACTTTGGTACCACCTCAATCGGCTACGTGCTGGCGATCATCGTCGTCATCATTCCCATCTGCATTCTAGTGGTGAAAGAGATGCTCGGCATGTGGACCGGTGTGATTATCGGCATCGTCGGCTCGGTGCTACTCACCACCTTGCTTTACCCGTTAATGCTCAGCTGGGTGATCATGACATACTACACCATGTTCCCGCACGAACTACCGGCCAACAGCGATGCCCGCGACGAAGGCCACTAAGCCAATGGCCACACTCGATCAGACGCCACTGCCCTATGCCACGTGGCAGGCGAGCGCCCGTACTCATTTTAACAAAGCGCAGCAGTGGACGATGCCCTACCGCTCGCGCCGCGCCGCGGGCAAGATGCATCCGAGCCACGACTTCGTGTTCATTTACTTTCGCTTCGCGCCGGCAGTGTTGGAAGGTTGGCACCCAGGGCTCGGCGTTGCTTTTGAAGCAGCAGAAGACATTCAGGGCTACAACGAGAAATACTACACCCGCGAAGGCCACGCACTCTGCTTAGACCCCGGCAAGCTCGATGTGAAAGCCCGCAAGCGGCTGCAATATAGCCTCGATTTGTGCCGTTCGGTTCAAGATAAGCCCGCGCAGTTTAGCTGCTTCGGCATGCACGAATGGGCGATGGTTTATCAAGGTGGGCCCGAGGGCCGCGCCCGCCACGAAGGCAAACTGCCGATGCGACTCTCGCAAGCGGAGATCGATACCGTCGTCGAAGCACGTCCCACCTGTTGCAGTCACTTCGATGCGTTTCGCTTCTTCACCGACAGTGCCAAGCCGTTCAATAAGCTCCACCCGACGCAGGACGGGCGCATGACCAACGAACAGCCCGGCTGCTTACACACCAATATGGATTTGTATAAGTGGGCTGCGAAAGCAATGCCATGGGTCGGCTCGGAACTACTGTGGGACACTTTCGAATATGCGATCCGTTGCCGCGAGATCGACATGCGCGCCAGCCCTTACGACTGCAGCTCACTCGGCCTCGAACCGATCCGAATCGAAACCGAGGCCGGCCGCGCGGCATATGAGCAGGAGCAACGCGCCCTCACCGCCGCGGGCAAACCATTGCGTACACGTTTGATTGCTGCTCTGGAAGCACTACTCGAACAGCCTCCTGCGTAAACTCCCCCGGCGGTGCACCGATCCATCTAGTTTGAGATAAAAAAACAGCTGGACGCACACTTTTCCTTCCCCTCGAAAGGAGCGACGCTAGGGTGTCCGCTTTGACTTTTACACTCCCCGAAACGGAACCCTTTACTCACGACCCATGCAGACCCAATTCATTGATCAAATCGCCGAAGAGCTGAGCCTGAGCGCTCACCAAGTGACCGCCACCGCCGTCCTCATTGCCGACGGCGGCACCGTGCCTTTTATCGCCCGCTATCGCAAAGAGCAAACTGGCGAGCTCGACGAAGTGCAGATCATGAACATCCGCGATCGGCTCCAGCAGCTTGCCGATCTAGCCGCCCGCCGTGAGTCGATCAAGAGCTCCCTAAAAGAGCGCAATCTA
>DJBY01000040.1:0-253 GCA_002430605.1 Opitutia bacterium UBA5964 | reverse complement strand
CCAGCGACACCGCCGAACAAGCACTCACCTACGTCGATACCGCAAAGGAAGTGGCCGATGCCGACGCCGCCCTCGAAGGCGCGCGCCACATCATCGCTGAATGGATCAGTGACGACGCCGACGCACGTGAATCTCTGCGCAAACTCTTCTGGGAGCACGGTACGCTCGTCTCCGAAGGCTTCCCCGGCAAAGAAACCGAAGGCGCCAAGTTCAGCGACTACTTCGAGTGGAAAGAGCCAATCAAAAATGCCCC
>DJBY01000142.1 GCA_002430605.1 Opitutia bacterium UBA5964 | reverse complement strand
GGAATGGTCGCGTGTGCGCCGAGAAACTCCACCAATCGGGCATCGATCCCTTCGCATTTACCTTCGACGTCGGCGGCATGAATTAAAAATTCATCACAGGAATGCGCCAACTCGCGGAGTGTCTCCGCATCCAGAACAAGATCGGTCGGTGTTTGCCAACGATTCATCGCAACGACCCAACCGGCACCGTCGGTGCGGCAACTCAGATCGAGCACCAAGCGCTCCTTGCCCACCTCGGCAATGAGTGCATCCAAACGTCCCGGCCGAAAATGCCCCTGTTGGTCAAATAGCCACGAGGTAACAATCACATGGCTCGCACCCGCCTGCAACCAGGCGGTCGCATTCTCACGGCAAATCCCTCCGCCGATCTGCAATCCGCGCGGATAAGCCGCCAAGGCCTCACGCGCAGGCCCGTCATTATCGGGACCGAGCTTAATCACATGTCCGCCGCGGAGTGCATCTTTACGATACAGAGCACCATAATAACCTGAGGGGCGATCACTCTCGAAATTCGTCTGCAATCCGGCACCATCGTCGCTCAAAGTGCCGCCAACGATTTGCTTCACCTTGCCAGCATGGAGATCGATACATGGACGAAATAGAGTCATCGGGGGAGAAAAGCGGAAAGGTTGAAAAGTGGAAAGCTGGAAATCGCAGGAAACACAGGAAATTAAAAGTCGACTGATTTCCATACTTCTTAAAAAGCACAATCCAATCGGTCTGAAAACACCTCCGCGTGATGGCTAAAAAAAATAAAACTGCCCAAAATCCGGCCTCAAGCAAATGATCGTCGAATTCCACGGGAAAAAGCTTGAATAAAACGCGGGGGAAAATAGGTTGAAGCGGTTAAACCATCTGTTTCCGCATCACTTTATTATGAAAAACTCCCGCATACTCCTTGTGCTACTGGCCCTCTTCGGGCTGAGCGCACTCACCATCAATGCAGCTCAGCTGGCCACTGCTAAAGTCCTAAGCGTTACCGGCACGGTGAACACTTATAACGCGGACGGCACAGAGTCCCCGCTCGCAGTCGGAGCAATCCTAGCCCAAGGCGACAGCGTCGTGACCACCGCATTGAGCGAAACACTCCTCGTTTTCTCCAACGGCTCCGAGCTGACGATCGAAGAAAACACCAGCATCACACTGGCCGAACTCGCACAAGAAGCCTTTAGCGGCAACAAGAGCTACGAGCAACTACAAGCCGACCCGAGCAAGTCACAGGCGTTGCTCGAACTGAACTACGGTAAAGTATCGGGACATGTAAAAAAGCTTCGCTCCGGATCGGAATTCTACATTGAGACACCGCTCGGCACCGCAGCAATCCGCGGCACGACATTCAAAGTCGAGCTCCGCTACAATGCCGAACGCGGCGAGTTCATGCTTTTCATCTACAATTACGACGGCAAGGTCGACATCATGTCACGCTATGCTGGCGTATTCAAATACGGCCGTAGCAACATCGGCGACAAAGGCTACGACTCAAACGGCACCAACGACAGGAGCGAGCCGATCCCACCGGCACACATCATCGTCATCCGTCTATCAAGGGACGACCCACACTTCCACGATATCATTCATCTCATAAAGAACTTCCCTCCCTTTGTTTCTCCACCGCTAACACCTGAACCGCCCATCTACAATCCGGACCCGGAAGATCAGGACACCGCGATCGCCAGCCCGAATACCTAAGGCTCAAATCGCACACGGCACCCTCTTTTCAAAACCCCGGCGCGAGCCGGGGTTTTTCTTTGCCCGGATGGGACGCGCATGAATCGTAAAAGGGGCCCCCTTGCCGCCGGATGACAGTCGACCATCGAACTTAGCCCACGGCACACAGATCGTAACCGCTTCGCGGATTCCGCTACACAAAGACGCTCAACTCCCGTAGCGGACTGGCGAACGCCATTACGACCGCAGAACCTCAGGCACGGCACGGATCGTAACCGCTTCGCGGGTTCCGCTACACACGAAAACGACCCATCGCCCGTAGACCTACAAGCTTTCTAAAATGCGCTTGGTTTCGTCGCGTTTCTCCGTGACTTCGGCGAGTTGCTTGCGGGCACCTTCGACGATCTTCGCTGGGGCACTATCGACAAACTTCGAGTTCTTCAACTTCCCCTCACCCGCGGCGACGACCTTGTTCAGCTTCTCCAACTCCTTCGACAGACGTGCCTTCTCGGCTTCGACATCGATGGAACTGCTCAAATCGAGATACAAGGTGCCGAGCGGTGTCACGGCAGCCGGCAAGCCGTCCGGCTGAGCACCATCGACGGCTGTCAGCACGATCCCGGCAAGGCTTTGCACGAGACCGACATTGTCACCGATCACTTTAACCGCATCGCCTTCGGCGGCGTAGAGCATGGCAACGTCGCGCTTGTTGGCCACATTATACTGCGATTTGAGCGCACGTGCCTGTGAAATTAATTCCTGCAAGCTGACCACACGCTCGGCGGCTGAGGTGTCCACCGCGAGCGCGGCTTGCAACTCTGCGGCCGATGTGAGCTTAGTATTCTGGATATACTGCACTGAGGCATCGTAGCCGAGGCCCTTCCAGAGTTCTTCGGTAATGTGCGGAATCACCGGATTGGCCAGCTGCAGCACTTGTCGAATCACCAGATCCTGAATCGCGAGGCAGTTATCACGCAAGGCTTCGTCGCCACGCAGTTTGCCCTTGGATGCTTCCACATACCAGTCGCAGAAATCGCCCCAGAAGAAGGCGTAGATCAGGTGCGTCAGCGGTGCGATCTCGTAATTGGCAAAGCACTTCTCGATCTCGGCAGTCACTGCGATCACACGAGCCAGGATCCAATGATCGTAATCATCACACCGGCTCGTCTCGATCCGGCTCAAGATCGCGGCCAGACTGGAGTTGTCCGCCATCGGCCCAGACATCTGACGGAAGCGCGCAGCATTCCACAGCTTGTTGGAGAAATTGCGGCCGATCTGAATGCGCTCCTCGGTAAACAGAATATCCGAACCAGACGGGGCGATATTACAAATACCAAAGCGTAGCCCATCGGCGCCGTATTTCTCAATTAAATCGAGTGGATCAGGCGAGTTGCCGAGTGACTTCGACATTTTACGGCCCTTTTCGTCACGAATGAGGCCGTGAATGAAGACGTTCTTAAACGGGATGCGCTTAGCGAGTTCCTCATCGGACAGATCCTTGGCATCGTCGCCATACAGCTCGATACCAGCCATGATCATGCGGGCCACCCAGAAGAAAATAATGTCGAAGCCAGTCACCAGCACCGAGGTGGGATACCAGAAATCGAGCTCTTTCTGCTGCTCAGGCGTTGGCTTCGGCCAACCCAGATTCGCCATTGGCCACAGATACGACGAGGCCCAAGTGTCGAGCACGTCATCCTCTTGCTCCCAGTTTTCAGGATCGGCGGGTCCTTCGACCGACACATGCACATGCGCGGGGTTGTCAAAATCGAGTTCCGTGTGCGGGATGTGCTTGTTGTACCAGACCGGAATACGGTGGCCCCACCACAGCTGGCGGCTGATGCACCAGTCCTGAATGCCGTTGAGCCAGTGCAGATAAGTCTTTTTCCAGCGGTCTGGGTGAAATTTGATCGTGCCATTTTCAACCGCACGCTTGGCCTCTTCAACCTTCGGATATTTGAGGAACCATTGCTCCGAGAGGCGCGGCTCGATCGGCACATCGCCACGCTCTGAGAAGCCGACGGTGTTTTCGTAGGGCTCCGCCTTAATCATCAGGCCCATGCCTTCGAGCTTGGCGACTGCTTGCTTGCGAGCCTCAAAGCGATCGACGCCGTCGAATTCCGCGCCTGCGAGGGCATTGAGCTTACCTTCGTGGTCGATCACTTCGATCGTTTCGAGGCCGTGCCGCTGGCCGATCTCGAAGTCATTCTTATCGTGCGCAGGCGTCACCTTGAGGCAGCCAGTGCCGAACTCGCGGTCGACATATTCGTCGCCGATGATCGGGATTTCTGCCCTCGGGAACGGCCGCCAAATCGTCTTGCCGATCAAGTGCTTGTAACGCTCGTCCTCTGGATGCACCGCCACCGCGGTATCGCCCATCAGGGTTTCGGGACGTGTGGTAGAAATTTCGAGGTGGGTGCGCTGGCCGTCTGGCTGCACCAGCTCGTAGCGCATTTTATAAAAGAAACCACTCTGCGGCTTCATGTTCACCTCTTCGTCGGAAATCGCAGTGTGCGTCGAAGGGCACCAGTTAACCATGCGCTTGCCGCGATAAATATAGCCACGCTTATAAAACGACACAAACGCCGTAAGTACCGCCTTCGAATAGTCCTCGTCGAGGGTGAAACTAGTGCGATCCCAGTCGCAAGACGCGCCCAGCTTTTGCAATTGGTTTAAAATGACGCCGCCCGACTGCTCGCGAAAGTCCCAGACTTTTTCGAGGAAGCCCTCGCGGCCGAGGTCATATTTACTTTGCCCAGTGGCTTCGCGTAGCTGTTTCTCGACCTTGGTCTGAGTGGCAATGCCCGCGTGGTCGGTGCCTGGCTGCCAGAGCACGGCTTTGCCTTCGAGACGCGCACGGCGCACGAAGATGTCTTGCAAAGTGTTATCCAGCACGTGGCCCATGTGCAGCATGCCCGTGACGTTGGGCGGCGGGATCATGATTGCATACGGCTCTTTCGTCGAATCGGCGACCGCCTTGAAGCATCCCGCTTCGAGCCAGTTGGTATACCAGCGTTGTTCGACTTCTTTGGGTTCGTAAGCTTTTGCGATTTCAGACATGACAAGGAAAATGGGAAAGGAGCCAAAGGTGTGGCTCTGTCGCAGGCTTTCAAGCTAGAAACGCGCAGAAGCTGATCCGCATCTACAATTACCAAGGTTAGCATGTAGCGGCTTCGCTTGCGGCGGCCAGAACTCAAGGAAGCCACACAAATTAGCCTGCGCAAGCGCAGACGCCACGGGTTCAAGGCCCCGAAC
>DJBY01000116.1:12405-16481 GCA_002430605.1 Opitutia bacterium UBA5964 | reverse complement strand
GCCACGCATACACTACTGGAGGGCGGGCGATCCAGCCAAACCACTGCAACCGCACCGTAATCGAGGGCGAATCGCCCTCGCTCCTCGGACCTCGTAACGCACGCACGCTATTTTTTGCCAGTATCGGAGCCTGGAAATACGCGTGTATTATCATGACGTACAAAAAAGCCGCAACCCACGAATGGATTCCGGCTTTGAAACTGGTGCAACGCTTATTGAATTGGCTTTTTGGTGAGTTGCTTGAGCGCTGTTGGCGTCTTTAGTCTGACCAATCGCAACGAGCAGCTCTGTGGGCGCAAAGTGGGCGGCGAAGTTATTCTTCGTTGCCAAAGAATTCGCTGCGGGTGGCTTGTCCTTGTTCGGAAATGTTTTCTCGTCGAAACACGATCACAACGGTTAGTATGAGTATCTTTAGATCGAGCCAGAAGGTGCGATGGTTCACATACCAGAGGTCGAGTTCGAACTGTCGTTTCCAAGTGAGACCATTACGGCCGTTGATTTGCGCCCAGCCGGTGATGCCTGGGCGCACGTCGTGGCGCTGCACTTGTGCTGCGGAGTAGCGCTCGAGGTAAGTTATTGGGAGAGGGCGTGGGCCGACCAGGCTCATTTCCCCGCGTAAGACATTCCAAAGTTCGGGGAGTTCGTCGATGCTAGTCGAGCGCAGGAATTTACCCCAAGGAATCAAGCGTGCGGCATCGCTGCCTACGCCAGTGCGCATAGTGCGAAATTTGAGGATCGAGAGGGGCTGCCCTTTGCGACCCGCTCGCTGCTGCCGAAAAAAAATCGGTCGGCCTAAGATGGCGAGCTGTATCCCGCACAATAGTAACAGCGGCAGACATAGAGCACACGCGAGTATGATTGTCGCGAAAATGTCGAAAAAACGCTTCATGAGTAATATTTGTGAGTAAAGTTGTAAGTTCGCGAGATTGGGTCCGATTTCACTGTCTCCCGCGATCCAGTCAAACCTAGCTTTGACAGGATTAACGGCCGATGCAAATTACTAACACCCGTTAACTTAATAGAATTTTTTAATTATGATCTTAGACGCGAACAAACGCACATTTCCTCCATTCAGCTTAACACGTCTGTTGACGACATGCTTCGGCACTGGCACTGGAGAGAGGGTTTGCATCCTTATCGATTTGCCGAATCCGGCTGATGTTGAGGACTTTAGCTTCCTCGAAGACGAAACGCTATCGATTCAGAACTATGGGCATGAGACCTTTTATCAGGGCTTTAAGGCTGGTGGCTTGGAAGCGATGAACTGGACCGGTGGTGAGTTGTATGCTTATCAAGAGACCGGCGGAAGTAACCTCGACATGGAAGATGCCTGTTATGATGTAGAGGGTAATTTGCTGAGTTTGGATCGGGATATTTATACCAAGTATGACATTATACTGACGGTTTCGACGTTTTCTGCAACTGCACCGCTAACTGCGAAGTGTAAGGAGTTTGGTTTCCGTGGCGCGACCTTACATGGGCTGAATCAGATCATTCTAGATACCGGCCTTGCGGTGGATTATGCGATCGTGAGTCAAGAGGCGGAGCGTATTCGGCGCGGTCTGACAAAAGCCGATCGTTTCGAGATCGACTTTGAAGTGGAAAGCGAAATTTACACATTGGTTTTGCATACCAATGGGCAAGAGGCGCAGAAGAGCCATGGCTTGTGCCCCGCTGGCAAGGCGGATGTAGCGAATTTACCTGCAGGTGAGGTTTATTTTGTGCCGGAAAGTGCCGATGGTGTGTTTCCATTTAAATACGACGAAAGCACGATTGGGCTGCTACATGTCAAAGATGGGATGATCTATAAATCACAGTTTGTATATGGTGATTATGCGGAGATCGAAGACCACAATCGCCGTCTCAAAGAGGATCCTATGATCGGTGCGATTGGCGAGTTGGGCTTCGGCACGCAAGTATTACCCTTCTCAGGGCGTGACATTCAGGACGAAAAGATACTTGGTACGATCCATGTCGCGACCGGCCGTGATGATCATTTGGGTGGCAAAATTACTCCTGATTTATTTAAGGAGCATAAAAACGCATCGCATGATGATGTGCTTTACGCACCTCATAAGACTCCAGAGATCCGCTTACCCGAAGCTCGGATGATTAAGAACGGCGAGACGACTGTATTAATTCATCACTATCAGCCTTCGGAGTATCTCGTGGGCTTAATTGATGCGAGCGATCAGTAGCGTTTCTTCATGTCTTAGTGGGTTACTTTTGACAGGCTGACTTTGCTTTGAAAGGTTAGTGGTAATGATTTTGTTCATTCTGCACTTGCTGTCATCGATCGACATGTTTGACTATAATTTTCCTTAAAGAGGATAGTTGTTACGTCCAAGTCGGAGCTAACCTAAAGCACTTGAATTAGATCGCTGCAATACATGAAGTCTTCATTTGAATTTAATCGATCTCTGTCCGCGACTACTCAGTTGGGGGCAGTTGCACTTATTAGTTTAGTCAGTCTGTCTGGCTGTAAATTCGTTGGGACAGACTATGAGGCGCCGCAAGTGGCTGCGCCGGATGCGTGGAATCAGCGCATTGTCGGCTCGCCAGTTGGCGTCTTAGCGGTGGATTACTGGTGGAAGCAGTTTGAAGATGAATCTTTAAATCAACTGATCGATGTTGCGATTGAGAGTAACAAGAGCCTCGCGATTGCTTATGAGCGTGTGGTGCAGGCTCGGTCTGCTCGTCAGATTTCGAATAGCGCTTTATTTCCAACAATTAATGGCACTGGTGGTATGCGCCGAGAGCGCACCAGTGAAAATGTGGGCGTGTCTAAGGCGGCAGGCGGTGGTGGTTCAGAGACCTTCTATGCTGCCGGTGCTGACCTAACTTGGGAGTTGGATGTGCTAGGGGGCGTACGCCGGTCGATTGAATCAGCTGATGCGGGGTTGCAAGCTGTCGAGGAGAATTACCGCGATTTCATGGTTCTGTTGATCGCTGAAGTGGCGAGAAACTATTTGGATGTCCGCACGGTTGAAGAGCGTATTATTCTGGCGCAGCAGAATATTGAGAATCAGAAGGGGTCGCTTAAGGTGGCGAATGATCGCTTTAATGCAGGTCTGGCTCCGAAGCAGGACACTACCCAAGCACAGACGAATCTATCTGATACGCAGGCGTTTCTTCCGCAATTGCGCCAGCAACGCACCACGACGGTGAATCGACTGGCTATTTTATTGGGCGGCTATTCCCCAACCGTGGAGAAGCTGTTAGGTAAACATGCGATGATCCCGATGCCGCCACAGGGCACTGAAATTGAGACACCTGCTGAAGTGCTTCGGGCGCGTCCTGATATACGTGCCGCAGAGCGTCAATTGGCTGCTCAGCATGCACGTGTCGGCGTGGCTGAGGCGGATCTTTATCCACGTTTCGCGCTAAATGGCAACTTCGCGCTGTTATCGAATGAGAGTGGCAACGTGTTTGAATCGGGCTCGCGAGCTTATGGTTTTGGCCCTGCGTTTCGTTGGAATTTGTTCAGTGCGCGGCGTGTGCGTAGTCAAGTTGATATTGAGGAGTCACGAACCCGAGAAGCGTATCTCGAATATGAGAATGCAGTGTTGGGAGCGGTCGAGGAAGTTGAGACATCGATGAGTGGGATCGCAAATGAGCGTGACCGGTTGCAATCACTAAAGCTGGGTTCTGCATCTGCGAAAGAGACGGTCTCTTTAGTGAAGGATAATTACTCAAAGGGATTGGTTGATTTTCAAAATGTGCTGGATGCGGAGCGCACCGCAACTCGCGTCGAAGACAGCTATGCAGTGAGTCAAGGATTACTCGCCCAAGCCTATATTAACTTATACAGCGCTTTGGGTGGAGGATATCCTGATGACAAAGATGAGCTGAATAGCTCTAAATAAAAAACGTATTGTTAAATAGTTTATAAATATCATGAACGAGAACAGTAAAAAATCATCTCCACAAGGAGTCTTCTCTGCTGCGGCCGTGTCTTTAAGCCTTGGGGTTTTTGGCGGTTTATTTTTGGCGGGTTGCGGCTCTAAGGAAACACCGCCGCCGCCACCACCTAGTGTTACCGTGGCCACGCCAGAAATGAGAGAGGTGACTGTTTA
>DJBY01000116.1:11809-12214 GCA_002430605.1 Opitutia bacterium UBA5964 | reverse complement strand
GAAGGCTCTTTTGTTAACAAGGGCGATTTATTATTTATCATCGAGCAAGCGCCATATAAATTGGCAGTTGAATCAGCGCAGGCTGACCTCGAGCGTGCTGAAGCTGGGCGTGAGCTTGCCGAGACGCGAAAGCAGCGCTTTGAACTCGCACTGCAGACGAATTCAGTTTCGGAGGTTGAAGTTGATATAGCTGCCGCTGAATTGGCGCAGTCGATCGCATCCGTGAATCAAGCAAAGGCGCATCTGAATAATGCCAAGTTGGATTTAAGCTATACGACGGTGCATGCGCCGATCAGTGGACGCATCTCGTTGGCGAATGTGAGTGATGAGAACTTGGTTGGATATTCAGAGCCTACAATTATCACTTCGATTGTCGATGATTCGACGATCGAAGCATATTTTGAG
>DJBY01000116.1:10880-11565 GCA_002430605.1 Opitutia bacterium UBA5964 | reverse complement strand
CGAGCCGTTTTCGATAATGCTAAGTACGAGCTGACATCTGGTTTGTTTGCCACCGTGCAGGTGCCCGTCGCTGCGGATCAGAGCAATCCGACCGAAACTAAGGCGATTGTTGTGCCCGCAGAGGTAGTGCTGCGTGATATCGGTGGACGCTATGTTTGGGTGGTGGACGAGCAAAATATTGTGCACCGCCGCGCGGTGGATGTTGGCGAGACGATCATCAAACCTGCGACCGGTCTAGGTCAGGCTGCCGTTCGCCAGACAATTATTCTTGATGGCTTGAAGGCGTCAGAAAAAATCATCGTCTCTGGGTTACAGCGGGCCAGAGATGGTGCGCCAGTGACTCCGAACGCTCAGTAACTTCTAGAGAATCCGCAGCTATGCTTAGTTTATTTTTCATTCGTCGGCCTATTTTTGCGGCAGTTATTTCGATCGTTATTGTAGTGTTTGGCGCAGTGGCTTTGGTAAAACTGCCGATTGCCCGCTATCCGGACCTTGCTCCGCCAACGATTTCGGTGAGCGCGAATTATCCGGGTGCTGATGCGGCTACGGTCGCGGATACTGTTGCGGCGACGATTGAAAAAGAGGTCAATGGCGTCGAAGGCATGATCTACATGAGTTCGGTGAGTGCCAATGATGGTAGCATGAATCTCACTGTGACCTTTGAGTCGGGAGTGGATCTGGATAC
>DJBY01000116.1:4814-10632 GCA_002430605.1 Opitutia bacterium UBA5964 | reverse complement strand
ACGTATGATGCCGCCTATTTGTCTAACTTTGCCAACTTGCGTATCCGTGATGATTTACTGCGTGTAGCGGGTGTTGGTGATGCGTTGGTGTGGGGAGTCGGTGAATTTAGTATGCGTATTTGGCTCGATCCGGATCAGTTGCGTGTGCGTAACCTTGCTGCGAGCGAAGTCGTTGCTGCGATTCGTGAACAAAATGTTCAAGTCGCCGCCGGCCGAGTCGGTGCTGCGCCTGCGCCTGATGGCACTGCATTTGAGTATGTCCTGAGTGCACATGGTCGGCTGGTGGAGATTGAGGAATTTGAGAATATCATCGTCGCCACAGGTGAAGATGGGGGGGCGATCCGAGTCGGCGATGTGGCACGAGTGGAGTTAGGCTCGAACGTGTACAACTTTAATTCGAAGCTGAATGGCAGGTCTGCGACTGCGATTGCGATTTATCAAATCCCCGGATCGAACTTGATGGATGTTGCGGATGGTGTATCGGCTGCACTGACTCGACTCTCGAGCGCATTTCCGAACGATGTGGAGTATAAGGTGGTGTATGACTCCACTTGGGTGGTGGACGCATCCATCAAGGAGGTGGTCATTACACTGTTCGCAACGGTGACTTTGGTGGTTTTGACGGTGTATCTCTTTTTGCAGAACTTCCGCGCGACCTTGATTCCGACGATCACCATTCCAGTCGCCTTGATTGGCACTTTCTCGGTGCTGCTGGCGCTCGGATTCTCGCTCAATATATTGACGCTCTTCGGGATCGTTCTGGTAATTGGGATCGTGGTAGATGACGCGATTCTCGTGGTGGAGAATACCTTTGTTCACTTAGAGAAAGGCCTCAGTGGCAAGCAAGCGGCAGAGGAGTGTATGAAGGAAGTGACTGGGCCCGTGATTGCGACGACACTAGTTCTGTTGGCGGTGTTCATTCCCACTGCAATGATGAGTGGGATTACCGGCACGATGTTTAAGCAGTTTGCGATTACAATTTCGATCGCGACGGTTTTCTCTTCGATCAATGCGCTGACGCTTGCTCCCGCTCTTTGCGGTGTATTGCTCAAGCCTGGTCAGGCAGAGGGCAAGGGCGTGTTTAAATTGTTTAATAATTCGATCAGTGGGTCGAATAAGTTCTATCAGGGCTTGGTTCGTCTCGCCCTGAAGGGCTCTGTCATTGGCCTCTGTATTTTCGGTGCGATCATTTATATTTCAATGAAGGGCATGGGCAGTTTGCCGACGGGTTTCGTGCCTCAAGAGGATGAAGGCTATTGTATGGTAGGCGTTCAATTGCCAGATGGTGCGACCCTGGCTCGGACTGACGTAATCATGGATCAGGTGCAGAAGATCGTGAGTGCCACGCCTGGCGTGGTCGATTGTTTGGCGATTTCTGGCTACTCTTTAATTGACGGAGCGGCTGGGGTGAATGCTGGATTCTGTGTGGTGGTGTTTGAGCATTGGGACGATCGCAAGACGCCCGAATTGCATCAGAGTGGCATCCTTGCCGCGATGCAGCGGCAGTTCGCAGGGATTCAAGATGCGACAGTGTTTGGCTTCCCGATGCCTTCATTGCCTGGTGTGGGCACCACGGGGGGATTCACCTACATGTTGCAAGACCTGGAAGGCGGCGGGTTGGTGCAATTGGCTGAGATTGCCAACGACTTAATTAGTAAAGCGAACCAAGATCCTGCCGTCGCAGGTGCTCGCACGACCTTTCGTGCCAGCGTGCCGCAAATCTTTGTGGATATTGATCGCGAGCAAATCAAACGCACCGGCACCTCGATGACGTCTGTCTTTGATACGTTGCAAATATATTTAGGGTCCTTGTATGTGAATGATTTCACACTGTTTGGCCGAGTGTTTAAGGTCGTGGCTCAAGCGGATGCGCAGTTCCGCGGTGAGCCTAGTGATATTAACAAGCTGGCAGTGAAGGGGGCCGATGGACGAATGATTCCGTTGGGCGCGGTCGTTTCACTGGAGGAGAAACTAGGCCCACAAAATATCATCCGTTTTAATATGATGCCGTCGGTCAAAGTGTTGGGTAACCCTGCTCCGGGGCACAGCTCCGGTGAAGCGATGGATGCAATGGAAGCCCTTTCAGCGACGAGTCTCCCCTTATCGATGAGCTTTTCATGGTCGGAGTTGTCATATCAGGAAAAGCTCGCGGCGACGGGGCTCGCTGTGGTCTTCGCATTTGCGGTCTTGATGGTTTACTTGCTGCTGGCTGCTCAATACGAGAGCTGGACGCTGCCGATCTCTGTTTGTTTGTCGGTCCCGACTGCTTTGCTCGGTGCGGTGATTGCCGTTAAAATGCGCGGCATGGAGAACAATGTGTATACACAGATCGGACTGATCCTGTTGATCGCGCTATCGACTAAGACTGCGATTCTTTTGACCGAATTCGCGAGTGCTCAGCGTAAAAGCGGAATGAGCATTTTTGACTCTGCAGTGGAGTCAGTGAAACTTCGTTTTCGTGCGGTGTTGATGACTGCGCTCTCGTTCATTCTTGGTGTGATTCCATTGTTGATCGCTTCCGGCGCTGGCTCGTCGTCGCGTCAAATCCTCGGCACGACGGTGTTTGGTGGAATGGTGGCTGCGACTTTGCTCAGCTTGATCGTGGTGCCGATGATGTATTTTGTCATTCAAACGATCGCAGAGAAAATTACGGGTGGTACGAAAGTGATTGAGCCTGTTGAAAAGACAGGTAACGCGGAATAGTCTTTAGCAGTATGTCCAAAAATCCTTACGAATCCGACGAGCTGCTGCAGCAGTATTTAATCTTTCATTATGCCAGTGCAGAGGAGCAGTTTCCTTATGCGTTCGGTGCAGCGGACGCGTTGGACTTTCCGCTGCGCTGCGTGAGCGAAGGAGTCGATGCTTCAGTATTACCTGATGCGCCGCGGGCATTAGATCTCGGCTGCTCGGTGGGGCGCTCTACCTTTGAACTGGCCCGAACGTGCCGTGAAGTGATTGGCATCGATTATTCGCAGGCGTTTATTGATGCGGCCAATCGGATGAAGACGCAGGGTCTGCACCCTGCCTGGCGGCTGGATGAAGGCTCAGCTACCACTCTACTGGATCTAAAGGTGGATGCTGCGATCGATCCGAATCGGGTGCACTTTGAGCGGGGCGACGCACAACACATACGCGAGGACATTGGGCTGTTTGATGTGGTGATTGCGTGCAACTTGATCTGTCGTTTGCCGGAGCCAATCCGCCTGCTGCAGCGGTTGTCGCAGTTACTAAAGCCTGGTGGGCAATTGGTGATTACCACGCCATTCACGTGGCTGGAGGCATATACCCCGTCTGAGAATTGGCTCGGGGATGGTGCAGAGGATTCGTTCGCAGGTTTACGTTCCGCATTGGAACCGAGTTTTGAGTTACAAAAACAATGGGATATGCCGTTCCTGATTCGAGAGCATGCCCGCAAGTTTCAATACAGCATCGCGCAAGCGAGTCGTTGGGTGCGCCGCTAGTCGGCTGACTGATATCCGACCTTTTTGAGCAACTTGGCATCGGCAAAGATGGGGCCAAATGGAAGCATGCTGGCAATCAGCAGCAGTGCCGTCGTTTTTAGTGGCCACTTGTAGTCGAGTTGTCCGAGCCCAGCGAGTCCGACATACAGAATCCAAAGCACGCCGTGCGCCATGCCGACAATTCGCACCATCTCCGGCTGTCCGAACACATACTTCAGCGGCATTGCAACGCCGAGTAGTAGCAGGAATGAAATGGCCTCAAAGATGCCGACGCTGCGTAGACGGCTGAGGGTGGTGTCGAATTTAAACATAGGGAGGATTGTGATTGGGGCGACTTTGCGTCGACTGACTATTCGCTGCGGGTGAAGCCTGATCGGTCGATATCGAGGGCTTCCGCGTGGCGCATCAGCATCTTAGCTGCCGGGCTTGGTCGCCTCGGTCCCTTGTAGCTCGGGGGGCAGTTGGTCCGCTTCATAGGTTGGGAAGCTGAGCTCGGCGAGGCTGTGGTGCGGCACGTCGAAAGTGGTCTTGCCCGCGCTGCGGTCGACGATCACGCCGACTGCGACGGGATCTGCGCCGTGTGCGCGGCATTGCTGCAGTGCTTCGGTGACGCGACCGCCGCGGGTGATGACGTCTTCGACGATCAGGACTTTCTCGCCTGGGGCGAATTTAAAGTTGCGGCGCAGTTCGAGCTTATCATCGATTTTTTCAAGGAACAAGAAGCGCAGTCCGAGTTGGCGAGCCACCTCTTGGCCGATCACGAGGCCCCCCATTGCCGGGCCCACGACCGTGGTTGCGCCATAGCCTTTGAGGTCCTCGATCAGGAGTTCAGCCATGCGTGTGACTTTGTCCATATATTGGCAGACCTGCGCGCATTGAAAGAAATGGGCACTGTGCAAGCCTGAGCGTAACAGGAAGTGGCCACTGAGGAGCGCACCGCCATCGCGGAAAATCTGGAGAACTTCTTCTTGTTTGGTATGCATGCCGGCAGGTTGAAGCGTGAATTGCGAAGTGTGAAGAGCGAAACGTCGCTGCGGAGAGAAAATTATTTCTCTCCGCTTGTGGCTTGTGATTCCTGCGTTCTGACTACTAACTTCTGATTTCAGCAAATGCTTAATTTACTACATCGTCATGTCTTGAAGGAGGTGCTGGTCTCAACGGCCTTAGCCATGGGGCTGTTCGTGTTCGTGTTGCTGCTGGGGAATGCGATGCGTGATATTGCCGAGCTGGTGGCTGCTGGGAAGCTGGACTTTATGGTTTTCCTCAAGTTGATGGGGCTGTTGATCCCCTACGTGGCGGCGTATGCCTTACCATTGGGGGTGTTGACCGGCACGTTGATGGCATTGGGGCGGTTGTCCTCGCAACAGGAGATTACGGCAATGAAGTCGGCGGGCATTAGCCTTTATCAGATCGCATCGCCAGTGTTTCTGATCTCGTTTATTGGTATGATTGCTGGGGTAGTGGTGAACTTGCACTATGCGCCACAGTCGCGCTTAGCTTATAAGCAGTTGATGGTGAGCGCCGTCAGTGAAAACCCGATCGGGTTCATTGAGGAGCGACGTTTCATTCGTGAATTCCCTGGCTATGTAATTTACATGGGCGACCGCGAAGGACCGGTGATGAAGGATTTCTGGATATGGGAACTGGACGATAAGAAACGCGTGAAGCTGTTTTTGCGCGCGAAGGAGGGCGAAATCAATTTTGATAAGAATGATAATGCGCTGGTGCTGACTTTGAGAGACGGCACTGCAGAGCAACGCGATAATTCAGATCCAGAGTCGCTGGCGAACGAGCCGCTGCGCTCGCTCTTTTTTGGCGAGTTGCCGATCGAATTGCCGATGGGTAAGATCTTTGGCGAGAAAAGTCAGCGTCAGGCGCGGATTAAAGAAATGACCTTTTCGCAGTTGATGGCGAAGAGAGATCTGGCGTTGGCCGAAGAGACCGAAGCCGAAGCAGGGATCTCGGAAAATCGTATGAAGGTGCAGATGCACATGCAAAAAAGCTTCGCGATGGCGTTCTCGGTGTTTTCGTTGGCTATTTTTGGCGTGCCACTCGCGATTCAGGTCGGTCGAAAAGAAAGTTATGCGAATCTGGCAATCGGGCTGATCATTGCGATGACGTATTACTTTCTGATTATCGCAGTGAGTTGGTTGGAGGGCGCCCGTGCCCTGCGTCCAGATCTATTGATCTGGCTGCCCAATATTATTTTCCAGGCAGTTGGCTTCTATCTGATCCAGCGTGCCAATCGGCACTAAACGCAGTGAAAGTGCATGTGATAGTGAGGAGTTCTCTCTCAAGATGAAGATCGTCGCCTTACAGATTTTTCCAGCGGTTGATGAGTTGATCGAGCGATTCGG
>DJBY01000116.1:0-4564 GCA_002430605.1 Opitutia bacterium UBA5964 | reverse complement strand
ACGTCCGGACGGTCTGGTGTTGTTGCGCGAACTAATGGCGAAATATTCGAGCACGAATACGAGTGGCATTCCCTTTGTTGGCGGTGCGGTCGGCTTTATTGCCTACGATTATGGCCGTCAGGTCGAATTGTTGCCCGACTTGACTGAAGACGACCGAGGTATGCCAGATATTCATTTCGGCTTCTACGATGGCATCGCAGCGCTGAATCATCACACGGGCGAGTTGAGCTTGATCGCGCTGGGTCTGCGTGCGGATGAGGATGTGGTGTTGGCTGAGTTGCAGGCGATTGTGTCTGCCACGCCACCGTCAGGAGTTGCCGACGTGCCGCAACGTGGCGAATGGGAGTGGAATATTGAGCGCGCCGATTATTTACAGGCGGTACAGCGCGTGCGCAGCTATATTGCCAGCGGCGATGTGTATCAGGTGAATCTTTCGCAACGCGCAAAGTGTCGCTACGAGGGTTGCCCAGTTCAGCTTTATCAAGCCCTGCGGGCCGGAAATCCTGCGCCGTATAGTGCGTTGATTCGCACAGATGCGTTTACTGTATTGTCGACTTCGCCGGAGCAGCTTTTACGCAAGCAGGGGCGACAGCTCGAGACGCGGCCGATCAAAGGCACGCGTCCACGTGGTGCGACCCCCGAAGAGGATGCGCTGAATGCGGAGGCGCTGCGCACATCCGAGAAGGATCGTGCAGAGCTACTGATGATCGTCGATTTGGAGCGCAACGATTTGGGGCGAGTGGCCGAATTTGGCAGTGTGCGTGTCGAGCAATTATATCATTTGGAGCGCTATGCGCGGGTCATTCATCAGACTGCTCAAGTCAAAGCAGTGCTGGCAGAAGGCAACGATATCTTTGACTGTATCCATGCCTTATTCCCGGGAGGCTCGATCACAGGTGCGCCGAAGGTGCGGGCGATGCAGGTGATTGAGGAGCTCGAGTCTACGCGCCGCGGAGTTTATACTGGGTCTGTCGGTTACATCGGCTTTGATGGCAATGCAGAGCTCAATATCGCCATTCGCAGCTTGCAGCTAAAGGATGGGTATCTGGATTATCAAGTCGGAGGCGGGATTGTTTGGGATTCAGACCCTGAAAATGAATATCAAGAAACGCTCGATAAAGGCCGCGCGATTCGTGAGACTGTGGATGCTTTATGTCAGAAATTATAATACTTAAGTCTGGAGAAGCCGCTGCTTTGAATCCGACTCAGTCGGGCTTTGCGCATGGCTTTGGCATTTTTGAGACGATTAAGCTGTCGCAGGGACGACTGTGTTTTTGGGCGGCGCATTGGCAGCGCTTCTACGCTTCGGCGATTGAGTTTCGTTTGTCGCTTGATCATTCGGAGCAGCAAATACTGGGGGCGATTCGCGAATTGCTGATCAGTGAGGGGCTGCGCGAGGGCACGGTGAAACTCTCACTGCTCAAAGAGGGGGCCGGCGCTCGTTGCTACGTTTATACGCGGTCAGCCATGGCCGCGAACGATCTCGCGTCCTTACAGGTGCAGACGAAATCGCCACTCAATCAGCATTCGCGCCTAGCGGGACATAAGACGCACAACTACATGGAAAACATGTTACTATTGGAATCGGCTCAGGCGGCGGGCTTCTCCGATGTGCTGCGAGTAAACACTGCAGGTGTGCTGGCCGAGACTGCGGTTGCGAATTTGTTTTTTGTTAAAGAGGGACGCTTGTGCACCCCAGCGCTATCGACGGGTATTTTACCTGGTGTGATTCGAGCTGAAGTGCTGCGGCTTGCGGAGTCGCTTTCGGTTCCAGTGGAAGAAGGCAGCTATTATCCAGCAGTGTTGCAGGATGCGGAGGCGGTGTTCTTGACGAACTCGTCAGTCGGTATCAGAATAGTGGATACGATTAGCGTGGAAGGGCTTGATCTATTGCTGCCGAGTGAATCTCGGCCTCTGTTGGATGCATTGACCTCGGGATTTTCGGATGCGGAAATGAACAATTCGGTTCTATTGTTAGATGATTAAGCCTACTTCTTATTTCACGCAGCGTCGAAGCTTAGTGCTGGGACAGCAGACTTACATGGTCGGAATTTTGAATCTCACGCCAGACTCTTTTTCGGATGGTGGTGATTTTGTAGATCTCGCTCAGGCGCTGCAGCACTTTCATCGGATGGTGGAGGCGGGTGCTACAATTATTGATATTGGTGGCGAGTCCACGCGGCCTGGGCATGTGCCCATTTCTGTGGCAGAAGAGATTGCGCGTGTGGTGCCTTTTATTGAGAGAGTCCGAGGCGAAACAAAGGCGCTGATTTCGATTGATACCTCAAAAAGCGAAGTTGCGACCGCCGCGCTGGTCGCCGGTGCAGATATTGTCAACGATGTCTGGGGCGCGCAGCGCGATCCGCAGATGGCTACAGTGATTGGGCAACACGGTGCGGCATGTATTTTGATGCATAATCGTCCTGCCCAGGAGGCGGGCCTCGGCGACGTAATTGAGGCGATTCGTATATTTTTTGAAAAGTCGATTGCGCTGGTCCGAGCCGAAGGCGTCAGAGAGGATGCGATCCTGCTCGATCCGGGGCTTGGTTTTGGCAAGAGCTATGCCGAGAATTGGGAGATTATGCGTCGTTTACCAGAACTGGTGGACCTCGGTTATCCGCTGCTGCTCGGAGCATCGCGCAAGTCGATGATTGCGAAGCTGCTGGAGTTGGAGAACCCTAAGTCGCGTCTGAGTGGCAGCTTGGCAACTACGGCATTGGCAATTCAGGCAGGAGTTGATTTTATCCGTGTGCATGACGTTCGTGAAAACCGCGAATGCGCTCAAGTGATGGACCATTGTTTACGCTATGAATAAGACGAAAATCGAATTAAAAGGCTTAGCATTTTTTGCCCGCCACGGTGTGCTGAAAGAAGAGGCTCAGCTCGGGCAGCGCTTCAAAGTCGATGTATTACTGACGTTGGTCGACGGCTTGGAATTTGAAGAAGATACGCCAGAGCAAACGGTGAACTACGTCGAAGTCTATGAGGCAGTGAAGGAAGTCTTCGAGGGCTTTCGCTTTAATCTGATTGAGCGAGCGGCTGAAGTAATCGCGACGGAGATTTTGGAACGCTTCGACAAGGCTGTGGAAGTGACAGTTAAGGTGAAAAAGCCTTCGGTGCCAGTGGATTGCATCTGTGATTATTTCGCAGCGGAGGTTAGGCGATGCCGTTAACGACGGCATATCTCGCATTGGGCAGTAACCTTGGCGAACGCTTGCAGCAGATGCGCACTGCATTGCAATTGCTGGACGCCGCACAGGATCTGTCAGTGCTGCAGGCCAGTTCGGTCTACCAGAACCGAGCGATAGGTATGGGCGATGCGGATCCTTTTTTGAATGCAGTGATTCAGGTGTCGACGAGCCGTTCGGCGGAAGCGTTGTTGGACCTTTGCCTGTTGGTAGAGAATCAACTCGGCCGCGTGCGCACTGGTAGTTGGTCGCCGCGCACGATTGATGTGGATGTGCTGATCTATGGAGAGGCGAAGATTGAGAGCGAGCGTTTACAGCTGCCGCACCCGCGTATTGCGGAGCGTGATTTCGTGTTGCAACCGCTGGCTGATATTGAACCGGCTTTATTGATCGAGGGCTGCACAGTGCGCGAGCTGTTGGATGCCTTGCCTGTTGTTGAACTCGAGCTCTATGATGGCAACTTGTTAGAACGATGAAACCAAGTGTTGAGATTGAATATTGCCCGGGCTGTCGCTGGTTGTTGCGAGCAGGTTGGACTGCGCAGGAACTGTTAACGACGTTCGAGAGTGAGCTCGGCGCAGTGACGCTGAGGCCATCGGAGGTGGGCGGCACGTTTCGCGTCACTGTGGATGGGGACGTAGTGTGGAATCGCGAAGACGAGGGGCGTTTTCCTGAAATGAAGGAGCTGAAGCAGCGCATCCGCGATGAGATCGCGCCCGAGCGAGACCTTGGTCATAGTGATGTCGGCGGCAAAGCGAAGGATGACTAACTCGACCAGAGGGGCTGCGATCGCCGCAGCACAGAGGCTTTCAACTGGCGTGGATGCACTGCAGTTCGCAGAGCCGACGACGCATGTTTATAACCCGCTGGACTACGCGTGGGCAGGGCATCTGAGTTATCTGCAGCAGCACGCCAATTCGCCGAAGCAAGTAATTTTCATGGGGATGAACCCAGGGCCCTTTGGCATGGCGCAGACCGGCGTGCCGTTTGGTGAAGTTGCGCTGGTGCGCGACTGGATTGGTGTGAATGAGATAATACAGAAGCCGTTCAACGAGCATCCAAAGCGTGTTGTCGAGGGCTTCGCTTGTCAGCGCAGTGAGGTGAGCGGGCGTCGCCTGTGGGGCTTGTTTAGCGAGCGCTTCGCTTCTGCGGATGCGTTTTTTGCGGATCACTTTGTGGCGAATTATTGTCCGCTGGTTTTTATGGAAGCAAGCGGGCGCAATCGCACACCAGATAAGTTGCCCGCGTCTGAGGTCGCCGCGTTGTATTCACTGTGTGATACACATTTGCGCGAGTTAGTTGCGGCGTTGCAACCCGAGTGGGTGATCGGCGTCGGCGCGTTCGCAGAAGGCCGTGCGAAGGTGGCCTTAAAAGAT
>DJBY01000056.1:11053-14310 GCA_002430605.1 Opitutia bacterium UBA5964 | reverse complement strand
GCTAGCGATTCCGATACACCTGCATCGCTTTGGGCATCAGCTCATTGAGCTTACGAATACGCGTCGAGCCAGCGGGGTGTGTGGACAAAAACTCAGGTGGTGCACCATTGCTCTGCGCGGCCATACGCTCCCAAAAAGGAATCGCCGCACGTGGATCGTAGCCGGCTTTGGCGGCGTAGATTAGACCGATTTCGTCGGCCTCACTCTCGTGGTAACGACTATACGGCAGCATCACGCCCAACGACGCACCCGCACCATACGCCGCCAGCAACAAGGCGCGCTTATCGCTATCCATATCAGAGGTGCCGAACTGTAACGCCAACGCCCCGCCCGCTGCCAGCAACTGCTGAGAAACGCGCTCATTAGCATGACCCGCCGCCACGTGCGCCACTTCATGGCCCATCACGATTGCCAGATCGGCGTCGGTTTTTGCGATTTTAAAAATACCAGTGTAGACCGCCACCTTGCCGCCAGACATCGCAAAAGCATTGATCTGTTCATCGTCGTCAAACACGACAAACTCCCACTGTGCATTGGGCATATCGGGCCCCGCCGCATAGGCAATCCGTTCACCGACGCGTCGCACCTGTGCGTTGTAAACGGGGTCGCGCGAGATCGGCGTCTCCTGCTTGAGCTGCCCAAATTGCGTCGCCGACATCGAAGCCAACTGATCCGAAGGCACCAAGTGCAAGGCCGAGCGCCCCGTCTGCGGCACCGTGGTGCAAGCAACAGACCAAAGCAAAACTCCCGAAAGGAGCGCGAGCGAACAAAACTTCTTTTTCATTAGTCCAGACAGTGAGCACTCAGGGCAGGTTAATCAAACCTAGTTCGCTAGTTTTAATCACAAACCAGCTCTAAGGTCCGCGCTGCAGATTTTGATTTAATGTGATCGTGTGATCGAAGCCAGCCATCGCCATCATCAGCGCAGTCGGCTCGCAGCGGAATTGCGTGCTCTGCCGATATCAAGGAATAAGCGCCTACTTGCGCCCTCTTCCCGGAAAACGGATCTGCTTTTGCATACGTAAGGCATCCGTATGGTCTTCATAGTAATCAGGTAACTCGCCGAAAACACCGTAACCTAGATTCGTATAGAGAGAGATGCCCGCTGTATTTACTTTGGAGACTTCGAGCCGCATAAATAAACACCCCGCCTCCATTGCTTCTGCCTCCAAGGCCTGCACTAGCAGGCGCCCAAAGCCTCGCCCGCGCACGACCGGACTCAGCGCAATCGAATAGAGCCGCGCCAAACGAGTGCCCTTACGCAGCAACACCAATCCATAACCGACGACTTGGCACTCAAACTCGAGCACCGACAGAATGCCGCGATCCCCCTTCAACCAACGTTGAAAGGAACGACGACTCAAACGGTCGCTCTGAAAGCAGATCTCTTCCAGTGCCAACAGCGCCTCGAGGTCATCCAATACTGCCTCACGGATCAAAATCGGCTCACTCATGACGACATCCTTAACTGCGATTACGCCCACGACGCTCCAAGCGGTCCACAAATTCCTGCATGATGATCATGTAAAGCTCATCACCCAAATAGGCATCTTCCACACTATGCTCGATACTGGGATTATCATTCACTTCGATCACATACACATGGTGACCGATCTGCTTCAAATCGACGCCGTAAAGACCATTACCTATAATCGCGCTCGCCTTCAACGCAGCATCCAGCACCGCACGAGGCGCTTCAAAAGTGGGAATCGTTTCAAAACCACCCGTTTGCGCAGACTTACGACTGGAGGCATGATTATAGATCTGCCAGTGATTACGGGCCATGAAATATTTGCACGCATAAATCGCTCGGCCGTTGAGCACGCCGATGCGCCAGTCAAAGTCCGTATATAAATACTCTTGCACCAACGCGAGGGCCGACTCGTTAAACATCAACTCCAGCTTTTCTTTCAGTTCTACGCGGTTTTCAGCTTTATAAACACCGATCGAAAAGGAGCTCTCGGGCATTTTCAAGACCACCGGATAATTAAACATCGCTTCAATCCGATCCAGCTCTTTCGCCACACTACTCGAAGCGACCAAGGTGCCAGGAGCGCTCACGCCATTGTAAGTAAACGCGTCATGTAGAAAAATCTTATTACAACAGCGCATGATCGAAGTGGCATCATCAATCACGACCAAACCTTCTTTCTCGGCCTTGCGAGACCAGCGATAAGTCGGATGGTCGATACTGGTGGTTTCACGAATGAACAAGGCGTCATACTGCGACACATACTTCAGTTGATCAGCCCGCATGACCTCCGTGCCAATCCCCACCTTCGAAGCCGCCTTCACAAAGCGCTTAATCGCCTCTGTATCACTGGGCGTAGTCGCCTCATCAGGATTATAGAGGATCGCCATATCCCATCGATGCTGGCGACGACTCGGATTGCGCCAGACTTGCTGAGTAAACACGCGTAAGCGCTCATAAAAAATGCTGCGTCCCTCTGCAGAAAGCGCCGAAATATCCCCGCGCTCGACTTTAATTTCAACACCGTTCTCACCCCGCGTGATCGTGGCTTGCAAATACGGCGATGCGTAATGCTCGAAAAACGAACGTGCGGTCTTCTTCCACTCCTCTTGAGGGACCCAACCAAAGAAAACATCAAGCGTTAACGGTGCCGCCAAATTACCCACGCTTTTAGGCAGCAAAGGATGCAGCGGTTGTAAATGCTGATCCGAGTCATCCTGATCACGCAGATCATTGATCGTATTCACACTCGGCAAGACCCGATGCTGCCGCGACTCAGCCAATAGCGAGCAATAATACCCACGGCTCAAATAATACTCCGTATCGCACAGATTAATGATCCGAGTGCGTGGCTCATCTCGCTTCGGGTAATCCTTTAGATATTGATCAAAGGTTATGACTGTAAGACCCAGATCAGGAGTCTCCACCTGATCCGTTACAACTATAGTTTTATACATTGGAGTTACCTAGCAAACAGCTCTTTCACCCGACAATGCGCTAACCGCATCATCACCCGATTCCTGCTATTAAGGTAAGATCCGATATGAGTGCTTTTTTCTAAAAGTCACTCTCAATCGCTCAACAATAAAAAGAGCTGGGCACGCTATAGGACGACACTTCGAAAAAATCGTCGCGGACGTCTCCCCCGTCAAAGTGCGAGAATCGATTTTGAAAGGATGATTCTGAAAGAGATAAAACAAGTAAGCTGCCGCCATCTCTATCCCATCCTTAAAGGCCGGTCCACCAGACATCTTTACCTGAGGTGCTGCACCTGCAGACTCCGATA
>DJBY01000056.1:0-10819 GCA_002430605.1 Opitutia bacterium UBA5964 | reverse complement strand
AACTGGAGGATGAGTTAACCCACCTTCTTAATTGCCTTAATCATGCCGTAAAACTATGTATTACATAGCCCGAAGGGCGAATACGAAAAAGGCCGAGCATCACTGCCCGGCCTTTTGAAAATACGACTATAGGACTAGGAGCCTAGTGTTTGAAGTGGCGTTTGCCAGTAAAGACCATGACCATGTCGCGCTCGTCGGCGGCGGCGATCACTTCGTCGTCACGCACCGAACCACCTGGTTGGATCGCTGCCTTCGCTCCAGCTTCAGCGGCGGCGATCAGGCCGTCGGCGAATGGGAAGAACGCATCGGAAGCGACGATCGAACCGGCGAGGTCGAGACCTGCTTCGCCGGCTTTCCAAACTGCAATCTTGGAGCTATCAACGCGGGACATTTGACCAGCGCCCACCCCGAGTGTGCGTTCGCAACCAGCATAGACGATGGCGTTGGACTTAACGTGCTTCACCACATTCCAACCGAAGACCATCGCGCGCATTTCTTCGGCAGTGGGCTGACGCTTGGAGACGATCTTCCAGTCGCTTGGCCGGTCTGGCATGGTGTCACGATCTTGGATCAACACGCCGCCAACAACGGAACGCATCTCTTGCAAGGAATCCGCAGGCAATGCGCCCTTCACCGTCATCAGGCGCAGGTTCTTCTTTTTACCGAAGATTTCACGGGCGGCTGGTGTGAAGTCTGGGGCGATGATCACTTCGCAGAAAATCTTGGCGACGATCGTAGCGAGGTCGGCGTCCATGGTCTGATTAACCACGATGATGCCACCGAACGGTGCTTGCTGATCGGTAACAAATGCCTGCTCCCATGCTTCGACCAGTGAGTCGGCACTGGCGACGCCGCAAGGATTGGTATGCTTGAGGATCGCAACGGTTGGCTTCTGAAACTCGCCGATTAAGTAAGTCGCCGCGGTGATATCTATGATATTATTAAAGCTCAACTCCTTGCCTTGCAGTTGCTCGAAGCAATCAAAGAAGCTGCCATAAAGCGCCGCCTTCTGGTGCGGGTTCTCGCCGTAGCGGAGGCTCTGCACTTGAGGGAGCTGAATGTCTAACTCGGATGGGATGCCAGAAATATCGCCAAGGTTCGGCTCGTTGACCTGGCCTTCGAGGTATTTAGCAATCGCACCGTCGTAAGCCGATGTGCGTTGAAATACCTTCAGCGCGAGTTCGCGGCGCAATGTGGTGAGCGCCGCGTCGTCGCCCATCGCAGCGAGCACGCGGTCGTAATCGGCCGCATCAACAACAACGGAGACCGAGGCGTGATTTTTCGCCGCAGAGCGAAGCATCGAAGGGCCACCGATGTCAATATTCTCGATCGCGAGTTCGAATGTGACGTCTGGCTTAGCAACGGTTGCTTCGAATGGATACAGGTTGACCACGACGAGATCGATCATGTCGATACCGTGCTCGGCCGCTGCTGCCATATGGTCTGCCTTGTCGCGACGAGCGAGAAGACCACCGTGAATTTTCGGATGCAGCGTCTTGACGCGGCCTTCCATCATTTCAGGGAAACCAGTGTAATCGCTGACTTCGGTGACGGGAATGCCTTCTTCATCGAGGAGCTTGGCAGTGCCGCCAGTGGAGAGCAGACGATAGCCGTGCTGCTCGACGAGTGCTTTAGCGAACGGCACGAGACCTGATTTATCGCTGACGGAGAGAAGTGCGGTTCTTTGCATAAGTGGAATGAGTTGAACTTTGAAGAGAAAGTGAAGTGCGGCATTAAAACGGCTGCTGATAGTGCGCCAAGTCTTGAATTCTGTTAAAGTGTAAATAGAGTAAAATCTAATGAGCCAAAAAACCATCTCACCTATCGAACTACCACAACTCTTCATCAATCAGTGCACCGTCATCGACGTGCGCACGCCTGGCGAGTTCAACGCAGCTCATGTCAGTGGGGCACAGCTTCAGCCTCTAGATCAGCTCGATGCCGCTTCATTTTGCGAGACGCATGGCACGGAAAACCCTGTCTATCTACTATGCCAAAGTGGCAAACGCGCTAGTGTGGCAGCAGGAAAGCTAATGAACGCAGGCCATAAGAATGTAATCGTCGTGGAAGGGGGCACTGCAGCGGCAATTGAGCATGGTCTCGATATTAATTATGGCAAGGGAGCCATTTCAATTGAGCGACAAGTTCGCATCGCAGCGGGGCTGCTCGTTTTATGCGGCACGCTCGCAGGGGTATTTCTCCACTCCGCCTTTTTGATAGTGCCGGGCTTCGTCGGCGCAGGACTGGCCTTTGCGGGCTTGACCGACACCTGCGGCATGGCAATGGCATTAGGGAAATGCCCTTGGAATCAATAGTTCGTCGGACATCAATGAATCATGCAATCAACGTGACTTGATTCAAAAAAGTCACCTGCGGATTAAAATTCGCTCGCGAAGCACTGAATTTCATTCATCTCTATTTGAGCGGTTGCCGTGACCGTCCCGACTGTGAATAATGAAATCAAACTCTTCGCCAATCTCTGCATCAAGCAGGGCATCCTGAGCACGGAAGACTGCCAGAGACTAAGCCACACGCTGAAGACAGATTCGGAGCTTTTAGACTTCGCTCAAACCATTCTAGAAGAAGGCCGCGAGGGTGAATTCGAGCAAATACAAGAACTCCTCCATCAGGCGGAGGAAATGACGCGCGAAGGCAAAATCCCTGGCTCCAATCCGTTTAAACAGAGCGAGTCCGAACTAGCGGATTCATCCGCCAACGCACGGCCAAAAATCAAGCTGCCCTCGAAGAAAACAGACTCACCTCAGCCAACAGAGAGTGCTTCACGCCGATCGATTAAAGCACCGGTGCCAACATCGCCACCGCGAGACCCCGACCTCCAATCACAAACCGCAGAGCAGACAATCGAACACGTGATCGATGTAGACGAGGTCTATCCGACATGGTTTGAACCGTCGCGCCTTGAGAACATCAGTGGCAGCGAAGCGAAACAAGCGCTCATCGCTCTCCTGCTAATCGCCGCGCACGAGGGAGCCAGCGATCTCCATATCTGCGCAGATAGTCGTATCTTTGTGCGCCACAACCGTGCGGTCGTTTACAAATCTACAGGCATCGTATCTGCAAAGGTCGCAAGCGCACTGAATCTATCCATCCTGTCCGACGAACAAGCCACTTGCTTCAAAGACGAAAAAGATCTCGATTTTGCACTTCCTTTTAGTTCAGGCCAGCGCTTCCGCGTCAATCTAATGCAGCACAAGGAAGGCATTGCAGGCACCTACCGTATCGTGCCCGCAAAAACACCAAGCCTCGAAGAACTGGGCTTCCCCAACGCCGATCGACTCAAAGAGCTATTAGCATTTCACAACGGTTTGATTCTCGTCACTGGTCCAGTCGGCTCCGGCAAGACCACTACCCTAGCCGCCTTGATCGAGATATTAAATCAGACCCGCGAGGATCATATTATCACGGTCGAAGAGCCGATCGAAGTGATCCAGCAGTCCAAGCTCTGCCAAATTACACAACGCGGTGTTGGCCCGCATACAAAAACGTATAAGCGCGCCCTCAAAGGCGCGCTGCGCCAAGACCCCGACATCATCGTCATCGGCGAGATGCGCGACTTGGAAACCATCGAGATGGCGATCAGCGCCTCTGAAACCGGACACTTAGTGATCGCAACAATGCACACCAGCGATGCATCGACGACGCTCAACCGACTACTCGATGTGTTCCCCCCAGCGCAGCAGTCACAGATCAGATCGATGGTTGCCGAGAGTCTGCGCGGGATCGTCTGCCAGCGACTGCTGCCTAATATAGAAGGCGGCCTCACACTGGCAAGTGAACTACTCCTGCAAAATATGGCAGTTGCCGCTTTGATTCGCGATGGCAAAATCCAAGCGCTAGCCAATGTGATGGAGACTGGACGCGGTGCGGGTATGGTTCAAATGGATTACTCAGTCTTAGAACTCTGGAAGAATGGAATCATCAATGACGACATCGCGCTGGAAAACATCCGCAACCGTATGCTGCATAAACAAATACGCGACTACCGCGCGACCGAAGCAGCATCGACGCAGGCAAACGATACCGCGCAATAAATAGCCACCTCCCGCTCGTATTTGATACCATGGCCTTACTCGACACCTACCTGAAACAGATGCTAGAGAACGACGGTTCCGATCTACACCTATCGGTCGGATCCGTCCCGAAAATTCGCAGCTCCGGGCGTATCTCCGCACTCAGCGACGAAATCATCACAGCTGATAAAATGTCGGAACTGCTGCAAAGTGTCACACTACCCAAACGCTGGGAAGATTACCTAATAAATCACGATCTGGATCTCGCCTACGAGATCTCTGGACTCGCCCGATTCCGCGGTAGTTTTTTCTACAACCACTGGGGGCAAGCAGCCGTCTTTCGGCAAATCCCCGCAGAGATCCTCTCCTTCGACACACTTAAACTGCCCGAAGTCCTCAAGGACGTGTGCCAGTATAAGGAAGGCCTTGTATTGGTTACTGGCCCAACTGGCAGTGGTAAGTCCACCACGCTCGCGGCAATGATCGACTACATCAACGAGAACTTTCAGAAGCACATCATTACCGTCGAAGATCCCATCGAGTTTGTGCACCTCAAAAAGAAGAGCGTTATCGTCCACCGCGAAGTTGGTGAGCATAGTCACTCGTTTTCCAATGCACTGCGCGGAGCGATGCGCGCCGACCCAGACATCGTCCTCGTCGGTGAAATGCGCGAATTAGAAACGATCAAACTCGCCCTGAGTTGCGCCTCAATGGGCATGCTGGTGTTCGGCACACTACATACCAATAACGCCCCCAAGACACTCGACCGCATCATCGATGCCTTTCCTGCAGATGAACAGGCGCAGATTCGCGTACTGCTCGCCGGTTGCCTGACCTGCATCGTCTCTCAATTGCTTTGTAAAAAGATACCATCTGGGCGCGTCGCCGTGCACGAAATCCTCCTCCAGCACGATGCCCTCCCCAATACCATCCGCATCGGAAAAACCAGTGAGGTGCGCGGCATCATCGAAAGTAGCCGAGCGCAAGGCATGCTGCTCATGGATTCCTCAATCGCGATACAACTGGATGCTGGCAATATCTCACCGGAAGAGGCCTACATGAAAGCAGCGAACAAAGACGCATTTAAAAAGTTCCTACCGACACTCGAAGATCTGATCTAGGATCAGCGCAGCTCCCACTTATAATGCATCGACGAGAGCATTTCACTGCCCTCCTTCGTCACGCGTACTACATCTTCGATCCGGCAACCACCGATCTCCGGATAATACAAGCCGGGCTCAATCGTGATCACGTGGCCCTTGCGTAAACGACCGGCAGTTGGTGACACACGAGGTGCCTCATGCACCTCAAGTCCGAGGCCATGCCCAGTCGAATGTATGAAGCCAACAAAGCCTTCGCCGCGCCGTTCAGTATGAAAACCACGACCCTCAAATAGCTGAACTGCCGCGCCGTGCACTGTCGCGCCGCTCACGCCAGCCTTCACTTTTGCCAACGCCGCGAGTTGCGCGTCACGCACTGCACCGACGAGCGCTCGCTGTGCATCATTCGCGCGGCCTTTCAACAAAGTGCGTGTCATGTCGCCATGATAGCCGGTCTTTTGCACACGCGGGAACACATCGACGATAATTAGTTCGTTCGGCTTGAGCGGCCCGTGTCCACCTTCGTGAGGATCACAGCCCTGCTTGCCGCCAGCCACGATCGTATTTTGCGCCACTGCCCCCTTCGCCAGACAGGCTTGATCGATCATCGTACGCAGCCACTCGGAAGTGAGTGTGCGCCCTTCGTATTTGAGGCACTTACCGACAATCTTCGATGCGCGTAACACGCTCTCAGCCGTGCGAATACCGGCCGCACTCGCGGCATTGCCCTGTCGCAATGCCTTCGCCTCAGCATCGCTCTTCAACTCACGAGCTGGAAAAAACGGGTCTGCACCGATTCGCACCTGCATACCCGCGGCTAACAGCTTCGCAAAATATACTGATGGAAAACTCTCAGGCACTTCCAGTTCACTCGCCTTGTTCAACTTTGCAAAATAACACATCACCTCCGCAAGCCCCACCGCCAATGGCTCAATCCGTAAGGCCCTTGCCACCTGCAACTGCACCGTCTCCAGCAGCAGCACTTCATCACAATTCGATTGTGCACGGACACGACCGTACTCTAATCGAGACACCACCGCCGTGGAGCGGCCCCCTACGATGAAGCACAAGAACGGATCCGGTACAAAGACCCTCGTCAGGTAGAAAATATCGGCAGACTGCTCCGAGGCAGCATAGAGAATACGGATAACTGAGGATTTACTTTTCATTACAAATGATTGCGTTAAGACTCTTCTATATTCCAACTAATCTGTCACGCTTCGACTTAACAATCGAGTCTCTATGAAACCGCTCTACCGCTTACTGTTCACACTCCCCCTTTTCCTGCTGCTCATTGCCTGTGGCCGGCAAGGGCCGATAACCGCGCCGGAATCCAGCGACACCTATTTTCCAATTTCAATCGACGGAGCGCCGCTCCAGGTACAACTCGCACTCATTCAAAGCGAGCAAAGCAAAGGCCTGATGCACCGCGACTCCATGCCCAAGGATCACGGTATGCTGTTTCTATTCGATCAGCCTGAACCACGTTCCTTCTGGATGCGTAATACCCGCATCCCTCTGGATCTCGGCTATTTTGATGCCAGCGGACGTTTGCTCGAGATACATGCGCTCTACCCTTACAATGAAAATGGAGTTCCCTCCCGCAACCAACAAGTGCTAATCGCGATAGAGACCAACCGCGGCTGGTTTGCTCGTAACAACATAGTCGCCGGCGCTCAGATTGACCTGAAAGCATTAACACTGGCTCTGAGCCGCCGTGGCAAATCGCTAAACAGCTACCCCGTTCAGACCACTCACTAATAATGTCACAGCCTCACAACGCAGAACCGCACACACCACACACGGTGAATCGAATCGTCTCCCCTTCCAAATCGGAGCCAGCCACGCCCAATAAGCGTCGCAAGCGAAGCACCGCCGTCGTCGTCGCGCCACGCGCCAGCCGTCGTGCCTATTTCGCGCTCATTGTATTAGTGATCTTGGTATTCAGCCCACTGCTAATATCTGACGTGCTTTGGTCCGACTTCGATTCGATCGAACGCAGCGCCTTTCAATCGATGGACAGCTGGCAACAAGCATGGACGCTCGACAGCATTCGCCAAAACAACCCGATCGCCATCAGCAGTTACTTTCTCGAACAAACCATCCCACTGCCGACCGCAACAGTTCACCGAGGCATCAATATCCTACTGCACCTGTTCGCGGCCATACTGCTCCTCAAAAACCTGGAGACGCTGAAATTCCCTGCCGCGTTTTCAGCCACCCTGATTTTCGCGCTCCACCCGGCCACTATACAGACACTCTTCTGGGCTGGTTACCGCAGCGAGATCATCGCGTTGATCTTTATATTAAGTGCGCTCTACTTCGGCAGCCGCAACCGCAACGCGCGCGACTACATCGTCACTATTGTGCTTACGACCATCGCCTGTTTGGTACACCCAGCCGCATTTGCCATCCCAGTTATTCTCGCGCTGGTCATCCTCCATCAGGAACGATCGATACGCGTCGAGTCCTTTAATCGAGTGCTACCACTGCTTTGCCTTTGCCTCTTTCTAGGTGTGTGGATCAACGCCGGCAGCGCCCACGTAGAAGGAGTTGATCCAGTCAGTACCACAGACCGACTCAATCACGCAGGGCAGAACATGGCTCACTTTACCCAGCAGGCGCTCTTCCCCATAAAAAACGCCCTGTTCCATCGATTCGACACAGACGCCAACTACGGAATCAGTACTCAAATGAGCCTGCTGCCCTTCCTGCTGTTCGTACCGTTTTTTATCTTCACCGCTTATAATATCAGAAAGAGCTGGAGCCGTGCGATCCTGCTGGGGCTCTGCAGCTACCTAGTGCTCATCGTATATGGCACCAGTCAGGACGGCCATTTTATTAATGGAGCCCTCGCGCACGAAGATCACCACCTATACGTCGCCTTACCGATGATTGTCGCCCTAGTCATTGTCGCGCTCGGAAGCCTCATCTATGGCATGGGCATCGCCGGCAAAGAGCTCTGGGTCATGGGATACTCATTGTTACTCCTAGTTGAAATTAGCCTCAGCGCTGCGTTTGCTTATTCAATCGCGGCGCCCACCCAGATGTGGACTGTCATGTCAGAACAGTGGCCAAATGCATGGGAGCCCAAAGCCGCCCTCGTCGATAGAATCGACCTTTCCGATCGCTCAGAAGACTCGCTATTCACTAATAGTCAGCTGATCAACATACTCCAAGATGTCCTCGAAAAACGTCCAGATCTCGTCGAGAGGCGCAAGCAACTCGCACGTGCCTTTGCTGCCGAAGGACAGCGCAGCAATGCACTGCGTGAATACAAACGCATTCTCCGCGAAACGCGACCCGACAACGAATTCCTCGAAGAAGCCGCACGCTTTCTGGACAAGGTCGGGCTCTCCTGGGACGCCACTAAAGCAAGAAGCCGTAAAACTCAACTCGCCACACCTAATTCCTAATTCCTAATTCTCCCACACTCATGACAGATAAAAAAGCAGCCGCGCTCGGCACCCTTGCCCTCCATGCAGGCCACACGCCTGACGCAGAAACAGGCTCACGCGCCGTGCCCATCTATCAGACCACCAGCTACATGTTTCGGGATACCGATCATGCCGCCAAACTCTTCGGCCTCGAAGAGCTCGGTTACATCTACACTCGCATCATGAACCCCACCACCGATGTGCTAGAGAAGCGCGTCGCCGCACTTGAAGGTGGCGTCGCGGGCCTCGCCCACGCCAGTGGTCAGGCAGCCATTACTAGCGCGATCCTCAACATCGCTGGTGCGGGTGATAATATTGTTTCGTCGGCGCAACTCTACGGTGGCACGTATACACTGTTCAAATACACCTTGCCGAAGCTCGGTATCGAAGTGCGCTTCGCCAACGCCGAAGACGCCTCGAGCTTTGAACCATTGATCGACGAAAAAACCAAAGCCATCTATGGCGACACCGTTGGCAACCCGAAGCTCAATATTTTCCCCTTCGAGGAGGTCTCTGCCGTCGCCCGCGCAGCTAAGATCCCGCTCATCATTGACAATACCGTCGCCTCACCGATGATTTGTCGTCCGCTGGAGCACGGCGCGAATGTCGTCGTCCACAGCCTCACCAAATACATCGGCGGACACGGTACCAGTATCGGCGGCATCGTCATCGACGGCGGCAATTTCGATTGGGGCAGCGGCCGCTTCACCGAATTCACCGAGCCCGACCCAAGCTACCACGGTCTCGTGCATTGGGATGTGTTCAAAGCGTTCGAACCAGCCGGCGGGGCGAACATCGCCTACATCATGAAGATGCGCCTACAATGGCTACGCGATACGGGCAACTGCACCTCTCCGTTCAACTCGTTCCTGCACATCCAAGGGCTCGAAACACTGCACCTGCGTATGCAGCGCCACTGCTCCAATGCGCTTAAGGTCGCCCAATTCCTAGAAAGTCACGAAGCCGTCAGTTGGGTCAATTACCCTGGACTCAGCGAAAGCACACAGCACGCCGCCGCCGCGAAATATTTCGATAAAGACAGCTTCGGCGGACTCGTTGGCTTTGGTCTGAAAGGCGGCCTTGAAGCAGGACGCAAGTTTATCGACAGCCTCGAGCTGTTCAGTCACCTCGCCAATATCGGCGACGCCAAGTCGCTCGCGATCCATCCCGCCAGCACCACGCACCAACAACTCACTGAGGAACAGCAACAATCCACCGGCGTAACCGCCGACTTCGTGCGCCTCTCCGTCGGCATCGAAGCCATCGAAGACCTGCTAGCCGATCTGGATCATGCGCTGAAGGCGTAACAGTTCATTTCAGTTCAGTTCCCTGGAGCCTCCAAATCTGGAGGCTCCATCTGCCTCTGCCGCTGCACCATCCATTTTAGGGCAATCGGCGTCAGAACGGTTGTTGCGATCGCCATAGCCACAACTGCTGAAAACATATAAGTCACCACCGGCGCGTCCTGCGGCACAGTGAACAAGCCCGCTTGCAGCGCAATATTCGCAATGATGATCTCGACCATGCCACGGCTACTCATGCCCACACCAATGATCGCGGCATCCTGATTTGTATAGCCTGTGATTCGAGCAGCGACGCCGGCGCCCAGCACTTTCGTCAACAGAGCAACCAGTATCAAAAGGCAGGCGACTCCGGGAATCACTGCAAAGGCTTCGAGATTCAAATTCAGCCCGATCGAGGCAAAGAACACCGGAGCCATAAACCCAACCGTCACTGAATTCAATTTACCCTTCACATCCTTGTACATGTCGTGCCCCGCATATTTCTGCTCAAACAGCAGACCGGCGGTAAAAGCCCCAACGATGAAGTGTAAATCAAGCAACTCGGCAAATACCGCATACGCAAAACCAGCAATCAAGAGAGAGGAAAAGCCAAATTCTTCAGACTTGAATTGCGTCACGATCGATCGCATCCGTGGCACCAGATACTTTTCGATCAGGAATGTAATACCCAAAAAAACACAGGCTTTCCCGAAGATCATAAATCCCAAGAACAAGTCCAGACGCCCGTCATTACTCAGCACACCAGTCAATACAGCCAGAAGAATCAGGCTCAATAAGTCGTCGATAATCGCGGCCGAAACGATGGTTCGACCGACCTCGGTGTGCAATCTGTCGAGGTCCATAAGAACACGGATCGACGCTGGCACCGCTGTGATCGAAAGCGCAGTCCCGAGAAACAAACACTGCGCCATTTTCATCTCCGATTCCGGAAATATCCCCCATCCCAG